>NC_019897.1:340000-655000 GCF_000227705.2 Thermobacillus composti KWC4
AAGAAGTCAGAGCCCTATGACGCTTTCCTTCGGAAACGTCACGGGTAATGGCGTGCCTTTTGTAGAATGAACCGGCGAGTTGCGTTTGCGTGCAAGGTTAAGGCGGGGAGCCGAAGCCGGAGCGAAAGCGAGTCTGAAGAGGGCGAATGAGTACGCAGGCGCAGACCCGAAACCGGGTGATCTACCCCTGTCCAGGGTGAAGGTTCGGTAACACGGACTGGAGGCCCGAACCCACGAGCGTTGAAAAGCTCGGGGATGAGGTGGGGGTAGCGGAGAAATTCCAATCGAACCCGGAAATAGCTGGTTCTCCCCGAAATAGCTTTAGGGCTAGCCTCGGGTGTAGAGTAGCGGAGGTAGAGCACTGATAGGGTGCGGGGCCTGCCAAGGGTTACCAAGTCTTGTCAAACTCCGAATGCCGCATACTTGCTGCCCGGGAGTCAGACCATGAGTGCTAAGATCCATGGTCAAGAGGGAAACAGCCCAGATCATCAGCTAAGGCCCCCAAGTGCGTGTTAAGTGGGAAAGGATGTGGAGTTGCAAAGACAACCAGGATGTTGGCTTAGAAGCAGCCACCATTCAAAGAGTGCGTAATAGCTCACTGGTCGAGTGACTCTGCGCCGAAAATGTAACGGGGCTAAACACGCCGCCGAAGCTATGGGTACGCGCACGTTCGTGCGCTGCGGTAGGGGAGCGTCGGGTACGCGTTGAAGTCAGACCGGAAGGACTGGTGGAGTGTACTCGAGTGAGAATGCCGGTATGAGTAACGAAAAGATGGGTGAGAATCCCATCCGCCGAAAGCCTAAGGTTTCCTGAGGAAGGTTCGTCCGCTCAGGGTTAGTCGGGGCCTAAGGCGAGGCCGAAAGGCGTAGTCGAAGGACAACAGGTTGATATTCCTGTACCACCGTAAGCCGCTGAAGAGCGATGGGGTGACGCAGAAGGACAGTGACGCGGACTGCTGGAATAGTCCGTCCAAGCAGCGAGGCTGGCGCACAGGCAAATCCGTGCGTCACAAGGCTGAGCTGTGACGGGGAGGGAAACTTGTAGTACCGAAGGTCATGCGTTCTGGCTGCCGAGAAAAGCCTCTAGCCAGGCGAAGGTGCCCGTACCGCAAACCGACACAGGTAGGCAAGCAGAGCATGCTGAGGCGCGCGGAAGAACTCTCGTTAAGGAACTCGGCAAAATGACCCCGTAACTTCGGGAGAAGGGGTGCCCCGGTAGGGTGAATAGCCCGAGGGGGCCGCAGTGAAAAGGCCCAAGCGACTGTTTAGCAAAAACACAGGTCTGTGCGAAGCCGCAAGGCGAAGTATACGGGCTGACGCCTGCCCGGTGCTGGAAGGTTAAGGGGAGCGGTTAGGTTTAGGCCGAAGCTGTGAACCGAAGCCCCAGTAAACGGCGGCCGTAACTATAACGGTCCTAAGGTAGCGAAATTCCTTGTCGGGTAAATTCCGACCCGCACGAATGGCGTAACGACTTGGGCGCTGTCTCAACGAGAGATCCGGTGAAATTTTAGTACCTGTGAAGATGCAGGTTACCCGCGACAAGACGGAAAGACCCCATGGAGCTTTACTGCAGCTTGATATTGGACTTTGGTACGGTCTGTACAGGATAGGTGGGAGCCTGGGAAGCCGGAGCGCCAGCTTCGGTGGAGGCGCCGTTGGGATACCACCCTGATCGTATCGAAGTTCTAACCTGGCGCCGTGATCCGGTGCAGGGACCGTGTCAGGCGGGCAGTTTGACTGGGGCGGTCGCCTCCCAAAGCGTAACGGAGGCGCCCAAAGGTTCCCTCAGAATGGTTGGAAATCATTCGGAGCGTGTAAAGGCAGAAGGGAGCTTGACTGCGAGACTGACAAGTCGAGCAGGGACGAAAGTCGGGCTTAGTGATCCGGTGGTACCGAATGGAAGGGCCATCGCTCAACGGATAAAAGCTACCCTGGGGATAACAGGCTTATCTCCCCCAAGAGTCCACATCGACGGGGAGGTTTGGCACCTCGATGTCGGCTCATCGCATCCTGGGGCTGAAGTAGGTCCCAAGGGTTGGGCTGTTCGCCCATTAAAGCGGTACGCGAGCTGGGTTCAGAACGTCGTGAGACAGTTCGGTCCCTATCTGTCGCGGGCGCAGGAAATTTGAGAGGAGCTGTCCTTAGTACGAGAGGACCGGGATGGACGTACCGCTGGTGTACCAGTTGTTCCGCCAGGAGCACCGCTGGGTAGCCAAGTACGGACGGGATAAGCGCTGAAAGCATCTAAGCGCGAAGCCCCCCTCAAGATGAGATTTCCCACTGTAAAGGTAAGACCCCTGGAAGATGACCAGGTTGATAGGTTCGAGGTGGAAGCGCGGCAACGCGTGAAGCTGACGAATACTAATCGGTCGAGGGCTTATCCTAAACACCATCAGCTTGATTCAACATTTCATTCGCATCCGGTTTTCAGGGTGCAAATTTTCCTGTATAATGGAATACACACCCCCTCATTCCCCGATAGCTCAGTCGGTAGAGCACTCGGCTGTTAACCGAGTTGTCACAGGTTCGAGTCCTGTTCGGGGAGCCACACGCTCTCATAGCTCAGTTGGTAGAGTGCATCCATGGTAAGGATGAGGTCACCGGTTCGATCCCGGTTGAGAGCTCCAGCTTTTTTTCTCCTTCTCTTTTGTGGCCCGTTGGTCAAGGGGTTAAGACACCTCCCTTTCACGGAGGTAACAGGGGTTCGAATCCCCTACGGGTCACCATCTTTTTTTTTGCTCCGCTGCACCCAAGCAGCGTTTTTGATGGGGATTAGCCAAGCGGTAAGGCAACGGACTTTGACTCCGTCATTCCTAGGTTCGAATCCTAGATCCCCAGCCACGTTATGAGCCATTAGCTCAGTTGGTAGAGCACCTGACTTTTAATCAGGGTGTCGTAGGTTCGAGTCCTACATGGCTCACCATCAGCCCGTGCGCGTATGGCGGAATTGGCAGACGCACTGGATTTAGGTTCCAGCGGGCAACCGTGGGGGTTCAAGTCCCTCTACGCGCACCATCTGCCTGCCGCCTGTGAGTGCGCATACCGATTGCAGATGTTTGTGACAAACCATTTGCAATCACCCTGAAAACCTGATATATTTGTTGTTGCCGCTTCGATGAAGTCATCGGAAATCACGGCAGCATAATCTGCGGACGTGGCTCAGCGGTAGAGCATCGCCTTGCCAAGGCGAGGGTCGCGGGTTCGATTCCCGTCGTCCGCTCCATTTCTTTATGTGCCCATAGCTCAGCCGGATAGAGCGTTTGACTACGAATCAAAAGGTCGGGAGTTCGAATCTCTCTGGGCACGCCACTTTTCCGCGGGTGTAGTTCAATGGTAGAACTCCAGCCTTCCAAGCTGGTAGCGTGGGTTCGATTCCCATCACCCGCTCCATAACAGCGCATATCGGAAACTCCTTACGGTTGGTAAGGAGTTTTTTCTATGCCCGGACTTCATCGGAAGCCCGTTTTGTTGTATGATGGAGAGAGTGAGTTTTTATACGGATGCTGCGCTTGCGGCGCAGTGCGCATGAACAGTCAGGAGGAAAGGTATGTCCGATCAAGCCGCAACCCAAACGGCTCAGAGCCGCCCCCAGGTCAGCAGCCTGCTGAGGCGGGATGTCCGCTATCTGGGCAATATCCTGGGTGAAGTGCTCGTGCACCAGGGCGGACAGCAGCTGCTCGAAGTCGTCGAACGCATCCGCGAGATGAGCAAGACACTCCGCGCGTCGTTCGACCCGAAGCTGCATGAGGAGTTCAAACAGCTCGTGGAATCGCTCAATCCGGAGATTCGGCATCAGGTGATCCGGGCGTTCGCGATTTATTTTCAGCTCGTCAATATTGCGGAACAGATTCACCGGATTCGGCGCAAGCGGGATTATGAGCGTTCGGCGGGCGCAGCCGTGCAGCCGGGCTCCATCGAGAGCGCAGTGAAGGATCTGAAGGAACGCGGCGTTCCGGTCGAGATCGTTCGGGAAATGATCAAAGGCATTTCGCTCGAGCTTGTCATGACCGCGCATCCGACCGAGGCGACAAGACGCGCCGTGCTCGACATTCACAAACGGATGGCCTGCGACGTGCTGGAACTGGACAATCCGACGCTGACGAACCGCGAGCGCGAGCGTCTGCGGGACAAACTGCTCAACGAAGTGCTGACCCTCTGGCAGACGGACGAGCTTCGCAGCCGCAAGCCGACCGTCCTCGACGAAGTGCAGAACGGGCTGTTCTATTTCGATCAGACGCTGTTCGATGTGCTGCCTGACGTCTATGAGGAGCTGGAGCGCTGCCTGGACAAATATTATCCGGGCGAACGCTGGCATGTGCCGACGTATCTCCGCTTCGGTTCGTGGATCGGCGGCGACCGGGACGGCAATCCGTCCTGCACGTCGGATGTAACGTGGGAGACGTTCAACCGGCATCGTCACCTTACGGTGTCGAAGTACCGCGCGGAACTGCGCAAGCTGATGTCGCTGCTCAGCTTCAGCACGAGCATCGTGAAGGTGTCGGAAGAGCTGATCGAGTCGATCCGCCGGGATTGCGAGGCGATCGGAGATCTGGCGAACCTGGACCGGTGGCGCAACGACAAGGAGCCGTACCGGATCAAGATCGGCTATATGCTGCAGAAGCTGGCGAACATGAAGCGCGAAGAGCTGAAAGGCACGCCGGCCCGCTACAACAGCGCCGAGGAACTGAAGCAGGATCTGAAGATCATCGACCGGAGCCTGCGCTACCATTTCGCCGATTATGTCGCCGATACCCATATCCGCAAGCTGATCCGCCAGGTGGAACTCTTCGGTTTCCATCTGACGACGCTCGATATTCGCCAGCACAGCAAGGAGCATGAGAATGCGATTGCGGAGATTCTGGCGAAAATGAAGATAACGCCGGATTATGCGGCGCTGGATGAAGAAGAGAAAATCCGGCTGCTGGATCAGCTGCTGAACGATCCGCGGCCGCTGACGTCGCCGCATATCGAGTATTCGGATTCAACCCGCGAATGTCTGAACGTCTTCCACACCGTCTATCGCGCGCAGCAGGAATTCGGCGTGGACTGTGTGCGCAGCTACCTGATCAGCATGACGCAGGGCGCGAGCGACATGCTTGAAGTGCTGCTGTTCGCCAAGGAAGTCGGCCTGTTCCGCCGGGACGAGGACGGCAAGGTCGTCTGCACGCTGCAGCCGGTGCCGCTGTTCGAGACGATCGACGACCTGCATGCCGCGCCGGGGATCATGCAGCGCGTCTTCGATCTGCCGATTTACCGCGCATCCGTCGAAGCGATGGGGCAGCTGCAGGAAATCATGCTCGGCTACTCCGACAGCAACAAGGATGGCGGCGTCGTGACGGCGAACTGGGAGCTGCGCGTCGCGCTGAACGAGATCACGGAGACGGGCAATCGCTACGGCGTGAAGCTGAAATTCTTCCACGGCCGGGGCGGCGCGCTCGGACGCGGCGGCATGCCGCTCAATTACAGCATTCTCGCGCAACCGCCGCATACGATCGGCGGAGGCATCAAGATTACGGAGCAGGGCGAGGTGCTTTCGTCCCGCTACGCGATGCAAGGCATCGCCTACCGCAGCCTCGAGCAGGCGACCAGCGCGCTGATCACCGCGGCCCGGCTCGCGAAGTATCCCGAGCAGAACAGCGACAAGAACGCGGAGTACGAGTCGATCGCGAAGGAACTGTCGGAACGGGCGATGAAGAAGTATCAGGATCTCATTTTCCGCGATCCGGACTTCCTGACGTTCTTCAAGGAGTCGACCCCGCTGAACGAGATCGGCGAGCTGAACATCGGTTCACGGCCTTCGAAGCGGAAGAACAGCGACCGTTTCGAAGATTTGCGCGCCATTCCGTGGGTGTTCGCCTGGACGCAGAGCCGTTTCCTGCTGCCGGCCTGGTACGCCGCGGGCACGGCGATGGCGGAGTATGTCGGCGGCGACGAGGCGAAGCTGGATAAGCTGCGCCGCGCCTATGTGGAGTTTCCGTTCTTCCGCACGCTGATCGACAACCTGCAGATGGCGCTGGCCAAGGCCGACATGCATATTGCCAAAGAGTATGCCGGCATGATCAAGGATCCGGCCATTCGGGACCGCATCTTCGGCATGATCGAACGGGAATACGAGCTGACGACCGAGATGATCCTGCGCGTGACGGGCCAGAAGGAAATTCTGGACAACGTGCCGATCATTCAGGAATCGATCCGGCTGCGCAATCCGTACGTCGATCCGCTCAGCTATCTTCAAGTGCAGCTGCTCACCGAACTGCGCGCGCTGCGCGTCCGCGGGGAAGACGATCCCCATCTGCTGCGCGAAGTGCTGCTGACGATCAACGGCATTGCGGCCGGTCTCCGGAATACGGGCTGATGCGGCCGGCATGCGGCTGTAACGGGAATGCCGGTTGGAAGGCAGGGAACAAGGAATCGTGATACCGATCGAAGCGCGCCTGGCGCGCAAGGCGCTGAAGGGCGATCAGCAGGCGTTCGCCGAGATCGTCGGACTTTATCAGGATAAGCTGTATCATATGGCCTTCCGGATGCTGGGCAGCCGCCAGGAGGCGGAGGACGTCGTACAGGAGGCGTTCCTGCGCGTCTACCGCAATCTGGACCGGTACGACGAAGGGATGAAGTTCTCCACATGGATCTACCGGATTGCGACGAACCTGTGCATCGACCGGCTGCGGAAGCGTAAGGCGACCTACTCGCTTGACGCTGAATCCACCGAACACGAAGGACTGGACGGTTACGCGGTCATCCCGAGCGACGATCGCACGCCGGAAAGCGAAATGCTGCTGTCGGAGACGCAGCGGATCGTCCGCCAGGCGATCGATACATTGCCGGCGAAATACAAGTCCGTCATGGTGCTCCGTTATTTGCACGGCTTGTCGCTTCAGGAGATCGGCGAAGTGCTCGACATGCCGGTGACGACGGTGAAAACGCGGGTGCATCGGGGAAGGGAGTATCTGCGGAAGAAGCTGGAGCGCAAACTGTGAGCGGGGCGAAATTTCCGCGGGATGAATTTTGAAACCTTGCCCTGATCGATACGTATTGTATAGAAAAATTATGCAAACATGCGTTGAACTCAGAAGGAAGGGACTGGCCATGAATTGCGCACAAGCCTCCAGACTCATGCACGAGTATTTTGATGGCGATCTGGCGCATGAGGATGCGTCCGAGCTGAAGGCGCATCTGGGCGGCTGTCCGGAATGTCGGGAACGATTCAACGATTATGAGCGGACCGAAGGATTCCTGCATATGGCGCTTGCCGCGCCCGTCGGGCGTACCGAAGCCGATCGGGCGGCCTTGACGGACCGCATCCTGAAGAGCGTTCCCGGGCGTCGCAGCAGACGGCTCGCACGGTGGCTGCGGCAATACCCGGGCGTTACGGTGGCGGCCATGCTCAGCCTCGTCCTGCTGGCCAGCTTCATCGCTTCGTGGGAACAGGACCAGGAGATGGTCGTCAGAGGCAGCGATCTGTCGCAGATCGTCATCGAAGGGAACAAGGTGGTCGTGCCGGAAGGCGCGCGGGTCGACGGGGATTTGATCATCGAGAACGGCGAGGCGGTCGTAGTCGGCGAGATACGCGGGAATTTGACGGTGATCGACGGGTCGGTCAACATGGCTTCGACGGCGAAGGTGATCGGCGAAGCGCGGGAGATCAATCAGGCGCTCGACTGGATCTGGTACAAGCTGAGAAGCACGGTTATCGATCTTGCTTCATGACTCTGGAAACGCCCTCCATCGCCGGAGGGCACTTTTTTTTGACAAGTTGGAGGATTTGCGTTACGTTATCTAGAAATCCTATAAGTTGAAGCAGACGATCGGAGCGGGCCTGTGTACGGTCGTAGGGGGCGGATCCGTGAGTTATTTTCAGGACATGACATGGAACGATTGGATCAAGGATATCATCGACATTGCCATCGTCAGCTTTATCATCTACCAGCTCATCATGATCGTACGCGGCACGCGGGCTGTCCAACTGCTCAAGGGTATTCTCGTCCTCGTCGCAACGTGGGCGGTCAGCACCTGGTTCAATCTGTACACGCTGAAATGGCTCATGAATCAGATGTTCACGTTCGGGGTCGTCTCCGTGCTGATCATTTTCCAGCCGGAGCTGCGCCGGGCGCTTGAACAGCTCGGCCGGGGCAAGATTTTCGCGCGGTCGACGCTGGTTAACCGCGATGTGACGGATCAAATCGGCGAAGTAATTAAGGCCGTTAATTATTTGGCACGTCGAAAGATCGGGGCGTTAATCGTCTTCGAACGGGAAACGGGGCTGATCGAGTACACCGAGTCCGGCACGATGCTGGAGGCGCGGATCAGTTCCGAGCTGCTGATCAACCTGTTTACGCCGAACACGCCGCTGCATGACGGCGCCGTCGTCATCCGGGGCAGCCAGGTGGCGGCCGCGGGCTGTTACCTGCCGCTGTCGGAGAACCCGTTCATCAGCAAGGAACTCGGCACCCGTCACCGCGCCGCGATCGGGCTGACGGAAGTGACCGACGCGGTGGCGATCATCGTCTCGGAGGAGACGGGGCAGGTTTCGCTGTCGGTCGGAGGCATGATCGTGCGCGACATCAATGAGGAGTCGCTGATCTCCAAGCTGTTCCAGGAGCTCACGCCGCATCAGGCGGTGGAGAAACGCCGTTCGAAGTTCGCCTTCTGGAACCGGAAGGAGGATTCCTCGAATGGATAAATGGCTCAGCAACCCGACAGTGCTCAAGATCCTCTCGGTCGTGATCGGCATCCTGCTGTTCGCCGTCGTTCATTTCGATCCGGAGTCGCCACCGAATCAGGTGGCGTCCACGATCGACACCCGCGAATTCACGGCGGTGAAAGTCGGCACGCGCGGTCTCGATCCGGAGACGCAATATCTGCGTTCGATCGAGCCAAGCACGGTGCAGCTGCTCGTCGAAGGGCGGCTCGCCGACCTGATGTCGGCCGTACCCGATGTATGGGTGGATGTGTCCGGTCTTGGCGAAGGCGTGCACGATCTCGTCGTCCGGTATGACCTTCCGGGCCGCGTCCAGCTTCGCTCGATTTCGCCGACGCGGGTCAAGGTGGACATCGTGCCGGTGCAGACGAAGGAATTTGAAGCTATTATCCGGACGGAAGGAACGCCCGCGAACGGCTACAAGGTCGCGGAACCGATCGTGAAGCCGAACAACCGGGTGTTCGTGCAGATGCCGAAGGATCAGCTGAACACCGTCGCCTATGTCGGCGCGGTGATCAATGTCGAAGGCGTCGAATCGAATGTGGTTGAACAGAAGGTGCGGCTTGCCGCATACGATGAGAACGGCAACGAGATCGAAGGGGCCGTGCTTACCCCGAACGTGGTCGAAGTGGAAGTGCCGATCACGAAGCCGTACAAGAAGCTGCCGCTTGAAATCCGCTTCACCGGACGGCTGCCGATCGGCATGAGCATCGCCTCGTTCAAGCCGTCGACGGACACGGTCACGGTCTACGGGCCGCAGGAGACGCTTGACAAGATGGAATATTTCGACGGCGTGACGCTCAATCTGTCGACGGTTCAGCGCTCGGGCACGGTCACGCTCGATCTCGATCCGGGCCGCGATCTGGCACAGATCGAACCGAAACAGATCGAAATCGCGATTGAGCTCGAACCGTCCGAGACGATCACGCTGCCGCAGATCGCCATCACGACGGCCGGCCTTGCCGAAGGCATGAAGGCGCGGATCCTGGAGCCGGAGGGAGGCACCGTCGATCTGAACGTGACGGGAGCGCCGAGCGTGCTGGCCGATCTGACGGCGAAGGACGTGCAGGTGATCGCCGACCTGAACGGGCTGCCGACGGGAAAGCACACGATCGTGCTCGACGTGCATTTGCCGCAGTTCGTCACACAGTCGTATCCGCAGCAGCTCAGGGCGACCGTGGAGATCACAGACGGCACGGAGGAAGACGCGGCCGGCGAATCCCGTTAGACCGGGGATCAAGGATCGGGCATTGCATGTTCGGCGAAGATGGTCCGAACGAAGGGATGGCCCGACCGGCGCCCCGCGCTGAAGCATGACAGGGAGAAGGAGACAGGGACGAATTCATGGGGAAATATTTTGGAACGGACGGCGTGCGCGGCGTCGCGAATCGCGAGCTGACGCCCGAACTCGCGTATAAAATCGGCCGCTGCGGCGGCTATGTGCTGGCGGGCAAGGCGGATAAGCCGAAGGTTGTCATCGGCATGGACACGCGCATCTCGGGGCCGTTGCTCGAGGCGGCGCTGACCGCCGGGCTCCTCTCGATCGGCGCGGACGTCATCCGGCTGGGCGTCGTGACGACGCCGGCTGTCGCCTGGCTGACGAGGCTGCTCGGCGCCGATGCGGGCGTCATGATTTCGGCGTCGCACAATCCGGTGGCGGACAACGGAATCAAGTTCTTCGGCGCGGATGGCTACAAGCTCTCCGACGAGACGGAGCTCGAGATCGAGCGGCTGCTCGACGCCGAGCGGGATGAGCTGCCCCGCCCGGAAGGCGGCGGCATCGGCACCGTCACGACGGACGATGAGGCGAAGTACCGCTATCTCGAATATTTGAAGACGACGGTGAAACATTCGTTCAAGGGGCTGCGCATCGTCATGGACTGCGCGCACGGCGCGGCCTACGAGCTGGCTCCGCGCATTTTCCGCGAGCTGGGCGCCGAAGTGATCACGGTCGGCGCTTCGCCTGACGGGCTGAACATCAACGACGGCGTCGGATCGACGCATCCGGAGCATCTGATCGCCCAGGTGAAGGCGCACGGCGCGGACCTGGGGTTGTCCTACGACGGCGACGCGGACCGGCTGATCGCGGTCGACGAGACCGGCGCCGAAGTGGACGGCGACTTCATCCTGCTCATCTGCGGCGAGGCGATGCGGAAGGCCGGCAAGCTTAAGGCGGATACGATCGTCACGACGGTGATGGCGAACATCGGCTTCTTCAAAGCGGCCGAATCGCTCGGGCTGAAGACGTCCCGCACGGCGGTCGGCGACCGGTACGTCATGGAGGAGATGCGCCGCGGCGGGTTCAACCTGGGCGGGGAGCAATCCGGGCATGTCATTTTCCTCGATTACAATACGACGGGGGATGGCATTCTCACTTCGCTGCAGCTCGTCGATACGCTTGTCGCTTCCGGCAAAAAGCTGAGCGAGCTGAAGACGATCATGCGCAAATTTCCCCAGGTGCTCGTCAACGTGCGGGTCGCGGATAAATCCAGGTTCAAGGACAACGAAGCGATCGCGAAAGCGGTGGCGGCGGCCGAAGCGGAACTCGGCGACAGCGGCCGGGTGCTCGTCCGTCCGTCGGGCACGGAATCGCTCATCCGCGTCATGGCGGAAGGGCCGGACGAAGCCCAGGTGGCGGCCCATGTCGAACGGATCGCGGCCGTGGTGAAAGCGGAGCTGGGATAAGGAAAATGGACGGAGGCAGCCGGAACTCCCCGCGGAGTTCACGGCTGTTTTCATTTTGCGGATTTTCCGTCGGATTCGGGGGCGGCCGCAGCGCTTCGACAATTCTAGCCGTTGCATTCTGTCATGAAAATGCATATGATAGGGATTATAATTCGGGAAAGAAAGCGAGGGTAGTGAGTCCAACGATTCAAGCGCCAGAACTTGCGGGCCCGTGCTGCTGCCGGCCGTCATCGTCATCCGCGGGAAGCGGGGATTTCGGCATGGCGGTGCGGCGGCGAGGCGGGCGGCAAGTTGACGAGGCGGGGGTGTTCGAAGTTTTCGGCGGGGACCCTCCGGCTGCATCCGTTCCAGCCGTCAAGCCGGGAAGGAAAACGACCGGGCGACCGGTCCGACAAAGGTCTCGGCAGAGCGGACCATTACGATCCAGGACAAGGCATTCATGCCGTTTATCACCCTGAATGCCCCGTTGCCGGTTCGTCATGCGGCATGGGCATCACAATCGAATAGACGCACATGCACATGCGTTCCGGACCCGGAGGCTTTCGGGGGATCCCGAATAGCGGAGGTACGAACGAATGTGCGGAATTGTTGGATATATCGGTAATCGGAACACGCAGGAGATTCTGCTCGAAGGCTTGAAGAAGCTCGAATACCGGGGGTACGACTCGGCGGGCATCGCCGTTCACACCGGCGACCGGCTGGAGATTCGCAAGGCGAAGGGCCGGCTCGCCGTGCTGGAGGAGAAGCTGAAGGACGCGCCGCTCACGGGCTCGGTCGGCATCGGTCATACGCGCTGGGCGACGCACGGCAAGCCGTCGGACATCAACTCCCATCCGCATACGGACAATTCGCGCAAATTTACGGTTGTGCACAACGGCATCATCGAAAATTATCTCGAACTGCGCGAAGAGCTGTCGATTGCGGGCCATACGTTCGTGTCGGAGACGGATACGGAAGTCGTGTCCCACCTGATCGCCGACGAGTATGACGGCGACATCGTGAAGGCGGTGCAGCGGGCGGTGAAGCGGATGCGCGGCGCGTTCGCGCTCGGCGTCCTGACGGAGTACGAACCGGATCGCCTCGTGGCGGTGCGGTACGCGAGCCCGCTCATCATCGGCATCGGCAAAGGCGAGAACTTCATCGGTTCGGACATTCCGGCGATTCTCGAGCATACGCGTGAGGTGTACATTCTCGAGGACGGCGAGATGGCCGTGCTGACGAAGAACAGCGTCGAAGTGATGACGATCGAAGGTCAGCCCGTGGCCAAGGACGTCTTCCATGTCGACTGGGACCTGATGACGGCGGAGAAAGCCGGTTACGAGCACTTCATGCTGAAGGAAATTCACGAGCAGCCGAAGGCGTATCGCGACACGATGGGATCGCGCATCTCGCCGGACGGCCGGCGGGTCGTGCTGCCGGAACTCAAGATGACGGAAGGCGACATCCGGAACATCCGCAGAGTGCACATCGTCGCCTGCGGAACGGCGCTGCACGCCGGACTCGTCGGCAAGCACGTCATCGAGAGCCTGGCGCGTATTCCGGTGGAGGCGGACGTCGCTTCCGAATACCGATACCGCAATCCGATTATAACGCCGGACACGCTGGTCATCGTCGTCAGCCAGTCCGGCGAGACGGCCGACACGCTGGCGGCGCTGCGCGAAGCGAAGCGCGCGGGCGCGCGCGTGCTGGCCATCACGAACGTCGTCGGCAGCTCCGTCGCCCGCGAGGCGGATGACGTCATCATCACGTGGGCGGGACCGGAGATCGCCGTCGCATCGACGAAGGCGTACACGACGCAGCTCATCGCATTCTATCTGTTCGGGCTCTATCTCGCGCAGACGCTGGGCACGAAGGATGAAGCGTTCATCGCGTCGGTCATCGCCGCTTTGAAGGAGCTTCCGGCGCAGGTGGAAGACATTCTGGAGCATTCCGCCGTGCTGAAGCAAATCGCGGAGTCGATGGCGAAGCACAGCAGCCTGTTCTTCATCGGCCGCGGCATCGACTGGGCGGTCGCGCAGGAAGGCTCGCTGAAATTGAAAGAAATCTCGTACATCCACTCCGAGGCGTACGCGGCCGGCGAGCTGAAACACGGCACGCTGGCGCTGATCGAAGACGGTACGCCGGTCATCGCGCTCGTGACGCAGGAAGACCTGTACGAGAAGACGCTGAGCAACATCAAGGAAGTGAAGGCGCGCGGCGCCCGCGTGCTCGGCCTGGTGAACCGGAGCAACAAGGACGAGGTCGCGAAGTCGGTCGACGAGCTGTTCGCGATCCCGGACACACTCCCGCTCCTCACGCCGGCGCTGTCGGTCGTGCCGTTGCAGCTCATCGCGTATTACGCGTCGCTCGCGCTCGGCCATGACGTGGATAAGCCGCGGAATCTGGCGAAGAGCGTGACGGTGGAGTAACGCGACAGCCGAGCGCGATCCTGTTGTAGACAGCTAATAAATCCCGTCCTGAGAAAATAAAATCTGTCCAAGGAAAATAAAAAATGTCCAAGAAGCCGAGCGTGGTTAGGGTTTTGCCCTGATTCATGCTTGGCTTTTCTGTTGATAGGGGGACAGGGTATAGGGCGGAAAGGGTTGAGGGATCAGGCTTTTTCCCCATATACCCTCCCTCCTTGATCCCCCTAATCCCTCTTCCCTAAATCCCCTCAAAACATTTCCCTGGACATTTCCCAACGTTCCATTTTCGTGCTCCCTGCCGCCTTTTTGACTAGTTTCTTCCAAATGGACGGACACTTTTTATTTCCCTGGCATTTTGTACCAACTGGCTCCTCAAATCCCGAAAACCCTTGTGCGGTAATGGATTGGAGGCTTTGGTGGGGCTAAAGTGGGATGGACATGAATTATTTGTAAGCGTCAAACCTTCCCCACCTTCAACGCCCCGCAACATCCATGCGAAAATGGAGGCAATCCACTCAAACAGGAGGTTGCCTCATAACTCCCCGAGAACAACGCCGTCAATTCTGGGCCGCGCGCATTGCCGACTATCGCGCCAGCGGCATGACCATGTCCGCCTGGTGCGCCGCCAATCATTGCACCCTCGATCAACTGAAGTACTGGCTCTACAAGGCGAAAAAGTTGCCGCCCTCTCCTTCTTCGCCATCCCCCAACCGCTGGGTGCCGCTTACAGTTGCCGACGGCCATCCGAAATCTGACGTCTCGTCCTTTCTGGCGGTTTGCGTTGGAAAAGCGCGGATCGAACTTCATGCCGGCTTCGACCCCGGTCTGCTCCGCGAAGTCGTTCGTGCGTTGGGTGAAGCATCATGCTGACGCTAGCCGGAGTCCAGCGCGTTTATCTGGCCTCTGGGCCGACCGATCTGCGCAAGTCCATCGACTCTCTGGCCGCGCTCGTTCAGGAAAGCTTCGGCCTGGACCCGTTCTCGCCGTGCCTGTTCGTGTTTTGCAACCGCGAGCGCAACAAGCTCAAGATCTTGTCTTGGGAACACAACGGGTTCTGGCTGTTCTACCGCCGTCTCGAACGCGGGACGTTCAAGTGGCCAAACGGCCATGAAGGAACGCTCACCGTCACCAGCCGCCAGCTTCGCTGGCTGCTCGACGGACTTGAACTGAGCCAGCGGCAGGCGCATCCCAACGTCACGGCTCAAGCGGTCATTTAGCGCAAAAACGTTCACCGTTTCACCACATCTTGCAGCAGGCATCAAGGCCGGCTTGTCGAAATGCTAACGTATGGAAAATCGAGCGGATCATCCCACCCTTACCATCGAAGAATATGCGACACAGCTTGCCAGGCTGGAGCAGCAAGTGGCCGAACTTTCGGCCAAACTTAAATGGTACGAAGAGCAGTTCCGGCTGGCGCAGAAGAAGCGCTTTGGCGCCTCAAGCGAAAAGACGCATCCGGATCAGTTGGCATTCGATCTGTTCAACGAAGCGGAAGTGCTTGCCACGCCCGAAGGCGAGGAGCCGCCGACGGAGAAGATCACGTACGAGCGCCGCAAGCCAACCGGCAAGCGCGAAGCCAGGCTGGACCATCTGCCGATCGAGACGGTGACGTACGAGCTTGGCGAGGACGAGCGGGTCTGCTCGTGCTGCGGCGGTACGCTTCATGAGATGAGCACCGAAACACGCAATGAAATTGAGATCATCCCGGCACAGGCGAAAGTGGTGCGGCATGTGCGCAAGGTATATGCCTGCCGTCGCTGCGAGCGCGAGGAGATCCGCACGCCGATCGTGACCGCTCCGATGCCGAAACCCGTCTATCCGGGCAGCCTCGCTTCTCCTTCGAGTATGGCATATGTCATGACGCAGAAGTACGTGGACAGCCAGCCGCTGTACCGGCAGGAGCAGCAGTTTGCCCGTCTGGGGCTTTCGATCTCGCGGCAGACGCTGGCGAACTGGATGATGTACGGCGCAACGTGGCTGTCGCCGCTTGTGGACCGCATGCGCGAGCATTTGCTGAAGCAGGACATTCTGCATGCGGACGAGACGACGCTTCAGGTGCTGCGCGAGCCGGGCAAATCGGCCGAGACGCAGTCGTATCTGTGGCTGTATCGGACCGGGCGAACGGGCCCGCCGATCGTCCTGTACGACTACAAGCCGACGCGAAACGGGGCGCATCCGCGAGCGTTTCTTTCGGGATTCAAGGGCTACCTGCACGTCGACGGGTATTCCGGCTACCACAAGGTGCAAGGCGTCACGCTCGTCGGATGCTGGGCCCATGCGCGCCGCAAGTTCGACGAGGCGCTGAAGGCATTGCCCGCCGGACAATCGAAAACCGAAACGGCCGCCCATCAGGGACTTGCGTTCTGCAATGAGCTCTTTGCAATTGAGCGGGAGCTTAAGGACGCGTCGCCGGAAGAACGCCATGCCGTCCGAATGGAGCGAAGCAAGCCCATTCTGGAGGCTTATTTGGCATGGCTTCAAAAGCAGCGGTCCCGTACGCTGCCGAAAAGTCTGCTGGGACAGGCGATCGCGTACAGCCTGAACCAGTGGGACAAGCTGACGGCCTTCCTGAAAGACGGACGTCTGGAGCTTGACAACAACCGCAGCGAGCGGTCGATCAAGCCGTTCGTGATTGGACGCAAGAACTGGCTGTTCGCCAATACGCCTCGTGGCGCAAAGGCCAGCGCGACGATCTACAGCGTGATTGAAACGGCGAAAGAGAACGGGCTGAACCCGTTCCAATACTTGAAGTATCTGTTTGAGCAGCTTCCACAGCTTCCGGATCCGAAAGATCCGGAGGCACTGGACCGCCTTTTGCCCTGGTCGTCATCGTTGCCGCTGACTTGCCGAGCGCCTCAATCATAAACCAATGTATCATAGCCCTCATCTGATTGACAGGTGGGGGCTATTTGACGCTTACGAAAATGGGCGAATGTGGTACAATATTCCTGCGGCTGGTGGAGGGGGGGCGTTGTTTCTTGGTGCTGCGAGCCCGACTCTTAGACGGACCCCAACGACCAGGTGCACCACAGATTGTCGCTCCTTCGGGAAGCACGCGGGATAGAATGGCCCATGTGTGGTCGTTGCACCAGCCCTCAATCGACAAAGCCGCAAGGAGATTGTCCATCATGGATGTCGTCTACAGCCATGTCTGTGGACTGGATGTCCACAAAAAGACGGTCGTGGCCTGCATTATCACGCCGGACGAGAAAGAAATCCGCACATTCTCGACCATGACCGACGATCTGTTGCAGATGGTGGACTGGATCAAGAGCAAAGGTTGCACCCACGCCGCCATGGAAAGCACCGGTTCCTACTGGAAACCCGTCTATAACCTGTTGGAGACGGAAGAGATTCAAACCTTGGTCGTCAATGCGCAGCATATCAAGCATGTTCCCGGACGAAAAACCGATGTGAAGGATGCCGAGTGGATCGCTTCGTTGCTCCGGCATGGATTGCTCCGAGGCAGCTTCATTCCGCCGCGTGATCAACGGGAGCTTCGCGAGTTGATCCGATACCGCCGTAGTCTGATCGAGGAGCGGGCACGAGAAGTCAACCGGATTCAGAAAGTGCTGGAAGGCGCCAACATCAAACTGTCGTCGGTAGCCAGCGATATTCCGGGCAAATCGGCGCGTGCGATGATCGAAGCGCTGATAGCCGGTAACGTTGATCCGGAATCCTTGTCGGAGTTGGCACTTCGGCGTCTGAAGAACAAGAAAGTGGATCTCCAGCGCGCGCTCAAAGGACTGATCGGCCCGCACCAACGGTTGATGCTCCAAACCCAACTGCGGCACGTCGATGAACTGGACGCGCTGATTCAACAGTTGGACGAGGAGATCAAGAGGCGGATGCTCCCTTTTGAGGAAGACCTGGAGCGGCTGGACACCATTCCCGGGGTGGCCCGGCGGACGGCGGAACAAATTGTCGCTGAAACGGGTACCGACATGAGCCGCTTTCCGTCTGCCGCTCATTTGTGTTCGTGGGCGGGGTTGGCTCCAGGGAACAACGAAAGTGCTGGGAAACGAAAGTCCGGGCGAACGACCAAAGGGAATCCGAAGCTTCGGAGCGCTCTCATTGAGGCGGCACGGGCAGCAGTCCGAACGAAACACACGTATCTGTCCAGTCTATATCATCGCATTGCCGCCAGACGAGGGGCCAATCGGGCGGCTGTGGCGGTGGCCCATCGGATCCTGACCATCGTCTACCATCTGCTAAAGGAAAAACAGGTCTACAACGAACTGGGGCCTCATTATTACGAAGAACGCCGGCGTGAACAGATGGCCCGACAAGCGATACGGAAGTTGGAAATGTCAGGATATGACGTTATGGTAAAAGAACGGGAGCAAACCGCATAATCCCCTATCATTTTCCAATTTGAAGCGATGTAACGGTGGGTTGGCCTTTTTGTGCTTTTTAGCGACTATTATTTTCGGGATAGATTCTATGTAGCATTATAATCTGTCATTTGCTAATTTTTTCACTCTTGGTTATCATGATGATTTAGGTGTAATCATATAGGCCTAACATAGGGACCATAGGGGGAGTTATCGTGAATTTACCGTTGCAGCCAAATTTATCTCCACGAAATACTTTTTATGTGCCAGTGGTTGCCAAATTTTTAATCAGTCATGGATTTGCGGCGTTGTGGATGGTTGTATCCGTATATGTTTCTCTTCCTTGGCTCTATGATTTGGCTGATGTGATTACATTTCCCGTGGCTTTATTGATTATTGGGGGAATCGCTTATATTCCTGGATATCTGAATGCTTTTCTTGTTATCAGTCTGATTTTGGATCGACAGCCTCCATTTAAAACAGAATGGCCTTACGAACCTGTTACTATATTAATTGCTTGTCGAAACGAAGAAAATAAAATTGTCAATACACTGCACTATATTAAAAATCAAGATTACCCTGGAGATATTCATGTCGTTCTTATTGATAATGGTTCAATAGATCGAACATCTGAAGAGGCAAAAATAACTGCTGAATGTTTAGGTCTTTCCTTGCGCATCATTCGGGAAGAAGTTCCTGGAAAGTTTAATGCGTTAAATACAGGCTTAAAGGAAGTAAACACTCGTTATGTGATTACTCTGGATGCAGACACACTTTTGCATCAGTCGGCAGTTCGTTATCTTGTTTCTCGGATATTAAGTGCTCCTGATGACGTTTGTGCTGTCGCAGGAGCTGTATTGGTGCGTAACAGTCGAAAAAATTGGTTGACCAAAATTCAACCTAAATTTCGAAAGCCCGTAATATCAAACGCTGTATATAGTGGAACTGCCAAACTAGCTGTAAGAATGTGGCGATTTCCCAGTTCGTTCGGTTCAAGTCAACATTATGTGGATACACTTTCCCCCTCCCCAATGAAGAGGCTGCGATTTCTTCCATGTTAAATTTAGGGGTTTTCATTCCAAAAGTGCGATCCTGGCTTCTATTCGTTGCCATGCATACCGGTTTGCAAAGTCTTTCGCCAGCTTGAGAATGATGTTGCGGCTATGCCGAATAATCGTTGCTGCGCAATGGAAGAACTCTAATCGGAACCGTGCGATTGTGTAACCTTGATGTACCGGTTCGCAGCAGCTTCGCTTGAATCGCTCGAACAAATTGTAGGCGAGTAATTTGATCAACAAGTCGAGTTCATTCGCCTCAAATTCGCTCGTCGCAATTCTATCAATGGAGAAGCCGTTCTTCGCTTCCTTGATATAGTTCTCCATGCAACAGCGTTGGTTGTAGAAGCGCCACAGATCAAGCGGCTCCCATTCGAGATTGGTGACGATCGCTTCGTATTGCCAATCCGAATCGAACACCATGCGGGTCTGGCCTTCATCGACGATGTGTGCCTTGCGAACAATCGCTACGCGGCGCGCCTTCTCCCAAGATGTCGCTTTGTAGATGATCGTAATCCCTTCGATGATCCAGTCTTCATCGACGAATCGTTTCCAGTACCGGCAGGCTGCGACTTGTTCTGCAAGGCGCTTTGTCCATTTCAACTTTCCGACGTAACCGATTCCTTTGCCTCCCCACAGGCCGTAGAAATCTTCACCGCCGAAGCCCTTATCGAACCTCGCGTACTTCACCGGATGCTCCCTCAGCAGTTCGAAGGTTTGGTGAAGAAAAGCTGACGCATCCGTGGAGGAGTGCGTATTGCCCGAACGTAGAACGGCATTCAAACATAGACGAGACTGTCCTTCGAAGGCCAGCAAAGGATGATAACTCTTACGGCCGGGCTTATGCGGGTTCGTGCCTTTAGCCGCTCCGCCCTGATCGCCATATACGGTTTCAACGGTGGAGTCAAGGTCCAGAATGAGAGCCTCTGGTAAACAAGGTCCAATGATTTCCTGATTGAGCGACCGCAGCTCAGTCAACAAGTTCGGGTGCGATTTGCTAAGACGCGACAACTCTTTGTATAACAGCGAATGGTGCGGACAGCGTCCACCGAGAAACCGCTTTAGAAGCGAGTCTTGCTGTAGCTTGCGGAAATGGAAGAGGCGTTCGCAGCCGAGCATCCAGCCGACGACGAGATAAAGCAGAATACGGTAGACGGGGAACAGCGAGTTGTTTGCTTTCATGCATGACAGCCTTTGTAAAGCAGCGGCAAACTTGATTTTTTCGAGGTATTCCAGGAAGATTTTGATGCCGCCGAAATTGGTCGCGTTCTGTAGGGAAAATTCGGTCTTGATTTTGCTGATGGGTGTGGTAGACTTCACCTAAAAGGTGCTCCTCTCTTTGGGTGTAGTGTTCTCGATAAACACCATTCTACCAAAGATTTGGGCACTTTTTTATGTTTTCATAGGATCGCACTTTCGAAATTCAGGTTCAAGAATGGGACTATTTCTTAGGGATCGCTTCAATCAAGCGTTTGCAAGGTTTATATCAGGGCACATTGGTTGCACAAGGTGCCTATAGCATCTACAAGACAGATGCACTAAAAGAGGTGGGAGGGTGGCCAGACGCAATTGGTGAAGATATTGTGCTCACTTGGAGCTTTTTAAGGAACGGATGGAAAGTTTATTTTGAACCTCTTGCCGTCGCGTTTACTGATGTCCCCGAAACTTTAACATATTACATTAAGCAACGCTCGCGTTGGGCTCGGGGTATGATTGAAGCTCTCAGAGTGACGAAACCTTGGCAACAACCCATTTTATTTGTCAAATATTTAACTGGTGTCAATCTGATTATGCCGTATCTTGATTTCACGTATACTTTTTGTTGGATTCCTGGTCTGGTACTTGCATTTTTTGGTGTTTACTGGATTGTCGGACCAATGACGATATTGGTGTTACCATTGACATTGTTGAGTTATTATCTTTTGTATATCTTTCAGAAATCTGTATTCCAAAAACTTAACTTACGTATTCGAAAAAACATCTTGGGTTTCTGGCTTTTTGTATTATGTTACCAGATGATTCTTTCCCCCGTGTCTGTCTGGGGGTATATTCAGGAAGTGTTATTGTTGAAAAGGGTTTGGAAGTAAGTCAAGCTGTCAACGACACCCGCAAGGTGTCGTTCGGACTGAAGACAAAATCCTTATGTTTCAGGCGAAACATGGGAGTTTGAGATAAGTGGACCTCTGTCAATAGATTGGACACATGGAATCGAGAAAATTACGCAACACAATCGTACATTTGTTCGCATTGAATGGGTGTGAGATACCCGATCGCCGAATGGACTCGTTTGCGATTGTAGAAAAACTCGATATATTCAAAAATCTTACTTTGCGCTTCCTTGCGGGTCTTGAACTTTTCCAGATAAACGAGTTCCTTTTTGAGTACGCTGTGGAACGATTCGATACAGGCGTTGTCGTAGCAGTTGCCCTTGCGGCTCATGCTGCCCTTCATCCCGTATTTTAGGAGCCGTTGTTGGTACTCATGGGAAGCGTATTGGCTGCCCCGATCGGAATGATGAAGAACCTTACCTTTGGGCCGCTGACGGCTGTAAGCCTGGTCCAGAGCTTGCAAGACCAGTTCCTTGGTCATTCGCTCGCCGGCGTGCCAGCCTACGATTTTGCGCGTGTACAAGTCCATCACGCTCGCGACATAAAGCCATCCCTCGTCTGTCGGAACGTACGTGATGTCTGCCATCCAGACTTGATGGGGAGCTTGTGCCGTGAACTGCTGGTTCAGCACATTGTCATGCACCGGCAGATGGTGGTTCGAGCTCGTCGTCGCCTTGTATTTCTTGACGGTGCGCGACTTGAGCCCCAACTCCTGCATGATGCGGGCGACTGTTTTCTCGGATACCCGAACGCCTTGCTGGCGCAGGACCTGAGTGATAAGAAATGGATCATCGACTCGTAATGACGCGGATGCAGCGCCAGATCCCGGACGATGGAAGTGACACCGAGATGATCGGAACGAACCATCAAACCGACAACGATGACAACGAACCACTCGAAGGCGGCGACGCGGGAAAAGCAAGCTCGAAATGCACATAGAACTTCATTCATCAATTTCAACATGGACTGGTCGATCGTAACGAAATCGGGTACACTATTCTTGTAACCCTCTCTTGCGATCTGATCTCCTTTCTGGTGTCGGAACCTTAAGGATACTACAGATTCGCTTGATTGGGTTATTTTGCTATGTGACGATTTTTCGATAAGAACTTTTCACTGTCCAGTCATTCACTTCACCGCAAAAAAAAAAAATCAGCATCAATGCTGATGCTTCGGTTTCGTGGGAGGGGAGGGAAAACATTGATTGAGGGGATCAGCCATATCACGTTCGTGGTCAAGGATCTGAACAGAACGGCGGCATTGTACAAAGAACTGTTCGATGCCGAAGAAGTCTATTGCAGCGGGGACAAGACCCATTCGTTGTATAAAGAAAAATTCTTCATCATCGGCGGACAGTGGATCGCCGTCATGGAAAGCGATGAAATCGTCAACCGCACCTACCACCACGTGGCGTTTAAAATCCGGGAAGAAGACGCGGAGCGCTGTCTCGCCAAAATCCAAGCACTGAACCTCGAAATGAAGCCGCCCCGGCCAAGGATCAAGGGAGAAGGGCTCTCCATCTATTTCTACGATTACGACAACAATCTGTTTGAATTGCACACCGGCACATTGGAGGAGAGGCTGTCCGCTTACAGGGAAGCGGACGGCGTCTAGAGCCACCCCTTGTCCATCGCCTTCTTCACCGCCTGGTGCCTGGACCGGGCCTCCAGCTTCTGAATCGCGGACGACAGATAGTTGCGCACCGTTCCTTTCGTCAGATAGAGGGAGCCCGCGATCTCGTCCGTCGTCTTGCCTTCCGCCGCCAGCTGCAGCACCTCGCGTTCCCGCTCCGACAGCGGATTTTCTTCCTTCTCGAAAAGAAACGCGGCAAGGTCGGGGCTGATGACCCTCTGTCCCCGATGGACTTTCCGGATGGCGTCCACCAGAAACTCGATGGGCTCGTCCTTGAGCAGATAGCCGTCCACCTTCAGCTCCATCGCCCGCTGCAGATAGCCCGGCCGGGAAAAGGTGGTGACGATCATGATCTTGCAGCCGAGCTGCTTCCGCTTGACCGCCTCCGCCACATCCAGACCGTTCAGGACGGGCATCTCGATATCCAGCAGGCAGATGTCGGGGCGGTGGGTCTGGATGGCGTCCAATGCTTGGCGTCCGTCCGGGACCTGGGCGACCACTTCGATGTCTTCCTCCAGCTGGATGAGCGACGCCAGGGCGCTGAGCAGCATCTGTTGATCTTCGGCGATGACGATGCAGATCATGAAGCTTCCTCCCCCGCGGGCTGCAACGGAATGGCAAGCGATATTTTGACGCCGCCGGCCGGCGACGGGCCGATGCGGGCTTCTCCCTGAAGCAGGCGCATGCGCTCTTCAATGGCCGCAAGGCCGTGGCCCTCCGCGGTCGGATCGTCCGTCAGGCCGATGCCGTCGTCTTCGATGTCCAGGCGGTACCACCCGTCGGCTACCCGCTCCGTAACCGCGCAATGTTTGGCCTGGCTGTGCTTTACGACATTGGTCAGACTTTCCCGGACGGCCAGGGCCAGCATCGTTTCCGTCACTTTGGTCAGGTTCGGCCTGTCCGCCGCTTTCCGGAAGTCGAACTGAATCCCCGCGCTGGCCAGCAGCGAACGGCCGAGCTCGATCTCCTGATCCAGGGACACGTACTTCATGTCCGTGACGAGATCGCGCACCTGCTTGAGCGCGAGGCGGGACGAGCGGACCACCTCCTGCATTTCCTGTCTGGCCCGCTCCGGATGTTTGTCCATCATGCGCATGGCGAGTTCGCTTTTGACTTTGATCATGGTCAGCGTCTGTCCCAGCGTGTCGTGCAGGTCCCGGGCCAGCCGGTGGCGTTCTTCTTCTTGTGCGTAGAGTGCGATGCGTTCGTTGGCGGAGGCCAGTTCGTGCTTGAGCGATTCGGATTTTTCCAGGATGCGCACGACGAACGGAATGGCCAGCTGCACGATCAGAAAGGGCAGATGGGCCGTATGGAGAAAATGGAACGCATCCCGGTGCAGAACGAAGTTGGTGACCGGATACATGGCGAAGATGGCGGCCATCCCGACCGCGAGATGTGATCCGGAGCGGACCCGGCCGAGAAAGTCGGCGAAGACGGTCGCGAAGAGCAGGATCCACGGGTTGTAGAAGACGGCGAACACCGTCATCAGCCCGCATCCGGCCGCCACGACCAGCAGCAGCCGCAGGCCTCTGTACCACAGCCCCATATAGAACAAGGCCAGAAAGAGCGCAAGCAAAAGGAAAGTGCCGAACCGTCCGACTGGACTGTCGGCTGTAAGCACCTGATAGAACAGAAAGACGCAAATGAAGATATCGATGATCAGATAACGCTGGATTTGACTCTCCGGGTAAATTCTGAACCGGAATCCGCTCATGCCGGTAAACGCCTCCGCAAGGTTTGCCGCTAACGCGCCGCGACCATTTTGAGCAAAGCTTTTCGCGTCCATTCCATGGGACCGAGTTTCCATCGGTCGATCCACCATGCGGCGAGCACGGCTTCGGCCAGACAGACGGCAAGCCAGACGCCGATCACGGACAAGCTGCCGAGTCTGCCTCCCCATCCCAGGCCCCAGCCGTAGAAGATGAAGGAAGCGAGCAGATTTTGCAGCACATAGCAGCTCAATGACATTTTACCGGCTGCCTCCATGAAGCGCCATACCTTGAGGTGCTCGCTGCGCTCCACCAGCCGCGCAATCATCGCCATGTACCCGAGCGACAGGATCGGCGCGAACAGGTAGCGGATGCCCAGATCGAATCCTCCGTTCGGCACGAAGAGAAGCAGATTGAGGGGCACCCCCAGGCCGAGGCCGATCCGGAGCATGACGCGGCGGATGCGCCTGCCGCGTTCATCGGGCGAGAAGGCGCCGGCGCGCATGAGCCGGATGCCCGTCAGGAACAGGATGATGTTCAGGGGAATGACCATCAAGGCTTCGAACCGGAGCAGCACCATATTGGACAGGCGATAGACGACCTGTTCCATCCAGGCACCTTCCCGGTACAGGGCGGCGACGTATTCCATGCTGCCGAATGACACGTTGGCCCCCGACAGATTGAAGTAGATGTCGACCGCGAGGACCGCGAGCATCACGGAGACGTGGAAGCCGGCGAGAATTTTCAGCACCCGGTTGATCCGCCTGTCGCCGCCGCGGACGATGAACGACACGATGACGGCGGTGACGGCGTAGCTCATCAGGATGTCGTACTCCATCACCAGCGCGAAGTGGAGGAAGCCTTCGATGAGCAGAAAGAGGCAGATCCACAGGTACGTGCCGGGCCAGGGGGCGGATTTTCGCAAGGCTTGGCGGTATTTCAGCTCCAGCCCGACGCCGAACAGGATGGTCAGCATCCCCAGAAATTTGCCGTTAACCAGAAACAGCACGAGCAATCTCAGAAAATCGTCGACCGACGTCCACCACTCGGCGCCGTAGGAAAACAAAGCGTTCAGATCGCCCAAATGGGCGAACAGCCAGATGTTCGTTCCCAATGTTCCGAAGATGGCGAATCCGCGCAAGATGTCCAGCAGACGGATCCGGTTGTTGCTTTTCTCCACCGTCACGATGCCTCACTCCATCATAGTTGTCGGTTTCATTGTAGAACGGGCCATTTCGCGACGGTATTCACAGGTATCAACAGATGAAGATGACAGGTGTCATAGCAGGCGCTGGAGTGCATTTCAAGGCAGAAGCACGTAACAAACGATTGAGACGAAGTTTAGCGTTATGACGTTTAAGTCTAAAATCGTTTGTTGGTGTTTTTTTCATGGCGTGATCTCGGTCTCCCTGACTACAATTGGTCACGTGTTACTAATGATACGCAAGAAGATTCGCGTTCTTTAGTAATAAAAGGTATGATAATGGTCGGATACCCTATAGATACAGAAAAGCAAGGAGGGGCTAATTTGTTAAGAAAAATGATTATAATCGGGCTTGTTGTCGTGCTGTCGCTCTTTTCGATTGGCGCCGCAGCAGCTGCTAATCAGCCGGCACCCCGTCAATTCGATCTGCCGATTAAGGTACTCTACAATGCACGTCAAGTTGCTAGCGATGTGCAGCCGGAAGTAAAGAATAACGTTGTTTTTGTACCGTTCCGTGCCATTGCGAATGCACTCGGCGCGAATCTGGATGTCACGCCGGACTGGAAGACCATTACTTTCGTACGCGGGGATCGAAAGGTAACCATTACGATTGGATCTAAGACGGCGTATGTTAATGGACAGAAACAAGAGCTGCTTGCTGCACCTTATGCGACGAAAGGGCGTACGATGGTGCCGACCCGGTTCGTTTCTGAGCAACTTGGTGAAACGGTGGAGTGGGATTCCCTGAGCCGGTATGTGTGGATCGGTCACAAAAACGTTCCGGCCTTGGAAGAAGTGACAGAAAAGGTCAAGATTGACCCGTATCTCAAATACTTTAATGGGAAAAGCGCAGATGATGTTTTGAAAATTTGGGACTACAATAGTCCGGATTTTGGAATGCATCACAAAACCGTTCGTTTTGTCAAAGAAACGGACTGGCCGCTCGCCATTGGTAACATCACGATCTCTCGAATTGATCGAGTTACGTTTAACGGAAAAGATTATTTCCGAATCATTTCAACAAAAAAGGGCACATTGGGAACACCGCTTTATCTCCTTCAATCGGGACAACCGCTGAAAATGCGCCCCGAGAACACCAGTATGAGGGAATATGCTGGTGATTGGAGGGCGTTTTATAATCCCGTAATTGATGCCGATGATGAGATTTATCTTGGCATCAAGGATTACAAAAAATTTAAACTAAAAGACGTAGAATACATCGGCCTCCAGATCGGTTCGGATTCTGTAATACTGATGGAAAACTACTTTAAGTAAGATTGATTTTCGATTCAAATATGGAGAGCGGAAGCACCGCTTAACCCGATATGTTCATTGTTTATAACCAAACTTTCCCGGTGAAACCAGCAACCCAAATCGTCAGCCGAGCGTCTTAAATTCCAGAGATGGAAGTCGGGATCGGAGTTGATGGCATCATGACCGTACAGAAGTTGATCGAGCAAATCAGCCAAGAGCTGCAGGGCGTATCCGGCGTCGCGGGGGTTGTGCTGGGCGGGTCCAGAGCCAGGGGCACACATCACGGGACTTCCGATGTCGATATCGGCATTTACTATGATGAATCCGCGGGCTTTGATCTTGAGGGCATCAGCAAAATCGCGGCGAAATGGGATGACGAGCACCGGGAAAATTTGATTTTCGCGCCGGGGCAATGGGGACCGTGGGTGAACGGCGGCGGCTGGCTGGTGGTGCAGGGGTATCACGTGGACTTTATTTTCCGCGACATTCACCGGGTGGCCGGGGTGATCGACGAATGTCTGCATGGCAAAGTCACGTCCCATTACCAGGCGGGCCATCCGCACGCGTACCTCAATGTCATGTACATGGGGGAAATCGCCGTCTGCCAAATCCTGTCCGACCCGACGGGGCGGATCGCAGCGCTCAAAGCGAAAACGTCCCCCTACCCCAAAGCCGTCAAAGACGCGATCACCGGCTATTTCCGGTTTGAAGCCTCGTTCTCGCTGCTGCTGGCGGAGAAAACGGTGGACAAAGACGACATTTGCTATGTTGCGGGGCATGTCTTTCGTTCGATTTCCGCTCTTTCGCCCTGAATGAATCCTACTGCATCCATGAGAAGAAGGCGGTGCGCATGATCGAGGGATTTCGCGTCAAGCCCCGTCATTACAAGCAGCGGATCGATACGATCATCGCGCTGCTCGGCACGGATCAGAAAAGTTCCGCCATCGCCGTCGAGATGCTGCGGGAGCTGGTTGCAGAGACGGAAGAGCTTGCGGATGGAATAAACCGGCGAACTTGAAAGATGAGTCGGTCATATAAGGTATAAGGCTTCATCTTGCTCGCGACTGTAGTTAGTTGCTCCTGAAAAAGTCCGATCGTGAACATCACCTCATCCCCATCCTTTTTCAGGACTGCCCATTTACCTTATTCTTCCTTATTTTGCTGCCTTCGCGAGCATTTTGGCCGCTCTGTCCAGGTTGTGGGTCAGGATTCCGAACCCGACCCAGCTTTTTGAGCCGACAAGGCCCCGGTACCTGCTGCGGCCTAAACCGTACTTTCGCTTGAGGAGGCTGATCCTGGCCTCTCCTGCTGCACGGTAGCGCTGCAAGTCTTTGAACCAAGGTTGGTTTTCATGTTCCGTTCTCGCCTGGCCTTTCTTGCCCTTTCGGGGTAAGCTGGCCCGTTTGACGCCGAGCGCCGTCACTGCCGATTCGTTTTTCTTGCTGGAAAAACCGCGATCCGTCGCGACAGCTGTTGGGGCGACGCCGAATGTTTCGATGTGGGCTTTGACCGCCGGAATGAGCAGTTCATCGTCCGCCGGGTTGCCATTGTACACGGCATATCCGGTAATGAAGCCGCTCTCCGTTTCGTCAATCCGGACTTTATACCCGAACTCCGTTCCTTTGGCTAACTTGCCTTTCTTGATCGGCCGGGCTTCCGGATCGAAAAAGCTGACGATGCGATCCGGGATGACCCGCGTCCCCGATACGACTTGCTTGGCTTGGCGGATCAGTTGGCCGGTCAGCGTGATGGCTGTTTGAAGCCGCCCTTTGCTCTGTTGCGCCATCCGTTTGCCGGTCTCCCGTATTTTTGCGACAACCGCGTTTGCTTGCTCGACCACGGCTTCCGTCACTTCGATGACGCTTTCGGTGATCCGGTCGACTTCTTCCCAAGACTCCCGGCTGCGGCGGCGAAGTACCTTAGCGATGGACAGAATCTTCTCCTTGATCTCGGCGGTACGGTCTTCAAAGCCTTGCGCGGCATGGGAAGCGACTTGGCGGATCTTCCGCACCAGGTGGGTGATGACTTTGACGCCGTCCTGCAGCAAGGTTGCGTCTGTGGGGTGGTGAATGTCGGACTCCACGACCGTCGTATCGGTGCGCAATTTGCGATGCTTCAGCACCGCCTTTTCCTTCAGCTTGTGCAGGAGCGCTTCGTTCAACTGTTCGACGACTTCGTCGCCGTAGCGTTTGCGGGCGTAGATGAGCGTCGAAGGATCCGGCATCGGTTCATCGATCGCGATTCGGCAGAACAGGCGCCAAGTGATGCTGTCGCCGACTTCTTTGATCAAGGACTCGTATCCCAGGTTATACTTGCGTTTGAGCACCATGAGGCGCAAGTATTTCTCGATGGGGTAGGTGGGACGGCCCATCTTCGTCTTGGTTGGATGCTTTTCCATAAACGGCTGCAGGAAGCTTTCGTCGTCCAACAGTTCATCGATGATCGCCAATTCGGCAGGCAGTTTCCGTATTTCTTCTGGAAGAATCGTATCCCACAGGGTTAATTGTTCGTCGCGAAGTTTCAACAATTTTCTTCACCTCAAGGAAGGATTCCCAAGGGGCGATGTTGAACTATTAAGACAAAGGAATTCGCCTCTTGGGATAGGTTGTCTCGGCAACTTCCTATTTCCACATGGAGGAGATGAATTCCTTTTATTTTGCTTAAAACAGCCGACTTTTTCAGGGGAAACTAGTTAGTGATTCATTATTGAAATGAGGGAGCGAAGTGAATAAGCAATCAGACAAATGGAATTTGGCTTTCAGAGCAAGTAATGTTTTGATCGGTGCATTATTGGGATTAGCCTTGATTTACGTAATCCAAAATGAGGTGAATTGGAGTGTTTTGCTGGGGGCATTGACTGCCGCGCTTATTTTGGCTGGGATCAATGTGATCAAAGTTCGCATGACCCGCGGTGCCTTCCCCAATTCCAATGAAGGAACGGATAAGCATGTGTTGAAGTTTTGCTTCATATCATCGCATATTTTGCTGGGGGTGCTTTTTATTGCGCTCAGCATCCTTAACTTTTTGGGGGTAGAGGAGGTCTCTATCAGTATTCTGTGGTGTGTGATGATCGGCTATGTGTTGATTAATGGCATCGTTATCATTGTGATAAGCCGCAAGTGAGATGTCGAATGATGATTCTCGATAACTCGGGAATTTCTTTTTTTCTACTTTTATCTTGGGATTGCGCATTGAAGAACCGGACTGACGGCGAGCCGATCTCGAACACATGATCAGCGAGCAACTCGGATCACATACTCAGCGTCTAACTATAGGAAAAAGCTGAAAGGAGTGAAAATTTTGAAAAACCGCTCGTCCTGACCCCCACCGAGTTCGCCATCCTCCGCATCCTGCTGGAACGGAAAGGCAGCGTGGTGAGCGCCGAGGAACTGTTCCATGCAATCTGGAAGGACGAGTATTACAGCAAAAGCAACAACACGATCACCGTCCACATCCGCCATCTGCGCGAAAAAATGGGGGATACGGCGGACAACCCGAAATATATCAAGACCGTATGGGGGGTCGGCTACAAAATTGAATAATCCCCCCAGGGGAGACTCCTCTATGAGCAACAAAGCAGTTGGTTAGATTTGTATGCCGGTGGGCGAGAAACAAGTCCGCTTGTCTTTTTATGTGACCAAATGGTCACTTATAATATCTTTATCATAGGTTTCCGAAAAGCAACATGTCAAGAGGGGGCACAGGCCTGCGCCTGCACCGGAAGGTCCCCGGACTTGCGCGCGTCCGCGATCGGGGACCGCCCCCGTCCCTCCGCAACGCTCCGACAATCGACGTAAGCGAAATGGCACCCGGATCTCTTTCCTGTTGTTCCGGAATCCGGTATAATACTTCACATCCATGATATAAACTGAATTGATATTCGTATTCATGAATATGAGGTGTGTTTATAATATGGTCGACAATTTCGAGGGGTACCGCGCCTTTCTCGCCGTGGCGCAAACCGGCAGCTTCTCGAAGGCGGCCGAGAAGCTGAGCGTCACGCAGCCGGCGGTCAGCCATGCCGTCCGGCGGCTGGAAGAACGTCTTGGCGGGCCGCTTTTCTACCGAACGGCGGCGGGGGTCCGGCTGACGTCCGAGGGGGAAGTGCTGCACAAGTTCGTCTCCCAGGCCTTCCATTTTCTTGAGAACGGGGAGAAGAAAATTGCGGAAATGCGCGAGCTCATCGCGGGGGAAGTGAAGATCGGCGCGGGGGATACGCTGTGCCGGCATTACCTGCTGCCGCATCTCGAGTCGTTCCACCGGGAGCATCCGGCGGTGAAAATCCAGGTGACGAACCGGACGACCCGGGAGACGATCGCGCTGCTGAAGGAAGGGCGGATCGACTTCGGCATCGTCAACCTTCCCGTCAAGGACAGCCAGCTCGTCATCCGCGAGAGCATTCCGCTGCACGACTGCTTTGTGGCCGGCGAGGCGTTCAGGGAGCTCGCGGAGCGGACCGTCTCATGGGAGGAGCTTGTCCGCCATCCGCTCATTCTGCTGGAGCAGGGAAGCAATATCCGCGGGTACATCGACCGGTTCGCCAGGAAGCAAGGTGTCGCAATCCAGCCGGAATTCGAGCTCGGCAGCATCGACCTGCTCGTCCAGTTCGCCCGCATCGGGCTCGGCGTCGCCTGCGTTATCCGCGAGTTCGTCGCCGAGGAGCTGAACAAGGGGGCGCTGTACGAAGTCCGGGTGGATGTGCCGTTGCCGCCGCGCCGGGTCGGCCTCGTCACGCTGCGGGATGTGCCGCTTTCCCTGGCGGCCGGCCGGTTTCTCGAGCGGCTGCCGTGACGGACGGGATCACGCCAGCGTCTTGGTCATGATGAGGTCCGTCTGCTCATCGTCGCCCATGACGAAGGGGTGGCTTCCCGTCTGCACAAGCCCCATCTTCTTGTAGAAGGCAAGGGCGTTGTCGTTGTGCTCCCATACGCCCAGCCAAACTTTCTTTTTCCGCAGCTCTCTGGCAAGATCCACGGCATGATGGAACAGGATTTTGCCGAGTCCGTGTTTCTGGAACGGCTTCTTCACATACAGGCGCTCAATCTCCAGCGACTCGCCGCCCATCGGTTCCGTCTGGGCGTCATCGACGTTGATTTTCAAATAGGCGGCCGCTTCACCGTTCACATGAAGGAGGAAGAATTGCGACGAAGGGTTGGCCCATTCGTTCTCCAGCTGCTTGCGGTCGAACGCTTTTTCCAGATAGGCGTTCATGTTTTCCGGTGAAGTCGTGCCCTGGAATGTTTCGAAATACGTCTGCCTGCCGAGTTCCTGAATTTCGCGCACATCATCGGACGAGCATTTTTTGATGGATATTTGCATGTTATCGGGTCTCCCTTGCGCATAAACTTGTCCCATGTTTTATTTTACTTCATTTTTGCGAGGAGTGAGGATTCCATGAAATCGATCGCCGTATTCTGCGGCTCCAGCGAAGGGGCGTCTTCGGATTACAGGGAAGGCGCGATCAGGCTGGGGCATGAGCTGGCAAGACGCCGGATCACCCTGATCTATGGCGGAGCCAACGTCGGTCTGATGGGAGCGGTTGCGGATGCCGTGCTGGAACGGGGCGGCAAAGTGATCGGGGTGCTTCCTTATTTTTTGCGGGACCGGGAGATCGCCCATCACGGTCTGACCGAGCTCATCATGGTGGATTCCATGCACGAACGGAAAGCGAAAATGGCCGAGCTGGCGGACGGATTCATCGCGCTTCCCGGCGGTCCGGGCACGCTTGAGGAATATTTCGAAGTTTTCACCTGGGGGCAGCTCGGTCTGCATCGAAAGCCGTGCGGCCTGTTCAACATCCGTCATTATTTCGATCCGCTGCTCGCCATGTTTGACACGATGGAGCGCGAGCGGTTCATGAAGCCCGAATATCGCGCGATGGTCATCACGGACGAAACGCCCGAAGGGATTCTGGATCAGTTCGCGAACTATGAAGCGCCCGCGGCCAAAACGTATCATCGCGGGCAACGCGTCATGTGATCGGGAAATGTGGATTAAAATATTTTCCATTTTGTGCGAAACTGTATGCAGCTGAAAATCAGAGAAGGTGTGAGCGGATACCGGAAGCCGAAAGCTTCTGCTTCATGAACAGCAGGAGCACCGTTATCGCCGCGCCTGCGTACAAATATAACGATGTATTGAAGGAGATGGATGCATGATGCATGACCTCGCATCCCGGGTTGGCGTGGTGGTGTCGGTCAGCCGCGGCGCAACCCATACCTTCAGCAAGCCGGTGGTGGAATCGATCACGCTGCTGGCCGGTTTGGGGGTGGAGGGCGACGCCCATATGGGCACGACGGTCAAGCATCGCTCGCGGGTCGCGCAAAATCCGAACCAGCCGAACCTGCGCCAGGTGCACCTCATCCACGCGGAGCTGTTCGACGAAGTGTGTGAAGACGGCTATCACGTCGAACCCGGGCAGCTCGGCGAGAACATCACGCCCCGGGGAATTGATCTGCTTCGCCTGCCGACGGGAACCCGGCTGCACATCGGCGAACAAGCGGTCGTCGAGATCACGGGACTTCGCAACCCGTGCGCCCAGATCGACGATTTCCGGAAAGGGTTGCTCAGCCGGGTGTTGGTCCGGGACGAGAACGGCAGCCTCATCCGCAAAGCCGGTGTCATGTCCATCGTGCTGAACGGGGGAGAGGTGCGGGCAGGGGACCGGATTCGCGTGGAACTTCCGCCGCCGCCTTTTCGTCCGTTGGAGCGGGTATGAGGCGTCTGCTGAATCGTCAGAAAATTGGGTATTCAATATTTGGCTGTGAAGTGGTATAGTGTGGGTAAGAAGATTGTGAAATTTTTTTGACGGATGATATGTGAATTATTTCACAATCAGATGATGACAAGAATGGAGTGATCCCGAATGGCAGAGCCGAAGAAGATCGTGGTGCTGGGAGCCGGTTACGCGGGCATCCCGGCCGTCCTCACCCTGCAGAAAAGCCTGCGGGACGGCGAAGCGGACATCACCCTCATCAACAGATGTCGGGTTTCTTCTGAAATGGAGGTAATGTTTGATTATAGGCGAATAAGGCGTGGTCATGGAAAAAGCGGTCGGTGTAAAGTGAAATGGGAAGGCGGGCGCGGTTGAGCGACGGCTGTTCCTGCATGGCCGAACCGGTTCGGAAAGATCGGGAACCGGTCGATGGCCGGGTCGTCGGCAAGCCGTCAAGAAACAAGAGATAGAAGGAAAGGAACTGACCGCCGTGAGAGCCGACCGCTACAAGCATTTGTTTACGAAGGAACTGTTGATGGGGCCGAACGCGGTCCGTCTGTTGGAAGAAATGCTGGAGAATCACCCGATCAGGGGAGGCCGCGTGCTGGATCTCGGATGCGGGACGGGACTGACCTCGCTGTTCCTGGCGCGGGAGACGGGGGCGGAGCAGATCTTCGCGGTCGATCTGTGGATTCCCGCGACGGAGAACTGGAAGCGGATCCGGGAATGGGGCGAGGAGCGGAAAATCATTCCGCTGCACGCCGACGCCCGCGATCTGCCGTTCCCCGAAGATTTCTTCGATGTGATTGTCAGCATGGATTCCTATCATTACTACGGATGCCAAGAGCGGTTTTTCGCGGAGAAGATGCTGCCGCTCATCCGGCCGGGCGGACGGGCGCTGCTTCTCGTTCCCGGCCTGAAGCGGGAGTTTGAGGGCGACGCGCCCGAGCTGCTCGTCGAGTGGTTGGGAGATGACATCTCGACCTTCCATGACGGCAACTGGTGGCGGAACCATATCGCGCAGGGCTGCGAAGACCGGATCGAAATCGAGGTATACGAGACCGGCAATTCGAACAGCCGTGGCAGGAGTGGTTCGACTGCGGGCACGAGTACGGGCTGGACGATCAGAAGTTCTTCAGCCGGGGCGTGGACCAATTCCTCAGCTTCATCGCGATCGCGGTGCGGGTGAAGGAAGGCGGACTTTCGGCGCCTTGTTCGGCCATATCGACATAACTGCAGGGGCTGATGTTCAAGTCAGCCCCTTGGCGTTATTACCTGAACTCTTTCTTTCGGTGAATGCGAACGGAAACGAAGTAGGAGATGATGAACAGCACGATGGCCGTACAAGTTGACACGGTGCCGACCAGCGGATGACGGATCTGCATGCCTTCCGTGAACGGCGCCAGAATTGCGGCGAGCAGCAGCATGATCCCCACCGCGGCAAACCCGGAAAAGAACACGATCATCTCGTTTTTCTCCGTACCGATCTTCAGCATGACGGGATACATGAGGGCCGTCGAGGTGATCGCCAGGGTCAGTCCGAATCCGTAACTGTATGTGACCATCACGGGATCAATCGACATGCCCAGAGCGCTACATACCGCAAGGGTAAGCAGACTCGTCAAGATCCCCATGAGAATGAGGAGGACGAAAGTGACATACTTGGCCCTGACAATGGTGTGGCGGCGGACCGGCAGCGTCAGTTCAAATTTGCTCCATTTGGACGTTTCATCGACCCGCAGCGAGGTGCCCGTATTGACGACAAAAATGAAAATTTGCACGGCCAATATCATCGAAAGCAGCATGTCTTCCCGGAAGACGATCGGCACGAGGGCCATCACCGCCGCGATGATGAAGGACAGTTGGATGTTGCTTGCCATGGAGTAAATGTTGTTTCGGACAAGTCCCCGCATCTACTGATCCCCCTTGACCAGCAAGACCATGATTTCGTCAATGGTGGCGTTATCGACGGTGACGTCCCGGTGTTGACCGGAGAACCTTTGTTTATCCGGGACCAAGACGTCGATCTGCAATCCTCTCTTCCGGGCTGCAAGATATTCCGATTTGTCGAGAGCTTGAAACTGCTCCGACCTGCAGCGGGCAATGCCGTATTGGTATAACAGCGCATCCTTCTCTTCCGTCAGCATGATTTTGCCGTTGTGAATAAAGGTGATGTAATCCGCGACTTTCTCCAGATCACTCGTAATATGCGAGGACATGAGAATCGAATGCTCTTCATTTTCCACGAACTCCAGGAACAGATCCAGCATCTCTTCCCTGACGACAGGATCAAGTCCGGAAGTGGGCTCATCCAATATCAACAGCCTGGCGCCATGGGAAAAAGCCGCCGCCGTGGCCAGCTTCATCGTCATGCCCCGGGACAGATCTTTGATCCGGACATCGGCCGGCACCTTCAGCCTGTCGATCAGTTGCTGGAAGAGGTCGCTGTCCCAATGATGATAAATAGCTTTGAACACCGATGCCAGCCTGTTGGCCGTGAGCGTCTCGGGAAAATTGATGGCATCAAACACAACGCCGATATGGTTCCGGATGTCCGTTCGGGCCTCCGTCATTTCCTCGCCGAAAATTTTGATCACGCCGCTGTCCGGTTTGAGCGTATTGAGGATGCAGTTGATCGTGGTCGTTTTCCCTGCGCCGTTTTCCCCGACAAATCCCATGATGCTTCCTTGCGGAACGGCAAACGATACATTGTCCAGGCTGAACGTTGCTCCGGGATAACGCTTCGACAAATTGCTGACTTCCAAACTGTAGATCACTGGCCGTCCTCCTTGTAGCACATCTCCAACAATCGGATCAGTTCTTCCAAAGTGGTTCCGCTCATGCGCGCGGCTTCCACAGCCAACCGCAAATGCTCTTCCATTCTTCTCTGGTGTTCTTCCTGAATGACGTCGCGATGATGCGCGGATATAAAGCTTCCCCGGCCCACGGTCGTTTCGATAAACCCTTCACGCTGCAATTCTTCATAGGCCTTCTGCACGGTAATGACGCTGACATGGATTATTTTGGCGAGAGCACGCATGGACGGGATGGGATCGCCCGGCTGCAGTTTTCCGCTCATGACCATCGCTTTGATCTGACTCGAGATTTGCTCATAGATGGGCTTGCTCGAATTGCTGCTGATAATGATCTCCAATAACGTTCACTTCCCGGAAAGTGTACATATTGTACAAGTACATTATATAACGGATAAGCACAGTGTCAATGGCGGGGCCGATAGACCGCCCGGTTTGCGGGGAACATACAGAACCGATTCGCCGGGCACCAACCATCGATGAAACGTCGAAGGAACCCGCACGGCAGTCAGCCGTTCGGGTTCCTTCTTCATGAACATGGCCGGAGGGCCAGCGCCCTCGCGGCCAGATATGCGGGGAGGATGCCGGCAGCATCCTCCTTTGTCGGCCCAGGCATGGCGCAGCCGGATCGGACCGGCCATCGCCGCGTTATTTCACCGATCCGAGCATCCCCGCCACGAAATGCTTCTGCATCAGGAAGAACACCAGCGCCGTCGGCAGGGTGGCGATCACGATGGCGGTCATGATCATGCCGTAATCCGGCGAATAGCTGGAGCCGAGATTCGAGATGAGCAGCGGAATTGTCTTCTTGGCGTCCGACTGCAGCACGACGAGCGGCCACATATAGTTGTTCCAGCTCGACATGAACGTGATGATCGCCGCCGCCGCGTAGGTCGTCCGCATCGTCGGCACGTAGATGCGCAGGAAGATGCCGAGCTCGCCGAGCCCGTCGATGCGCCCGGCTTCGATCATCTCCCGCTCGAACATCTTCGTGTTCTGCCGGAAGAAGAAGATCAGGAACGCCGTCGCCATCGTCGGCAGGATGACCGCCGCCTTCGTGTCGATGCCGATCACCGGCATCTTCCCGGAGAGCCAGGCGAACATCCGGTAGAGCGGCACCATCAGGGCGGCGAACGGAATCATCATGGACAGCAGCAGGATGTTGAACACGGCGTCCTTCGCCCGGCTCCTGTAAATCTCAAACCCGTAGCCCGCCAGCGAGCCGATAAGGAGCGCCAGCCCGGTCGTGATCAGCGCAATGACCAGCGAGTTCGCGAGCGCCCGGACGAGATCGATCTGCTCCACCAGATTCGACAGGTTCACGAACAGGTGGGCACCGGGGAGCAGCCTGCCCTTCGTCACTTCCACGGAAGGATTCGTCGAGCTGACCACCATCCAGAGGAACGGGAAAATCGAGACAAACGCGGTCACGCCCAGGAAAAGGTACATGAACACCCGCCTTGCGATCATCGCCGATCACCTGCCACTTTGAATTGCATGTACGAGAAGATGACGATCAGTACGACGATCGCATAGGAGACGGTCGCCGCATATCCGAAATCCGGCGTGTACTTGAACGACAGGTTGTAAATGTATTGGGAGATCGACATCGTCGCGTTGCCCGGTCCGCCCTTCGTAATGTTCATGACTTCGTCGAACAGCTGCAGCGTGCCGATCGTCGACATGATCGACGTGAACAGGATGATCGGCTTGAGGAGCGGGATCGTGATCTTCGTGAACTTTCCGAACGCCGAAGCGCCGTCGATCGTCGCCGCTTCGTAGATCGAACGGTCAATATTTTGCAGCGCCGACAGATAGAAAATCATGTTGTAGCCGGTCCACCGCCACGTAATTGCCAGAATGATCGTCACCTTCGCCCAGAACGGGTCCGTGATCCAGCCGATGGGCCGGTCGATGATCGACAGTCTGAGCAGCAGCAGATTGACCAGGCCGTCGTTCGCGAACAGATATTTGAAGATGACCGAGTAGGCGACCAGGGACGTGACACACGGGAGAAAAATGGCCGTGCGGAACAGCCCCTTGAGCCGCAGCTTGTCGCTGTTCAGCATCACCGACAGCAGCAGCGCGAGGATGATCATGATCGGCACTTGCACGATCAGATAGATGAACGTGTTGGTCACCGCCGTGATGAAGTTCGAGTCGGTGAACAGGCGCTTGTAGTTCTCGAATCCGACGTAATGCAGGTTCGTGCCGACCCCGGATTTCAGGGACAGATTGAACGCCTGGATCATCGGATAGAAATAGAACAGGCAGATCAGCACCACCGCCGCGATGACGAAACACCAGCCCGTAACCCGGGTCCGCATCCGAATAGACACCGTTATGCAAACTCCTTTCCCGGCCGAGACGGAAACGCCCTGGATGCTGCCATCCAAGGCGATTCCGCGTGCGCGTTCTGATAGTCGATCGTTAACGGACTTGCGCTTCCGCCTGTTTCTGCGCGTCATTCAGCGCGTCGTCAAGCGGCTTGCCGTTCAGGTAGTTCTGCATTTCCACGACCAGGATGTCCTCGATTACATAGGTGTGGGCGCCGAAGTTGACCCGCGGAATGTCCTCCGTCCATTTCGCGAAGTCGGCGATCGTCTTCTGCCCGTTGTAGAACGGGTCGGGCGCGCTGTAAGCTTCGCCGGTGGAAGCGGGGATGTAGGTGCCGATCGCCCCGATCTCCGTCACAAGCTGCTGATAAAACTCCACGTCCGAACCGAACGTCTTCGCGAGGAAGTCCGCCGCGGCTTCTTTGCCCGGCACGTTCAGCACGTACCAGGAGCTGCCGCCCAGGTTGGAGGCGTTCACGCTGCCCGGCTGGCCGGCCAGCCGCGGGATCGGGACGACCGCCCATTTGCCCGCCTGGGAGCTCTCCGCCTTGATTGAGGCGTTGATCCAGTTGCCGGTCGGCACCGACGCGACGTCCCCGCTGTTGAAGGCGGCCACGAACTGGCTCCAGTCGGCGTTCGGCTTGACGATATCGGCTTCCATCATTTCCTTGTACAGCCGGAACGCTTCTTTCAGCGCTTCGTTGCCGGCCAGGAACGGTTTCTCGCCGCTTTCGTCCAGGTACCACTTGCCCGCGGTCTGGATCATGACGCGGATGATGCCGAGATCGTTCGGGTCCATCGACAGCATGTCCTTGCCCGTCGCTTCCTTTACTTTCTTCCCGATCTCGATGAACTCGTTCCAGGTCAGCGCCTGCAGGTCATCCGCCGAGTAGCCGGCTTCCGCCAGATAGTCCGTGCGGATGAACAGCCCGGTGACGCCGGAGTCGAAGGGCAGGCCGTAGTTGCGTCCGTCCACGCTCGTCGGTCCGACCTTGTACTCGGCGAAGTCGGCCGCGTTGAACGTGTCCGTCAGCTCGTAGAACATGTCCGGAAACGCCTTCAGGAAGCTTTGCGCCCGGTAGTCCTCGATCAGAACGATGTTCGGCAGGCCCGTCGTCGTGCCCGAGCCGAGGCCGGTGTTCAGCTTCTGGATGATGTCCGCCTGCGCGTTCTCGACGATGTTGATCTTCACGTCGGGATTGATCTTGCTGTAGCGCTCCTTCGCCATGTTGAGCGCCTTGATGTTGAAGTTCGGGTCCCACGCCCAAATGGTGATTTCCGCCGCTTCTTTTCCGCCCGATGCGCTTCCGCCGTTGTCACCGCCGCCGTTTCCGCCGCCGGAAGACGAGTCTTGCTTGTTCCCGCCGCCCGACGAGCACGCCGAAAGCAGCAGCATGACCGCCAGCACAACCGTCAGCCATTTCTTCATCCGCGAATCCCCCTGATTGCAAATGTTGTAAGCGCTTCCGCTTCGCAATTAAAATCGTAGCACGGTGTCGGCCGCTGTCGTTAGAACGATCTTTGCCAATGGTTGTGCTTTATTTGGGTGTTGCGCAGCGCCGGGCATGGCCTTAAATCAGGACGATTTTTGGATGCTTGGAATATTTTTGGCCGTCCGGTACGGCAGCTCGATCCGCACCGTCGTCCCTTCGCCGGCGCGGCTTTGGATCTGCACGCCGTAAGGCTCGCCGTAGAGCAGGGTCAGCCGCTCGTGCACGTTGCGCATGCCGATGCCCGTGAACAGGTGGCCCCTGGATCTGCTTTTCGATTCCGGCCAGCCTCCGTCAAGCTCCATGCCGTCCCCGTTGTCGACGATCTCGCACACGAGCGTATTCCCCTTGCGCGACACCGTCACATACACCGATCCTTCCGCCTTTCGGTTGAACGCGTGGAAGAACGCGTTCTCGACGAACGGCTGGATCATCAGCTTCGGCACGAGCGCGTCCCGGCAATCCGGGGCAACGAAGTCATGCAGCTTGATCCGGTCCCCGTTGCGGGCTTCCATGATGAGGGCGTAATGCCGCAGAAGCTCGATGTCCCGCTCGACGGTGATCGTCTCGCTCACGTCGCCGATCGCGTTCTGCAGCAGGGCGATCAGGGCGTTGATCGTCTCCGACGCCTTCTCCCGGCTTCCCTGCTTCACCATGATCTTGATGGAGGCCAGCGTATTGTACAGGAAATGCGGATTGATCTGCCGCTGCAGCGCCGCGAGCTCCGCGTTCCGCTTCTTCCGCTGGGCCTGGTCCAGCTCCGCGAGGTACTCCTTGAGCTCGTCCAGCATGAAGTTGAACGCCCGCGCCAGCTGGCGCGTCTCGTAGCTGCCCGTCTCCGAGACGTAATGCCCGAATTCGTATTTCGAAATGTTCGAGATCTGCTTTACCAGCCGCGTCAGCGAGCGGGTCAGCCGCCGGGAGATCATGTACACGATGATCAGCGCGCCGGCCACGATGCCGATGACGATCAGGGTGATCGTGCGCGTATCGACGAGCGTGTTCAAGATGGACTGCTTGTCGATGAGATTGACCATGTACAGATCATAGAAGGGCAGATACTCGGCCAGCACGATCTGGTTCCGGCCGAACAGGTGCATGCTCGCGTAATCCCGGCCGTGCCCGTGCATGTCCTCCGCGATGCCCAGCAGCTCCGGCACCTGCCGTCCGATCAGCTCCCCGCGGTTGCTGGACAGAATCGTGCCGGACCGGTCGAGGATCACCATGTCGTTGCCTTCGCTGGTATAGCTGGAATAGAGCTGCTTGAACTCGCTTTCCCGCATGGCGAAGAACAGGGTTCCGTACACGAACCCCGTCGAGCGTTCCATCATGGCTTTCGCGGCGATGATGACCGGCTCCGCTCCATCCGCCTCCCGAAAATCGGCCAGATACAGGAGCCGCTTCGGATCTTCATGCGCCGCGAGCGTGACCGGATGGCGGTCGATGTCCGCTTCGGCGATCGGCCAGATCAGCCGGTTCGTCATGTACGTGCGGCCGTTGATGCCCTTGACGATGATCGCCGTCTCGTACGTTTCGATGGCCGTCGCGATCTGGTCCATCTGCTTGCGCATATTGTAGTAAGACTTCGCCATCGTCAGCGAGTCGCCGTCCGATTCGGTCAGATACTGCTTGACCGAACCGCTCTGCAGCATGTTGTTGGAGGCGGTCACGATGGCGGTGTTGAGGGACTGGAAGCCGGAGTTGATCTGGCTGAGCACCTTGGAGTTGATGATGCTGAACGTGTCGATGAACAGCCGCTCGGACAGCCGGATCGTCGACCAGGTGACGAGCACGGATACGGCGGCGATGCTGATGACGGTGACGAGAAAAAGTTTGATGAAGAGGCCGTTGATCTGAAAACGGTTGAGCCATTTTCGCATGACTTACTCCCTGGCGGTTCCGGCCGTCATCCTGCGGTACTCGCTCGGGGAGCGGCCGGTGAATTTCTTGAACACCTTGCAGAAATAGCTGTGATCCGGGAAGCCCACCTTCGCGCCGATCTCCGCAATGGAGCCGGACCCGGTGCGGAGCATCTCCGCCGCCTTATGGATCCGGATCTTGTTGACATATTCGACGAATCCTTCGCCGCTGCGGGCGGAGAACCAGCTGGACAGGTACGACGGGTTGAAGTGAAAATGTTTCGCGACTTCCTTCAGGCTGAGCGGTTCCGCATAGTTCTGTTCGATGTAGTCCAGCAGTTTCTTCATGTTGTCCCGCGCGGCGTTCCGGGCGGAATCCGCCAGCCGCCTTTCCGCTTCCGCCGTGAACGCGTGGAGGATGCCGGCCGCCTCTTCCGCGTTCCGCGCCTGTTGGATGGCGTCGAAATAGCGGAATTTCTCCTTGTCCAGCCCTTGCGCGTCGAAGCCCATGTTCTCCGTCAGGACGGTGATCGTGAAGATCATGTTGTTCAGGAAAGACTTGAACTCCTCGACGTCCATGCCGCCGGCGGCGCGCAGCTTCTCCACATGCCGGCGCAGCCCGCCGAACGCCTCGCCGAACTGCATCAGCTTGAACGCTTCCGTGAACTGGTTGAGGTTGAACGCTTCCACCGTCAGCGGCGGAGCCGCATCTTCCGCGAACGTCAGCCAGCGGGCGTCGGGACGGTAGAAGGCCCGGCGCGCCAGCGGATGAATCTGCTCCCGCAGCACGTCCCCCGTCCGCATGAAGTCCTCATAGGGCCGGCTGATGAGCAGCGTTCCGGCTTGGCCGAATGCGTCCGCCCATTGCGCGGCGAGACCGTCCAGCGGCGCTTGCGTTTGCAGGTCCGCGTTCCCGTTCAGCAGAAAGCCCGTCAGACCGCGGCCGGCCGGGAACGGCAGGCAGACGGCGCCGGGAAACCGCTTTCCAACCATCGATTGGAGCGCGGCGGCTGCTGCTTCGGAGATATCCTTCGCGGTCACGGCCAGCAAGCGGAAGACGGGATGCGGGAACGACGCGCGGATGTCGGCGCGGTCCGCTTCGCCGCCGAGTTCGAATCCGGCCGTGATTTTCTCGAGCAGCCGTTCCGCTGCGGCGGCGGACGCCTTCGCCTCGCGGGCGGCGTTCGGCCGCAGCCCCGTTCTGCCAGCTGCCTTGTTCAGCACTTGCAGCAGTTCCCGAGGCTCCAGCTTCGGCTTCAACATATAGTCCGCGACCCCGCTCTGGAACGTGGATCGGACATACTCGAACTCGCCGAAGCTGCTGAGCACGACCACTTCGATATCCGGATAGCGCGTTTTGACGACCTTCGTCAGCTCTTCGCCGTCCATCACCGGCATGACGATGTCGGTGATGACGATGTCCGGCCTGCACGCCTCGATCATTTCCAGCGCTTCCCGTCCGTTCGCCGCTTCCCCGACGATGGAGAACCCCTCTTGTTCCCAGTTCATGTAGTGCTTGATGCCTTGCCGGATCAGAATTTCATCGTCTACGATCAGGATTTTGCACAGGTGCCCTTCGATTGTAAACGCCTCCATTCTGAGCGTGCGTGCTTTTCTTCTAACCATAGCAAAAGGCCCCGCCGGCCAGCAATAGACAGGCTGCGGCAGACCGCCCGGACGGGCTGGACAAATGGTGCGCCGGCCATCAAGCTGAAAATTGATTTCGGGGAACTGGGGATCAAGCAATCTTCCGCCCAGATCACGCGCAGATATGCGCCGGAGCAGCTCGTCGGACGCCAGGTCGCGGCGGTCGTCAACTTCCCGCCGAGACGCATCGCGGGCTTCAGCTCCGAGGTGCTCGTCCTCGGCGGCATTCCGGAAGAAGGCGATGTCGTGCTGCTGCGGCCGGATGAACCGGTTCCGAACGGCACGCCGATCGCGTAGGCGGTCAGAGGCCGATGGATTTCAGGAATTCCGCGATCCTTCTCCGGGTCTCGTCGAGCGGGCGGTTTCCGTGTCGGCCATGGCGGAAAAAAACGTGCTCCATTCCTTCGTAAGCGATCCAGGTGATGTCGTTGCCCGCCGCAGCCATCCGCTCGACGAAGTCCCGGTTTTGCTCGAAAAGAGGGTCCGCGGTACCGATCATCCAGAGCGTGGGCGGGAGGCATTTTTTTACGTTGTGGTACGGAGAGATGTTCCGCGCCTCAGGCAGCAGGCCGGGGTAGAGGCGCTCTGTGATGTCCACGGCGTCCATCCCGGCGGCGAAAATGACCAGCGCGTCCGGGACGGGGGAGATGGCCGGATCGTCTCCTTCGTCGTTCAGATGGTCGAACATGATGGCGGACACGGCGGTGTATCCGCCGGACGATGAAGCGCACACGACGATTTTTTGCGGGTCGATGCCCCATTCGGATGCGTGCCCGCGCAGCCGCCGGACGGCGGATCTGGCGTCACAGATCGCCTGAACCGGCGTGAAGCCTTCGTCTTGTCCGGTCCGGCATTCGACGCAGATCGCGACATATCCCTTCGAGGCGAGGTACGCGGCGTGGTACTGGAAATCCGCAGGCGTATTCGGCGTCTTGCCGAAGGTGCCGCCGATGAAGAACAGCACCGCCGTCCGGTCCATTCCGCCGGTGTCAGGCTCGAACACGAAAAACCGGAGCTTCCGCCCGCCGATCACCTTGTAGACGGCTTCCTTCACGGGGAAGACGAAGGGGTAGTCGCGCATGGACATCACCTTGACGGTTTTTTTGGTCTTTCTGTCATATTGGAAGATGGAAGCGGTTACTGTCAACGTGCGGGGGCATGAAGATGGCAGACAAGGAGGGTCGGACGGCATGATGGAAGTGGTGCGGGCGACTCCCGACCATGTGGAAGGCATCTGCCGGGTGTGCGCGGACGGCTGGCGGGCGACGTATGCGGACATGTGCAGCCCGGAGTACATTGAACGGATCATCGGGGAGTTCTACAACGAGGAGCGGGTGCTGAAGGAAGTCACGGAAACGGGCCGGGATTGGGGCGGATATTTCGTCGCCGTGGAGGACGGCAAGGTCGTCGGCGCCGGCGGGGGCGGAATGATCGGCGAGCGGTCGGGGGAAGTGTTCGTGCTCTACGTGGCGCCCGACCGGCGGAACGAAGGCATCGGCACCCGGCTGCTGGATGCGATCACCCGGCAGCAGAAGGCGTTCGGTGCCGCCGAGCAGTGGGTGTCCGTGTTCAAGGGCAACCAGAAGGGCATTCCGTTCTACGAGGCCCGGGGGTTCGTCTTTTAGCACGAGCAGCCGAGCCGCGGCAACCGGGACGGGGACGGGTATGTATCGGTGAGGTACAGGAGATGGATATGAGGCGTTCACGCGCCGCCTGCCTTGATGTGCAGGCGGCGTTTTTCTTTGCGGCGGCGCTTTGCGAGGGAGGCTGCAGCGTGCATCCCGCGCTACAGCAGCATGCGAAGCCTCGCGAGGGAGGCTGCAGCGTGCATTCCACGCTACAGCAGCGTGCGGGCCTCACGGGAGCAGCCTGCGGATTGCTTGTCCCGCAAACAAAAAAACAACAAAAATTTCACCTAAAAAAATAAAAATTTATTGTAAAACGATAAATGTCACGTTATATTATAACCAACACGCAAAAGAGGTGCTGAACGTGAAACTGGAGACGCTCTTTCTGAAAATCGTCGTGTTCCTGCTCGGGGTCCCCATATTGGCGCTGTGCATTTTTGCGGTGCCGGAGATGGCGGAGACCGCGGCGGAGGGGCTGCCGGATTACCCCGTCGTCCGGTATCTCGTCTTCCTGGTGTTCTATGCGTCCGCGATTCCGTTCTACTATGCGTTGTACCAGGCATACCGGCTGCTGCAGTACATCGACCGGAACACCGCCTTCTCGGAATCGTCCGTGGACGCGCTGAAGAAGATCAAATACTGCGCCGTTGCCATCTGCATCTGCCATGTGCTGGCGCTGCCCCTCTTCTATCTGTTCGCGCAAATGGATGACGCCCCGGGGCTCGTCATCGTCGGCTGCGTCGTGCCTTTCGCGAGCGTGGTGATCGCCGTCTTCGCGGCCGTCCTGCAGAAATTGCTGCGGCACGCCATTGATATCAAGACCGAAAACGACCTGACGATCTGAGGTGAGGCCCGTGGCAATTATCGTCAACCTTGATGTGATGCTGGCCAAGCGCAAAATGAGCGTGACCGAGCTGTCCGAACGGGTCGGGATCACGATGGCGAACCTGTCAATCCTGAAAAACGGCAAGGCGAAGGCGATCCGCCTGTCCACCCTTGATGCGATCTGTAAAGCGCTCGACTGCCAACCCGGGGACATCCTGGAATACCGGCGGGACGACGCGGGAGAGGCATGATGCGCGGGGCCGAGAAACGCACGGCTGCCATGCGCCGGGCTGTCAAGCGCCCGACCGACAAGCGTAAGGTTGCCGTCCGCCGGGCGCTTACGCGGCTGCTGGCGCAGCTCGCGCATTTCGGCGTCCAGCAGGCGCTGTCGTGCGTGTTTCCCGTCGTCATCTTCGCCTCGCTGGCGCTGACCCGGTACATCCCGCTGCCGCTCTTGCCGCGGTACGACTGGCTGCTCGTCATCTGCCTGCTGATGCAATGGTGGATGCTCCGTTCCGGGCTCGAAACGAAAGATGAAATGAAAGTCATCGCCCTGTTCCACCTGATCGGCCTTGCGCTTGAAATTTTCAAGGTCCATATGGGATCCTGGTCTTATCCGGAACCCGGATACTTCAAGGTATTCGGCGTGCCGCTCTACAGCGGGTTCATGTACGCCAGCGTGGCGAGCTACATGTGCCAGGCGTGGCGAAGGCTCAGGCTGGAGCTGGTGAAATGGCCGCCGTTTCCCCTGGTCGTTCCGCTTGCGGCTGCGATATACCTGAACTTTTTCACCCATCATTACTGGGTGGACATCCGCTGGTGGCTGACCGGGCTGGTGTTCATCGTCTTCTGGCGGTCGCGGGTGCTGTTCGAGGTGAACGGGTCACGCTATCGGATGCCGGTCGCCCTGTCGTTTGTGCTCATCGGCTTTTTCATCTGGGTCGCCGAGAATATCGCCACCTTCTTCGGAGCGTGGCAGTATCCCGATCAAGCCGGCGCCTGGCGCCTTGTGCATACGGGGAAATTGAGCTCGTGGTTCCTGCTCGTCATCGTCAGCTTCCTGATCGTGGCGACGCTGAAGCTGGTGAAGGGCCGCCGGCCCCGGACGGCGCAGACGTTGAGCGGCGAGGGACCGATGCAAACCATGCAAGGGGAGAATGGAGAGCGCAATGGATATGGCAGAGGCACCGAATTGGAAATATAACGCATGCGGGCGCAAATTCGTGGCTTCGTTCAGCGGCGGGAAAGACAGCACGCTGGCGCTGTATCATGCCATGAACACCGGTGAGCCGGTCGGCCTCATCGTCGTCATGGAGGAAGAAGGGCGGCGTTCCCGCTCCCACGGCATCCCGGAGGCCGTCATCCGCGCCCAGGCGGAAGCCGTCGGCCTGCCTGTCCATGCGGCGCCCGCCAGCTGGGAAGCCTACGAGAAGGTGTTCATCGGCCTGCTGGAACAAGCGAAACGGCAGGGCGCGGAAGTGCTCGTCACGGGGGATCTGGACATGCCGGCGCACGGCTGCTGGCATGACCGGGTGACGAGGCGCGCCGGACTCGGTCTCGGCATGCCGCTGTGGGAGCGGGATCATGTCGAGACGGTCAGGGAATTCATCGACCTCGGGTTCCAAGCCGTCCTGGTGACCGTCAATTTGTCGATGGGCATGCGGGAAGCGGATCTCGGACGGATGATCACCCATGAATTGGTGGACGAACTGGCGGCGCGCGGGATCGACCCGTGCGGGGAAAGCGGCGAATTTCACACCCTGGTGATCGACGGCCCGATCTTCAGGCATCCCGTGCCCGTTCGCAAGCGGGAAGTCGTCCGGGACGGGGAATACGCCTTTTTGTCGATCGAGCTTGACGAAGCGGGAGGGCAAGATGTACCGGATTCTGATCGTGGAAGATGACAAGACGTACCGGTGCCCCCCTTTCATTGTCCGGAAGGCGGCACGGCCGCATACTGTGCAATCGCCGCCTTCGCCTCCTGCACGACAAGCGGGATCAGCGATTCGGGGCTGATGATCCGCATCTTTCCGCCGAAGCCCAGCACATACCGCACCGCCTCTTCTTCCGTCTGGAAAAAAAGCACCGCCGTCACCCGCCCGCCTTCCTCTGCCCCGCCGATCTCCCCGATCTCCACAAACCGCTCCGTAAACGTCATCCGTCCGACGATGGACGGGTCGGCGAGCACCCGCACTTCGAGCCGGGGCAGCCCGGCGGCGAACTGCTCCTTGCTCGCCTTCCACCAGGCCGCAAGGTCGAAGTGCGTCGGCCGGACGAACGTCTCGGGCAGGATGTCGGCGCGGACAATCCGGGAGACGCGGTACGAGCGGTATTCATCGTCCGCGTGCATGGCAACCAGGTACCATGCGCTGCCTTTGGCGACAAGGCCGAGCGGGCAGAGTACGCGATCCGTGGTTTCGCCGCCCGCCTTCTGATAGCGGATGCGGAGTTGGCGATCCTCCCACAGCGCCGCCATCGCCTGTCGGAGCGTCTCCGTATGCCCGCCGCCCGAAGGCTTCCACGTCCCGGTGTCGATATAGATCTTCTCCAGATATTGCTGCGCGCTGCTTCTCACCGCCAGCGGCATGGAGGCCGCGAGCTTGCGCCGGATTTCGGGCCCGCCCGGCCGGATGCCGAGCTGCTCGAGCAGTTCGCCGGACGGCAGGATGAACAGCGATTTCAGATCGTCCAGCGTCAGCCCGCTGATCGAGCTGCGGAACCGGTCGATCAGCTTCCAGCCGCCGGTCTTGCCGCGTTCCGAAATGACCGGTATGCCGGCGGCGCTCAGGGCGTCCATGTCGCGCAGAATCGTGCGGTCGGACACTTCCAGCGCTTCCGCGAGCTCCCGGGTCGTCATTTTGCCGTTGTTCTGGAGCAGCAGCATGATTTGCAGCAGCCGGTCCGCTCTCATCGTCTCCGGTCCCTCCTTCGCGTTCCGGATCATCATTTTACCCGTTAATTATGACATGAGATGTCGTATTAATCATCTACCATGATTTCGGGCATTCTGAAATGTTTGAGGAGGTTAATTGGATGAATCCATTCGCAGGGAAACTGGCCGGCAAGGTCGCGTTGGTCGCGGGCGGCACGCGCGGCGCCGGCCGCGGCATCGCCGTCGAGCTCGGAGCGGCAGGGGCGACCGTGTATGTGACGGGGCGGTCGCCGCGCTGGCGAGCGATCCGGAGGTGCGCCGCTGGAACGGCCGGTCGCTCTCGAGCGGCGAGCTCGCCGAGGTGTACGGCTTTACGGACATCGACGGCTCGCGGCCGAATTTCATGAAGTACTATCGCGAGGTCATCCAGCCGGGAAAGCCCGCGGATGCGGAGCGGTACCGGTGATGGTTGACGCTCCCGGGGATGTTCCCCGGGAGTTCGCGTCGCTTCCGGAACGACCGTATCAATCGGAAACCGATAGCGGCACGGTGACCCTGATCGCTCTTGGCTCCTCCGTATTCTCGTACCGCAGTTTTAGGCTTTCGAAATGGACGTACAACGGCTCCTGGCGGGCGATTCCGGACGGGACGGTGAAGGCGATTTTGACGGAGGTGTCCGGGGGAATTTGCCCGAATGAGCCTTCCAGTTCCCGCACCGGCGTATCCTTCGGCGGATCATCGGCTGCGGCCGTTCCGCTGCCTTCGTTTTTGCCGTCCTTGTTCTCGTGATACGTGCCTTCGCACGCCTCGGGCACGACGAACAGGCGATTGTCCGCCAGGGTGGCGTAACCGTTGTTTGCAATTTCGGCCGTCACGTCGACGGCGCCGTCCGGTCGTTTCTCCGCGCTCAGGATGGTCACCTGAATGTCGATGTTGTCCGCGGGAGCAGGCGAGGGCTTGATCAAATCCACGATCACGACCAGCACGATGGCGATGCACAGCACGATGGCCCGCTCAACAGGTTCGCTTATGCTCTTCATCGGAATCGGCACCCCCGGTCGAATGGTCTTGAGGACATATCGCGACAATTCATATATCTATTTAACGCCTAAAGAGCATGTCGGGTTCGGATTTGAGCCGAAAAAAAAAGACGGCCGGACAGGAGGGTTTCCTGTTCGACCGTTATTTTGCTGTCGGACTATCGTTATTTCACGGCATTCTGCCAGTCGGCGGCGAACTTTGCGATGCCCTGATCCGTCAGCGGGTGCTTCGCGATCTGCTCGATGACCTTGAACGGGATCGTGGCAATGTGCGCACCGGCCAACGCAACGCGGGTGACATGATCCGGATGGCGGACGGATGCGGCGATGATTTGCGTATCCAGATTGTGGACGCGGAACAGTTCCGCAACCTTCGTCACGAGCTGGACGCCGTCCTCCGAGATGTCGTCAAGCCGGCCGAGGAACGGCGACACGTACGTCGCGCCGGCGCGGGCGGCGAGCAGCGCCTGGTTGACCGTGAAGATGAGCGTGACGTTCGTCTTGATGCCTTTCTTCGAAAGGTAGCGGCAGGCTTCCAGTCCGTCGAGCGTCATCGGCAGCTTGATCGTGATCTTCGGGTCGTTGTTGTTGATCTTGGCCAGCTCGAGCGCCTGCGCGATCATCTGCTCCGCCGTCACGGCGTCGGGCGTCACTTCGGCCGAGACCGATTCGACTTCGGGAACGGCCTGCAAAATCTGTTCGATGCGGTCCTCGAACTTGACGCCTTCCTTCGCGACGAGCGACGGGTTCGTCGTGACGCCGGACAGGATGCCCATTTTGTACACCTTCTGGATTTCCGCCAGATTGGCCGTGTCGATGAAGAATTTCATGCTGCTCAACCTCCTTGATTTTTAATGGAGTGAACAAACGGTTGAACATTTGCCGGCCGCACGCCGGCGTTAACGGCACGTGGTGCCGTTATTGCAGCATCTCGCGGACGAGGCGGACGACGTTGTCGACGGAGAAGCCGAAATGCTTCAGCACCGCGCCGCCCGGGCCCGAAGCGCCGAAGGTCTCGATCGACAGCACCTTGCCGCCCGGCCCCGCGTAGCGGTCCCAGCCGAGCGAAATGCCGGCTTCGATCACGAGCCGCTTCGCCACGCCGTCCGGCAGGACGGACTTTTTGTAGTCTTCCGGCTGGCGGTCGAACAGTTCGCGGCTCGGCATCGCCACGACGCGCAACTTGACGCCTTCTTTCTCGAGCTCCGCCTTGGCGCCGAGCGCCAGCGACACTTCCGAGCCGGTTGCGATCAGGATGGCATCCGGCTGACCGTTCGCATCGGCGAGCACATAGCCGCCCCGCGCGACTTCAGCTTTGTTGCGCGCCGTCGCTTCGAGCACCGGCAGGTTTTGCCGGCTCAGCACGAGCGCCACCGGGCCGTCCTGCTGCTCGAGCGCGTACGCCCAGGCGCTGGCCGTCTCGTTCGCGTCGGACGGGCGGATGACCGTCACGCCGGGGATGGAGCGCAGCGCGGCGAGCTGCTCGATCGGCTCGTGCGTCGGCCCGTCTTCGCCGACGGCGATCGAGTCGTGGGTGAACACGTACACGACCGGCAGCTTCTGCAGCGCGGCCAGGCGGATCGACGGGCGCAGGTAGTCGCTGAACACGAAGAACGTGCTGACGAACGGGCGGATGCCGCCGTGCAGCGCCATGCCGTTCCCGGCCGCGCCCATCGCGTGCTCGCGGACGCCGAAGTAGACGTTGCGGCCGGCGTACGATTCGACGGCGAACTTGCTCTCGCCCTTGATGTCCGTCATCGTCGAGTGCGACAGGTCGGCGCTGCCGCCGAAGATGGACGGCACGATCTTCACGTAGTGGTTGATCGCTTCGCCGCTCGCGACGCGGGTCGAGATCGCCTTCGCGGGATCGAACGTCAGGATGTCGGCGGCGTCGATCTTCACCGTGCCGTCGATCGCCTGCTCCAGCTCCCGGCCGAGTTCCGGATGCTGCGCCTTGTAAGCTTCGAAGAGCTTGTTCCACTCTGCTTCCTTCGCGGCGCCCTTCGCCTTCAGCTCCGCAAAATGCTTCCGCACTTCATCCGGCACCGTGAACGGTTCTTCCCACGTCCAGCCGTATGCCGCCTTGGCGTTCTTCGCGTCCTCTTCGCCGATCGGGGCGCCGTGCACCTTGTTCGTGCCGGCGTTCTTGCTGCCGTAGCCGATGATCGTGCGCACCTCGATGATCGTCGGCTGATCAAGATTCGCCTTCGCTTCCGCGATGGCAGCCGATACCGCGGCCGGATCGTTGCCGTCCTCCACACGCAAGTATTGCCAGTTCGCGGATTCGGCCCGCAGCCGGACGTTCTCGCTGAAGCTGAGCTTGAGCTCGCCGTCCAGCGAGATGTCGTTCGAGTCGTACAGCACGATCAGCTTGCCGAGCTTCATGTGGCCGGCCATCGACATCGCCTCGTAGGAGATGCCCTCCTGCAGGCAGCCGTCGCCGACGAGCGCGTACGTGTAGTGGTCGACGACCGGGAAGCCTTCCCGGTTGAACTTCGCGGCCAGATGCGCTTCGGCCATCGCCATGCCGACCGCCATCGCGATCCCCTGGCCGAGCGGACCCGTCGTCGCTTCGACGCCGTCGGTGTGCCCGAACTCGGGATGGCCGGGCGTCTTGCTGCCGAGCTGGCGGAATTGCTTCAGGTCGTCGAGCGTCACGTTGTAGCCGAACAGATGCAGCAGGCTGTACAGCAGCATCGAGCCGTGGCCGGCCGACAGGACGAAGCGGTCGCGGTTGAACCATTTGCTGTTCGCCGGATTGTGGTTCATATGCTCGCTCCAGAGCGCGTACGCCATCGGCGCGGCGCCCATCGGCAGGCCGGGATGGCCGGAGTTGGCGGCGTTGATCGCATCGATGGACAGCGTGCGGATGGTGTTGATGGCAAGTTGGTCAATGGTTGGTTTGGCAGACATAGCGTTCCCCCTCGTTCGTATTGGATTTCAAATCGGATTTGTCGTCGAACCACCAGTGGAAACCGTCCCGCGCGAGCAGCGCGTCGGACTCGGCAGGTCCGTAGCCGCCGGCCTCATAAGAATGAAGCGGCACCAGATCCTCCCCGAAGGCGTCCAGAATCGGCTGGACCCATTGCCAGGACAGTTCGACCTCGTCCCAATGCGCGAAGAAGGTCGGGTCCCCGGCAAGCGCGTCGCCGATCAGATTTTCGTAGGCTTCGGGCGAGTTCTCCCCGACGGCATGCAGATCGATATGAATCGGCTTGAAGCTGCCGTCCAGCCCGGACTCCTTCGTGTTCAGCTGCAGCGTAATGCTTTCTTTCGGCCCGATCTCGATGACAAGCAGGTTCGGTTCGGCGCCGTTCGGCGACCGCGGGTGTTTCACCGGCTCCTTGAACTCGACGACGATGCGCGTCGATTTCTCCTTCAGCCGCTTGCCCGTGCGGATGTAGAACGGCACGCCGCGCCAGTTGTTGTTGTCGATATGCAGGCGGGCGGCGATGAACGTCTCGGTGCGCGAGTCCGGCGCGATGCCCGGTTCCGACGTGTAGCCGACAACCGGCTTCCCGCCGATGCTGCCGGCCGCATACTGGCCGCGCACGACGTGGATGCCCACGTCTTCCTTCTGCAGCAGTTCGAGAGACTCCATCACCCGTTTCTTCTTGAAGCGCACGGTCTCGGAACTGCTGTCGTGGGGCAGATGGATCGCCGCCATCATGAGCAGCTGCAGCAGATGGTTCTGGAACATGTCGCGCAGGGCGCCGGCGCGGTCGTAATAGCCGGCCCGTTCCTCGACGCCGACCGTTTCGTTCGCCGTAATCTGCACGTTGGCGATGTAACGGTTGGTCCACAGCGCCTGGATGACCGGGTTCTCCTGCTGCAGCGTCTCCAGCCGCTGCACGATCGGCTTGCCGAGGTAATGGTCGATGCGGTAAATCTCGTCCTCCGCGAACGATTCGCTGAGCTTCCGGTTCAGCTCCCGGGCGGAGCGGAGGTCATGGCCGAACGGCTTCTCGATGACGAGCCGCTTCCAGCCGCGGCCGGAACCGAGTCCGCTCAAGCGGATGTTGTCGGCGATCGTTCCGAAAAACTCGGGCCCGACCGACAGGTAGAACAAGCGGTTCTCCGGAATGCCGAGTTCTTCCTCCCTCGCCTTCACGAGGTCGAGCAGCCTGAGGTAGTCCGCTTCGCGGCCGATGTCGAGCATGCAGTACCGGAACGCTTCCAGGAAGCGGCCGAGCGTCGCGGCGTCTTCCGGCTTGTTGCGGGAGAACTGCCGCAGCGACTGCTCCACGTTGGCCCGGAGCGTGTCGTCGCTCCATTCCCTTCTCCCGAGGCCGATGACGGAGAAAGCCGCCGGCAGCTTGCCGCGGATGAACAAATTGTAAAGCGCCGGATAGATTTTGCGTTTCGCCAAATCGCCGGTTGCTCCGAACAAAACAAAAGTGGTCGGCTCCAACTTCCTTCTCCTTTCCGCCATTGCATGCGAAAATGCTGGCTTCTCGCTTTAATAAACACTATAATACATTTCAAAGTCATGCGAATAATTGATAGATTTAAGGAGATATATAGATCGTGTCTATGGGCATAAATTACGAGCTGTACAAGGTGTTCTATTGGGCGGCGAAGACCGGCAGCCTGACGCAGGCCGCCCGAAAACTGTACCTTACACAGCCGAGCGTCAGCCACGCGATCAAGCAATTGGAGGAACGGTTCGGCGTTACCCTTTTTTCCCGCACGGCCAGGGGAGTGGAGCTGACGCAGGAAGGCGCCGTCCTGTACGCCTATATCGAGCAGTCGCAGATGCTCATCTCGCTCGCCGAAGAGAAGATGGCGGCGCTGCGCAGCCTCGAGAGCGGCGAGCTGCGCATCGGCGGCAGCGATTCGCTGTTCAAGCACTACCTGCTGCCGTATCTGGAGCAGTTCCACGAGCGCTACCCCGGCATCCGGCTGCACCTCCACCACGGCACGACGCCGGAAATCATCGGCTTCCTGAAGGAAGGGCGGATCGATCTGGGCGTCGCGCGCATGCCGATCGTCGATCCGCAGCTGCAGGCGATGGAGACGTACCGGCTGCAGGACTGCTTCGTGGCGGGCTCGCGCTACGAGCACCTGAAGGGCGAGGTGCTGCCCCTGGAGCGGCTGCTGGAGTACCCGATCATCCTGTTCTCCCGCAACAGCCGGGCGCGCATGACGATCACGGAGCTGTTCCAGAGCAAGGGATTTGCACTCCGGCCCGAGATCGAGGTCGGCAGCGTCGATCTGCTCATCGAGTTCGCGAAGCGGGGGCTGGGCATTTCCTACGTGGCGAAGGAGTTCGTGACGCAGGAGCTGGAGGAGGGCGTGCTGTTCGAGGTGCGCATCGACTTGCCGCTGCCTCCGGCCAAAGTCGGCATTCTGACGATGAGCAGCGTGCCGCTGTCCGGCGCGGCCTCCGCCTTCATCGAGCTCATCGGCAAAGGTTCCGATATCAAGGAGGATGCCCGTTGACAGACAGGAATGGCTGCCCGGACCCGATTCAAATCATTGACTACAAGAAATGACTTCATGACCGTTCCCGGGCGGCAGTTCCGGGCACCGTGCCCGGGGCTGCCGCTGCTTGATGCATCTTGTATAAACCGGATTTTTGCCGTATGCTGGCAGCAAGAATCTCAGCCAGAGGGCGGTTAAACGGGATGCACGAGAAACAGTTGATGGAGAAACAGTTGGTCGGCGCAAGGGCGGCGGAGCTGGTGGAGGACGGCATGGTCGTAGGTCTCGGCACGGGGTCGACGGCTTATTACATGATCCAGCGCCTGGCGGAAAGGGTCAGAGCAGGCCTGGACATTGCATGTGTCTCCACCTCCAGGCAAACCCATGAATTGGCCGCATCGTCGGGAATCCGGATATTGGATGTCAATCAGGTCGAAGCCATCGATCTTACGATCGACGGCGCGGATGAGATCGACGAGCACTTTAACGCCATCAAAGGCGGCGGAGGCGCGCTGCTGCGGGAGAAAATCGTCGCCTCCCTTTCGAGAAAGGTCGTTATCATCGCGGATTCCACCAAACGGGTGAAGCAATTGGGAAAATTCCCGCTGCCGGTGGAAATTGTAGCCTTCGCCCACAAACACACGTTGAAAAAATTCGAACAAGCCGGGTATCCGGCGAAAATCAGGGAGAAAGACGGGGCGCTCTTCGTGACAGACGGCGGGAACCACATTGTCGATCTTCATCTGGGCAGGATTGACGACCCCGAAGGGCTGGCTGAAACGATTGACCGGATGACGGGAGTTGTCGACCACGGATTGTTCATCGATCTTGTCCATGAGGTGCTTGCATGTCCTGATCCTGTATGCGCGCATCCGGATCCGCCGCGCGGCCGCGAAGAAGCCGGATTAAGTCCGCAAAATCTTCTCCATCGCTTTGCCCTTCGCCAATTCGTCGATCAGCTTGTCCAGACAGCGGATTTCCCGCATGAGCGGATCTTCAATCGTCTCCACGCGGACGCCGCAGACCACGCCTTTGATCAGCGCTCTTGCGGGATTGAGCAGGGGCGCTTCCGCGAAAAACGTCTCAAAATCCGTCCGCTTCTCCAGATGGGCTTCCAGCTCTTCCTGACTGTACCCGGTCAGCCAACGGATGATCTCGTCGACTTCCGCTTTCGTGCGGCCTTTTTTCTCCGCCTTCGCGACATAGTGGGGGTAGACGCTCGCGACGCTCATGGTGTAGATGCGATGTTTGGCCATGGTCCCCGTCCTTTCGTGCTTGTCGATTTCACCCGCTGCCATGATCGTACCATATCCGTACGGGACAATACAGGCGTGCGCGGCCGGCCCTGCATTTCGGAGATGAGATCGCCGCCAATCCGGAATACCGGGAAGAAGAGCTGACGGCGGAACAATTATTCGCCGACTACCGGACGCGGCCGGAAGACCTCGGGCTCGAAGGCAGGACGGTGCGCATCGTGACCGTCGCCGGCCTGACCGGCCCCGGCATGCTGATCGTGAAGGATGCGGACACGCTCCTGCTCCTGTGGGACGGGCACTATTACGAGATGAAGCGTGAAAACGGGTAAATATGACTACAACAAATCCCGCGCGAATTCCGTCTAAGAAGCGAAACCCTTTTTGCAAGGAGATGAACAGCATGAGCAAATCATCACTCGCGGCGGCGCTGCTTCTGGGCGTTGTACTGACCGGATGCGCGGCAGTACAAGCCAAGGAGACTCCCGCCGCGCAAGGGGTGCAACAGCAGCAGACGGAAGTATCCGACCCGGCCGCATCCGAAGCAGCCGCGGAAGAGGCGGTCAGAGGCGTGGTCGAGGCATTCGGCAAGAAATTGCAGATGGTTTCGCTTCTGGCTCCGGAAGATGTCCTGCGGGAGAGCATGCGGGAGCATTACGCCGATTACGTATCGCCCGCGCTGCTTGAAGCCTGGCTGAATGATCCCGCATCCGCCCCCGGCCGGCTGACTTCCAGCCCGTGGCCGGACCGGATCGAGATCAAGTCGGTGGAACAAACGGCGGATGATGCGTACCGGGTGGAAGGCGGCATCATCGAAACCACGAGCGCCGACGGCGAGGCGGCGGCCAAGCGCCCCGTTACGCTCGAAGTGCGGAATATTGAAGGCCGCTGGCTCATTGACGCCGCCGAATTGGGGGACTATGAAGACGGGGATCAGGCGGAATCCGCCGCCTTGGAGAACAAGCAGTACGGATTCCGCTTCGCCCTGCCCGACAGCTGGGCCGGCTATACGATCGTGGAGGACCGGTGGGAAGGCGTGTCCCCGGAAGGATGCGAGCGTGAAGGCGTCGGGCCCGCTCCTGTCCATCCGTCATCCCGAATGGACGGCTGAAGATCCGAGGCAGGATATCCCGATCATGATCTTCACGCACGATCAATGGAACGCCCTCGAGCAGGGCGAGTTCCATATCGGCGCCGCGCCGATGAACCCGAGCGAGCTCGGACGCAACAACAAATACGTGTTCGCGCTTCCGGCCCGCTACAACTTCGCGTTCCCGACCGGGTACGAGGAAGTGGAGGAAATCCTGAGCGGCAATCCGCTTCAGCCGTTTGATGTGGAGTAACCGTTCATTCGCAGCCTTGCTCCGACCGGGAGCAAGGCTGCATTTGCGTTCTCCCCGTGTTCCTGCCGAAAATGCATTAGAGTAAAATCACTTGCAGTCAGGAAGGAATGTTTCGGCACTTTCATCAAAATCGTCGTGTTCTACTTTCTGCTGGTTCAGTGCACGGCCCGTGTAATCGGATTGTCCGACTGGCGGCCGATCGTCCTGCCGGTCGGCCTGCTCATTCTGATTTCCGGCATCTGGGCGGCGCCCAATCTGCAACAGCTGGTCCACGCGCTCGGCACGTCCATCGGTTCGAGCTTCTGCTCATCCAGCTCGGCATTCCGCTCCTGCTGCTCGCGGTTGCTCTCATCCGGGGAAAAAAGGGAGCGCCGGCGACGGCAAAATGAACAGCTTAATCTCCCGGTACCGCGCATGGTTCCTGGTGCCCTGCCTCGCCCTGACGAGCCTGTCCCTTGCCGGTTGCTGGGACAGGACGGAAGTGAACGACCTGGCTCTGGTGACCGCGGCGGGGATTGACCGTGCCGGGGAGAACGCCGTCGAGCTCACGGTCCAGGTGTTCGTCCCCCGGGCAGGGGGAGGCAGCCAACTGGGACAGCCCGGCAGCGCGGCGGGCGATGAGCGGTCGGTGGTGCGATCGGCGAAGGGGAAGACGATCGCGGAGGCGATGGCCAAGCTGCAGGAGCGGTTTCCCCGAAGAATCTTCTGGGGGCACGCCGAGGTGTTCATCATCGGCGAGAAGGTCGCCCGAACCGGCATCCGCGAATATGTCGACTTCTTCCTCTGTTTCTCGCAGCCGCGCGAACATGCGGACATCTTCGTCAGCAAGGGCGAGGCGAAGAAAGTGCTCGAGCTGATTCCGCCCCTGGAGCGCCATCAGGCGGAAGTGCTCCGGGAGCTGTCCGAATCCAAGGTCAGCCTTCATGTGACGCTCAAAGATCTCGCGGAGATGCTGGTCGGAGACGCGGGCGACGCCGCTCTGCCGTATTTGACCACTCTGCCGCCGCCCGGGGGGAAGGGTCAGCAGCATACGATCGCGTACATTGCCGGGACGGCCGTATTCCGGGATGACCGGATGATCGGCACGCTCAACCAGCAGAAGACGCGGGGGCTGATGTGGCTGCGGGATGAAATCAAATTTTCGGTGGTGACCCTTTCGCCGGAGGATGCGAACGGATTCATCTCGTTCTATCTGCTGCGAAGCCGCACGAAATGGCTTCCCCGGATCGAGGGCGACCGCTGGAGCATGACCGTGGAGATCACGACGGAAGACGATGTCGTGGAGAACACGACAAGCCTCGATTTGCTGGACCCGGAAGTGACGCGGGCGCTTGAGGCGGAGCTGGAGCGGGAGATTGTCCGCCGCATTGAGCTGACCCTGAAACAGGTGCAGCAGGAGATGAAGGTGGATATCGTGGGATTCGCAGAAATTTTTCACCGCCGATATCCGCGTGAATGGCGGAAGGTGCAGGACCGGTGGGACGAGAAATTTCCGGAGGTCGAAGTCCGTGTGGAAGTCGATGCGAAAATTTTGAGACCGGGCGTGAGCGGTTCGATGATCACCCGGCCGAAGGATGAGAGGCGGAACCGATGAAGATGCTGACCATGGCGGCCGTGGTCATCACAGCCGCGGTCATCTTCCTGCGGGAATGGCCGCGAGTCGGCAAGGAGAAGGCGAAGGAGAGGGCGACGTTCCTCATGCTCCTGGGTCTGGGCGTGCTGCTCGCCTTCTTCCTGTGGCGCTTTCCGCGCATGCCCGGCCCGACCGATCTCGTCGAGGCGATGTTCCACTCGATGGCCGCCGCTCTCGGCCTCTGAGTCATCTGGTTTGACCCGGAGGAGGCGTGGCGGCCGGATATGGTGCAGATATGCACCAGATTTGCACCAGAATTGCCCCGGAGAAGACATGGCGGCTGCACGCGATGCACTTTTGCACCAGATTGGGGCAAGGCCCGCGTGATTACCGGGAATCGGTTCTGTGAGTCCGGTTATTGACATGCAGCCGGCGTGATGTTAATATTTGATGCGTCATTTATATTTGATAATGATTCTCAATATCGACCAAACGGCAACGTCTACTTAACGTCACTATATCGATGAGCCGTCATTCGACTTCAGCGACGCCATCTCGCTGAACGGCCGGCTGGCCTTCTCCGAGCGCATCCTGCCGGACGGCGCGAAAGAATAAACATAGCGGCACGCCATGGCCCAGGAGAGGCATGGCATGTTTCCATAAGGAGAGGAACCGGAAGCATGGAAGAACGCGATCTGTTCGACGTCACGATCATCGGCGGCGGTCCGGCCGGCCTGTATGCCGCCTTCTACAGCGGGCTGCGCGAGATGAAGACCAAGATTATCGAATTCCAGCCTTTCCTGGGCGGGAAGATCAACGTCTATCCCGAGAAGGTGATCTGGGACGTCGGCGGTCTGCCGCCGACGACGGGCGAGAAACTGATCGAGCATCTTGTCCAGCAGGGAACGGCCTTCAACCCGGAGGTCGTGCTGAACGAGAAGGTCACCGGAATCGACAAGAATGAAGCGGGCATTTTCGTCCTGAAAACGGCGTCGGGCAGCCTGCATTACTCCCGAACCGTCATCCTCGCGATCGGCAGCGGCATCCTGAAGCCGATGAAGCTGAACCTGGAAGGCGCGGACCGGTTCGAGGCGTCGAACCTGCACTACACCGTGAAGTCGATCGGCCGGTTCAGGGACAAGACGGTGCTGATCGCCGGCGGCGGCAACTCCGCGATCGACTGGGCGAACGAGCTGAGCGAGATCGCGCGGAAGGTGTATCTGACGTACCGCAAGGACACGCTGAAGGGCCATGAAGCATCGGTAACGAAGCTGTCGGAGAACGGCGTCGTCTGCCTCCCGAACACCGAGATCGTGCGCCTGATTCCGGCATCGGACGAGGATCGCATCGAGCGGGCCGTGCTCCGGGATCTCGAGGACGATTCGACCGCGGAGCTGCAGATCGACGATCTGGTCGTCTGCCACGGCTACGAGCGGGACCGGGACATCATCGACAACAGCAACGTCCGCATCGAAATGAAGGACGAATATTGCGTGGCGGGCACGCCGTCGGGCGAGACGAGCGTTCCGGGGCTGTTCGCGGCGGGGGATATTCTGTCGCATGAGGGCAAGCTGCACCTGATCGCCGGCTGCTTCCAGGACGCCGCGAACGCCGTCAACAAGGCGAAGCAGTACATTGCGCCCGATGCGCCGGGGTACGGCATGGTGTCCTCGCATAACGAACTGTTCAAGGAGCGCAACCGGGAATTCAAGAAACGGCTGTTCGCGGAACTGGCCGCCGTTCGGGAGTGAAGCCAGCGAAGCCTCCAGGCAATACGGGAATGGCCTGCCGGCATGGTTGCAGAGATCGTGCCGGCAGTTTTTTTTGTTCGGGCAGGACGGTCAATGTCCGGCTGCGCCGCGTTCGCGGATGGCGGCTGCCGCGATGATGGCCACGAGCACGTTGGCCGCTTCGTACAGGAGGCCGATCGGCCAGAAGGTTCCCGTGCCGAGCAAGGCCGCGGCCAGGGCCGACAGGGCGCTTGCGCCGGTGTACATGGCAGAGCTGTTGAGGGACAGCACCGTGCCTCTGGACAACGGATTGAGTTTTCCGAGACCAGCGCGGTGAACGCGGACTGGCCGGCGGCATACAGGGCCGCCCACACGATATGCAGCAGGACGGACACCCACAGGATGCCGGTGAACAGGCTCAGCGCGAAGACCGAGACGCTGGCCCGATGCCGGCAGACCCGGAAGCCGAGCGAGCGGAGCAGCACGCTGAACGCGCCGTTCAGGTGAAAGCAATACCTGCTGCGGTTCTCCAGCATCAGGCGGACGGACGCGTCAAGATCGATCGGAGCAGGCCGTCCGGCGACGATGTCGACCGTCTGCCAGGAAACGGCCGACACATGCGCCCGGTGGAGCTCGGCGAGATACCCGAGGCTCGGCGGCTGAATCTCTCCGATCCCGATTCTGCGCAGGTACGCCTTGATCTCGGGACGGGTCAGCATCATGATTCCGTCACCGCGCCGGCGGGCTAGGCAAAACTGCCGGCCCGCAGCTTTCCCGCGAGCCCGACAAATTGTTCGACGGCCTGGTCGATGTGCTCCGCGATCGCCGGATCTTGCGAAATGCCGTCCCGATCGAAGACGTGCTGTCCGTCCCCGACGGAGATCCAGTCCGGGCTCAGAATGCCGTGAAGATTCCGGACGATGGCTTGCAGATGGTTCAGCGAGCTGACGCCGAGCCGCTCGCCCGCCAAGCTGACGGCGAGCACCGGTTTGCCCGCCACATGGACGTTGTCCAGGTAATCCAGCGCGTTCTTGAGCGAGCCGGAGATGGAGCCGTGGTATTCGGGCGTCCCGAGGACGAGGCCGTCGGCCTGATCGACCGACGCGATCAGGCGGGCGGTTTCCGGGGGAACGGCGTCCGCATCGGGGGAGAAGAGCGGCAGCCGCACAGTCCCGAGATCGGTGAAGGACAAGCGGATGCCTTTTGCGCTCAGCTTCCGCTTGATATGGCGCAGGATGCCGGTGCTGGCAGCGTTGCGCCGGTTGCTTCCGGCGATAATGGCAATGTGCATGGAAAATACCTCGCTTTAGGGTCAATGTGAGCGGCGCCTCATAACAGGTGACAAAATGGTCACTTTTAATATACGTGACTATATGGTAACATTTCAATAGTCAAACTTGCGCTTGCCGCATGGAGGCCGGTCACGATGGATGACATTTTCAAAGCGCTGGCGGACCCGAGCAGACGCACCTTGCTCGATCTGCTGTATGAGAAGGATGGCCGGACGTTGAACGAACTTTGCGCGCATTTGCAGATGTCCCGGTTCGGTGTGATGAAGCATCTTCGCATTCTGGAAGAAGCGGGCCTGCTTACGACGCGGCGGGCCGGCCGGGAGAAGTACCACTATTTGAACCCGGCGGCCATTCGCCAGATCCACGACCAATGGGTGAGCAAGTACGCGGAACCGTGGGCGGCGGGACTGAGCCGCCTGAAACAAGAATTGGAGCGTGAACCGGATATGGAGCGGAAGCCCAGACATGTACAGCGCATTGCGATCCGGACGAGCCCCGAGCAGGTATGGAGCGCGCTGACCGCCCCGGAGAAGACATCGCAATATTGGTACAACGGGGCGCTTCGGGGGGAAGTCCGGGCGGGCGCTCCTTATGAGATCCTGAATCCGCAGGGGAAGCCGCAGGCCAGGGGGGAGTTTCTGGCCGTGGAGCCGCCCCGCCGGCTGGAGATGACCTGGCAATTGCTTGAGCTGGCCGAGACTGCGGAAGAGAAGCCGTCTCGCCTCACCTGGGAGATCGAGGCGCGCGCGGATTTTCCCGGGGTGACGCTGGTGACGGTGGTGCACGACGAGTTCGAGGAAGCGCCGAACACCGCCCGCGTGCTGGAGGAAGGCCTGGCGATCGTGCTGTCCGGCATGAAAACGCTGATCGAGACGGGCCGGCCGCTCAGTTCCTGATGGGGGGATGGTCCATGCGAGAGAACAGTCCGTTCGGCGGCCAGCGGCTGCTGCCCGCCGTCAGACATCCGAAGGAGCTGGAACGGCTGCTGAAGACGCCGCTCGCCTGGCTCGTGCTGCTGGGCGGGCGGCTCGGCCAATTGCAGCCGATGGTGAAGCTGGCCGCGGATCACGGCAAGCGCGTGCTGCTTCACGCCGATCTGATCGACGGGCTGAAGAACGACGAGTACGCCGCCGAATTTTTGTGCCAGCAGATCCGGCCGGCCGGCCTCATCTCCACCCGGGTCGCGGTCATCCGCAAGGCGAAGCAGAACGGGGTGCTGGCGATCCAGCGGCTGTTCCTGATCGACTCGGGGGCGCTGGACACGAGCGTCGAGCTGGCGAGGCAGGCGCAGCCCGACCTGATCGAGGTGCTGCCGGGCCTGCTGCCGCAATGGATCCGCGAAGTGAAGGACCGCGCCGGCGTCCCCGTCATTGCCGGCGGCCTGATCCGCACGCAGGACGAAGTGACCGCCGCGCTGGAAGCGGGGGCGGCGGCCGTGACGACGTCCCGGCCGGATTTGTGGGGCGGGCATCGGGCTTGACGCCGCGGAAGGACGCTGAGGGAAAGTTTTTTCTCAGCCGGGCTGTCGCGCGGCATGATTTTGACGTATAATAGAACCATACAAGTTAATATCGGTTGGAGAGTTTGAGAAACCGCGTTTTGGACTTTCGTCGTTTCGTTGTGGGGAACGTCGGGAGCCGGGCGTGGTTTTTATTTTTTTCGCGATAGGGAGGCTGTACCGACATGCGTACATCGGCTGAACAAGAATATATCGGCGCCTGGTCGGCTTTGGAACGGGAGCGGATGCTGCAATCGCTCGCAGGGGAGACGGTCGACCTGCTCGTCATCGGCGGGGGCATTACCGGCGCCGGCATCGCCCTCGACGCGGTCACCCGCGGCCTGCGCACGGCGCTGGTGGAGATGCAGGATTTCGCGGCCGGCACGTCCAGCCGTTCGACCAAGCTGATCCACGGCGGGCTGCGGTATTTGAAGCAGCTCGAGTTCAAGGTGGTGGCCGAGACCGGCCGGGAGCGGGCGGTCGTGTACGAGAACGGGCCGCACGTGACGACGCCGGAGTGGATGCTGCTGCCGTTCTACAGCGGCGGGCAATTGGGGCCGTTCACGAGCAGGCTGGGGCTGACGCTGTACGATTATTTGGCCCGGGTGAAAAAAGACGAGTGGCACAAAATGCTGAACGCGCGGGAGACGCTGGAGCGCGAACCGCTGCTGCGGAGCGAAGGGCTGAGGGGCGGCGGCTACTACGTGGAGTACCGGACGGACGACGCCCGGCTGACGCTGGAGGTATTGAAGCGGGCGGTCGAGCTCGGCGCGACGGCCGTCAATTACGCCGCTGTCACCGGGCTGCGGTATGACGGTACGCGGCTGTCGGGGGCCGTCGTGCAGGACCGGATCGGCGGAGGAGAATACGAATTGCGCGCCCGCCACATCATCAATGCGACCGGTCCGTGGGTGGACGACATCCGGGAGATGGATCGCTCGAAAGAGGGCAAAACGCTCCGTCTGACGAAGGGTGTGCATCTCGTGTTTGACCAGGAGCGGTTCCCCTTGAGGCAGGCCGTTTATTTCGATACGCCGGACGGGCGGATGGTGTTCGCCATCCCGCGCGACGGCAAAACGTACATCGGCACGACCGATACGGATTACGCCGGCGATCCGGGGCATCCGCGCATGGAAGAGGATGATCTTTCGTACCTGCTGGACGCGGCCAATTATATGTTCCCTTCGCTGGGATTGACGCCCCGGGACGTGGAGTCGAGCTGGGCGGGCCTGAGGCCGCTCATCCGGCAGGAAGGCAAGAATCCGTCGGATATTTCCCGCAAGGACGAGATTTTCTTGTCTCCGTCCGGCCTGATCTCCATCGCCGGCGGCAAGCTGACCGGCTATCGGAAGATGGCCGAGCGGGTCGTCGATCTCGTGTCCAGGCGGCGCCAGGCGGACGACCTGCCGGCACTTCCGGCGAGCCGTACCCGGACGCTCGCGATCTCGGGGGGCGATGTCGGGGGCAGCGCCGGGTACGAGGCGTACGTCCGGCAGCAGACCGAAGCCGGAATCGCCGCCGGGCTCGGCCCGGACGAGGCGGAGCGGATCGCGCGGCGCTACGGCTCCAACGCGCCCCGGCTGTTTGAGCTGGCGGTCGGATCGCGCGATTTCGCCGACCGGCACGGGCTGCCGCTCGCGCTCGCCGCGGAGCTGCGATACGCCGTCTTGGCGGAGATGGCCGCTACGCCGGCGGATTTCTGGATTCGCCGGACGGGCCGGCTGTTCTTCGACCGCCCCGGCGTGCTGCGGTGGAAAGACGCGGTGTCGGCCGCGATGGCGGAGCTTCTCCGGTGGAGCGGCGGGCAGCGCGAGTCGTACGACCGGGAGCTGGACCGGCTGCTGGCGGAGGCGGTGGAGCCGTAAGCCATCGAAGCATTTTCCTGAAAATAGCCGTCATACCCACCCGCGGGAGCCGCTCGGTTGAGCTGTAATTCATCCGATATCAAGCCGCAAACCAATCGATCGCCGCGTGAGCGGATCGGTTGGTTTTTTGTGCTTCCGGGCGATGTTTGGGTCAACCGTCCGGAAAAATAGTCGGGATTCGTAAAATAAAAGGTCGGCTTACCGCAAGCGTATCCGTGCTGCCAGGATTAGAATGAGAATTCAAAATATCCGGGGAGGAATCCAGCATGACCTACGAGCAATTGTTGACCGCATTGCGTGAGAAGGCCCGCTCGGAACAGCGGGACGGCTACGAATTCATCGTCAAGCCGATTCCGGATTCGGAGGAAGGCTGGGGGGAGCTTGACCCCCGCGTGCTCCAGGTGCACCAGGAGACGGCCGCCCGGATGCAGGGGCAGACAATGCCGCCGATCCCGGAAGATCCCGTGGAATTTGCCCAAATGATGCGGAAGATGATGGGCTGGGAGAACCGCGACGTGACCGGCGGCGCGGTGAAGACCGAGTGCCGGGAGATCGAAGGCAGCGAGACGCAGATTCCGGTCCGCATCTACACGCCGCCGGTGGAAGGGAAGCGTCCGGCCGTCGTGTTCTTCCATGGCGGCGGCTTTATCGGCGGCTCGCTCAAGACGGTGGAAAATCCGTGCAAATGCCTGGCCTATCACGCGGGCGCGGTGGTCGTCTCCGTCGATTACCGGCTGGCGCCGGAACATCCGTATCCCGCCGGGCTGACCGACTGCTTCGATGCAGTCCGGTGGGTGCACGATCATGCGGACGAGCTCGGCGTCGATCCGGAACAGATCGCGGTGGCCGGAGACAGCGCCGGCGGCAACCTGTCGACGGTGTGCGCCTTGATGGACCGCGACAAGCAGACCAACCTGATCAAATATCAAGCGCTGATCTATCCGACGGTCAACATGGCGGGAGCGGAAGTGGAAGGATACAAATGGTCGCTGGACAACTACGAGATCCGCAATCACCGGGAATATATCGAACGCGCCCTCGGCTTCATGGGCTCCGGGGAGCGGAAGGGCCCGCAGCTTCATGATCTGTATCTGCAAGGCCGCGCCGAAGTGACGGATCCTTACATGTCCCCGCTGCTGGCCGACCTGCACGGCATGCCGGATACGCTCATCATCACGGGCGAGTTCGACTTCCTGCGTTTCGAGAACGAAGCCTATGCACGCAAGCTGGCCCGCTCCGGGGTAAACACGACGGTCATCCAGTACAACGGCGTCGACCATGCGTTCATGGACAAGATCGGACAGTATCCGCAGGCGGAAGACTGTATGACGGAAATTGCCAAAGGGGTGCGCCGGCGCTTCAACCGATGAGCTTCCGGCTTCCATGCGGCATGCTGTTTCTTCCTGCGGACGGCGGCACCGGTTAATGCTAGAATGGGGACATCCGTTCATCGCGGGAGGAGATCGGGATGCGTGGATCCGGAATGTCATTCAATTCCTTGCGGGTCAAGCTGACAGCGGCAATTCTCGTGTTCAGCGTCCTGCTTGTCAGCCTGCAGTGGGTTCTCCATCTGTCCGCCGTCAAAGTGGTGCGGGAACAGGTCGCCAAATCGAATCAGAAACTGCTCAGCCTGCACATGCGGGGACTCGATGCGGATTTGGAGGAATTGGACCGTTACTTGTACGACCTGTCCGTGAGCAATGTCGATGTGCAGCGGCTTGACAGAATGCGTGCCGCGAACGAGCTGGAATATGATATGGCCCGGCTGCGCCTGTTCAACACCTTGAAGCATTCCATTGAAAATTACCGGAATACGGATATCCTCTTCGTCTACTCCGGGCAGAACGACGATGTGCTGCTGGTCGGGCGTTCGGATTTCGGCAACACCTATGAAGAACGCAGCCAGATGCGCTCCGAAATACTTTTCATGCTGGACTCCGGTCTGCAGAAGCCGATTGCGCCCGAATGGCAGATTTGGCGATCGGAGTCCGGCAAGTATTACGTATATCGTCTGGTGAAGACGGGCTCCACCTATCTCGGCGCGTGGGTCAGGGCAGACAAGCTGGTTCAGCCGTTGGATTTGCAGGATGACGGCGACAGAGGCTTCGCCCTGCTGGCGACGCTGGATCTGGAGCCGATGCAGCATGCCGATCAGGTGGCGCTGGACAGCATTGCGCTGAACTATGAAGCAAACACGTTCCGGATGTCCGGAGACGACTCGTCCTATCTGGTGCTCGGCGAGCGGTCGGAGAAAGGCGCGTTCCACCTGGTTGCCGTCATTCCTGAAAGCGCTATCCTCCAACATTTGCTGTATCTGAAACGCCTGACGTACGTTGTCACGATCGGGGCCTGTATCTTTCCGCTCATGCTGGCCTGGTATTTGCGCAAAGTGTTCCTGCTGCCGATTCTGCGTATCGTTTCGGCGATGCGCAGGCTGAGCGACGGCAATTGGAAGACCCGATTGGAACTCGGCGCTGTGTCCGATGAATTTCGCCTCATGAACCATACGTTCAATCGCATGATCGAGGAGATCCGGCATTTGAAGATTGACGTGTATGAGGAAAAACTGAATCACCAGAAAGCCGAATTGAAGCAGCTGCAATTGCAGATCAATCCCCATTTCTTCCTGAACTCGCTCAACATCATTTACAATCTGGCTACCGTGCGGGATTATGCGATCATTCAGGAGATGACCAAATGTCTGGTCGCCTATTTCAGATTTATCTTTCAGAGCGATGCATTCTACGTTCTGTTGCGCGACGAGCTTGCCCATACCCGCAATTACTTGCGTATTCAGCAATTGCGGTTCCCGCAGCGTCTCACGTTCCGGATTGACGTCGACGACGATGCGCTGAATTGTCCGATTCCGCCGCTGGTCATTCAGAATGTCGTCGAGAATTCCATCAAGCACGCCTTCAATCTCGATGACATGCTGGATATCCGGATTCGTGTGTCGGCGGCCGGAACCGGGAGCGAGCGCAGGCTTCTCGTCCGGATTGCGGACAACGGGCCGGGGTTCCCGCCGGAAGTGTTGGACCTGCTGAGGCAGGATCGGGATCTGGTCCAGGACGAAGGGGGAAGAATCGGCATCTGGAACCTGAGACGCCGTCTGAGACTGCTGTATCCTTCCGGCTACCGCCTGACGTTCGAGAACGGCGCCGAGGGCGGTGCCGTGGTCACGATGGAACTTGCGATCGGCAACGAGGGGGGAACGAAGCATGTGTCGCATCTTGCTGGTTGACGACGAGGTGCACGCCGTGCGCGGACTGCAGGCGGGCGTTCGATGGGAGACGCTCGGTATCCGGGAAGTCTGTACGGCGCACAGCCTGAAGCAGGCGCAGGAAGTTTTCTCACACACGTCCATTGACGTGATGATCTGCGACATCGAGATGCCGAACGGTTCCGGGCTGGATCTGCTCGCATGGGTGCGCGAGCATCGGCCCGAGACGGTGACGGTGTTTCTCACCTGTCATTCGGAGTTCGGATTCGCGCAGCGCGCCCTTCAGCTCCATTGCTTTGACTATCTGCTGAAGCCGGTGGATTACGGAGATCTGGAATCCGTCGTGTCCCGGGCGCTGGAGAAGCGAAGGAAGGAGCGGGAGCGGATCATGCTGGAGGAGACGAGCCGGCGGTATGCCCGTCTGTGGGAAGAATACCGGCCGATGCGCAAGGAACTGTTCTGGAAGGACATCGTCGAGAAGACCGTGCCCTCCGTCCCGGACAAGATCCGCGAACATGCGGAACGCCGTCACGTGCTTCACAACCCCTTGACACGCTACGTGCCCGTGTACATTCGGGTTCAACGTTGGCATGTGACGTTGTCGGAGCGCGATGAACGGATCATGGAATACGCGCTGCGGAAAGCTGCCGAAGAGAAGCTGTGCGGGAACCTGCCGGACGCCGCGATCGTTCGCGTCGGAAACGGCGAGATGCTCGTCCTGATCCCGTCAGGCGAATCCTGTGACGAACAGGCGGCCGTCCGCCTGCAGCGCGACTGTCAGGAATTCATTCAGTCGTGCAAGTTGTATTTCCGCTGCGAATTGTGCGGTTACATCGGAAAGCCCGTCCAATCACACGAGATGGCGGAGATGTACCGCAGACTGCAGCAGATGGACCGGGATAATGTCACCCGGGTCAACGAAGCGATCTTGCTGGTTGATCATAACGGCGCCCCCAAACCGATCGAACCGTTGCCGATCGAACTGTGGGTGGAATGGTTGAAAGCCGGCGAGAAGAAACGGCTTCTGGACGATCTGGCGCGGTATCTGGAAGACGCCCGGGAGCGCCGCACGCTCGACGCGTCCAGATTGCAGCGCATCTATCAGGACTTCGTGCAGGCGGTATTCTTTGTGCTGTATTGGAAGGGCTTACAGGCCCATGAAGTGTTTGACGGCAACCTGCTTACGGACCGGCCGGACGAGGTGCTGCGATCCGTCCATACGTTCCGGGAATGGGCCGGGCTTGTCGTCGAAGTGGCGGTCGACCGGCTGCATCACGATGAAGCGAACCGGTCCGTCATCGAACGGGCGAAGCAGTATATCCGGCAGCAGCTCGGCGAGCAGGAGCTGTCCAGGGAACAGATCGCCCGGCACGTCTATCTGAATCCCGATTACCTGACGCGCCTGTTCAAGAAAGAGACCGGCATGTCAATCTCCGACTATCTGCAGCAGCAGCGGATCGAGTACGCCAAGCATCTGCTGACCCATTCCGATCAGCCGGTCAGCGCGGTTGCCCTGTCCGCCGGTTACGCCAACCTGTCGTATTTCTCCACCTTGTTCAAGAAGACGACCGGTCTGACCCCCGTGGAGTTTCGCCGGCAAATGCGGCACACCGGCTGAACATGTCAAGATTGTGAAAACAGAAAGTCGGATGAGTGGTCGGCCGGCCCCGCCCCCCGACTCTATAATTCGAGATAACTTCACCCAAGGGGGTATGCCAAGTGGCAAGCAACAAGCGGAAATTATGGGCTCTCACGTTGAGTTTGCTGCTGATCGCCGGGCTTCTGGCGGCGTGCGGCGGAGGATCCGGCTCGGGCTCCGGGAACTCGAAAGGTTCGTCGGGCGGCGGACAATCGTCCGGATCCGGCGAAAAGCCGGTCGAACTGATCTTCGCCATGCCGAATACGGGCACGCCCATGAATGACCTGGAGCTGGTCCAGGAAGAAATCAACAAGATCGCTTTGCAGAAAATCAACGCCACGGTCAAGTTCACGCTGATTGACTGGGCCGCCTGGAACCAGCAGATCAATCTCGTGCTGGCCGGCAATGAACAGCTCGATCTGCTCGTCACTTCGGCGTACATGAACTACTCCAGCATGGTGGCGAAAAATCAGCTGATCCCGCTCGACGATCTGCTGCAGCAATACGGCCAGGGGATCATGGAAGCGATGGACCCGGTGTTCTATGAGGGCACGCGGATCAACGGCAAAATCTACGGCGTCTCCAGCTTCCGGGAGCTGGTCGCGGATTACGGCTTCAACGCCCGCAAAGATCTGCTGGACAAGCATCAGATCGATCTGAGCCAGGTCAAATCGTTCGAAGATCTGGAGCCGATCTTCCAGCTGATCAAGGAGAAGGAGCCGGGCATGATTCCGCTCGTGCAGCGGAACACGAGCAACACGGTCGTGAACGACATGATTGCCTCCCGCGTCGACAATCTCGGAGACGGGATGGGCGTGCTGATGCTGGACGACAACAACACGACGGTCGTCAATCTGTACGAGACGCCGCAGTATCGGGAAGCGGTCGAACTGGCGCGGAAGTGGTACAACGCGGGTTACATCGCGTCCGATGCGGCAACGAGCCAGGAAGGCTACGTCGCGCTGATGAAGGCGGGCAAAGGATTCGGCTATTTCTCGAACATGAAGCCCGGATTTGAAGCGCAGGAGACCGGCCTGATCGGCTACGAGATCGAAGGCGTGCGCCTCACGCCGGCGGTGGGCGGTTCTTCCGGTCCCGTCGCGTTCATGATTTCGATTCCGAGCAATTCGAAGCATCCGGAGAAAGCGATGCAATTCATGAACCTGCTCTATACGGACGCCGACATCATGAACCTGCTGACGCTCGGGATCGAAGGCAAGCACTACGTGAAGACGGACAACGGCCAGGTGCGCGTGCCGGACGGCGTGGAAAGCAGCGGCTATGTGTTCAACCAATGGCTGATCGGCAACAACTCCCTGACGTATGTATGGGAAGGCTGGGACCCGAACCAGTGGGAGAATCTGAAGGCGTTCAACCGCAATGCCGTCTACTCGCCCGCGCTCGGCTTCCTGTTCGATGCCAACAAGGTCAAGACAGAGGTGGCGGCCGTAAGCAACGTCATCAGCGAGTACAAGGCCGGTCTTGAGTCCGGCGCCGTGGATCCGAATGTGCTGCCGAAATTCATCGAAGATCTGAAGAAGGCCGGAATCGACACGATCATCGCCGAGAAGCAGCGGCAATTGGATGAATTCCTGGCTGCGAACCAGTAACATTCCGGCAACCGGCCAAGAAGGGCCCCGGCTGCCCCCGGCGATCGGGGCCCTTCCGATTGCAAGCCATGACGGAGGGAACCTGATGAACCAATCACGATGGCGCAAGTTCCGGAAACGGGTCGTCCGACATCGCATGCTCATCCTGATGGCACTGCCGGGGCTCGCCTATCTGGTGATCAACAACTATCTGCCGATGCTCGGCGTGACCATCGCGTTCAAGGAAATCGACTATTCCCGCAAAGGTCTGTTCAACCTGTTGTTCGGACATGAATGGGTCGGCTTCAAAAACTTCGAGTACCTGTTCCGGACGGACGACGCCTACACCATCACGCGCAATACGATTCTGTACAACGGCTTGTTCATCGTCCTGAACACGGTTGTGGCGATCGCCGTGGCGATCGTGCTGAACGAGATCAGAAGCCGCTTCATGTCGCGGCTGTACCAGAGCCTGATCCTGCTGCCCTACCTGATCTCCATGGTCATCGTCGGATACCTCGCGCTCTCGATGCTCAATGTGGAGAACGGCTTCATGAACAAGACCATCCTGCCGCTGCTGGGCATCGATCCCGTATCCTGGTACAGTGAACCGGCCTACTGGCCCTATATCCTGACCTTCGTGAACCTGTGGAAGAACGTCGGCTACCTGTGCATCATCTACCTGGCCGCCATTGTCGGCATCAACCAAGAGTACTATGAAGCCGCCGTCATCGACGGCGCCAGCAAGTGGCAGCAAATCACGCGCATCACCGTGCCGCTCATTGCGCCCACCATCACCATCATGATGCTGCTGGCGGTCGGACGGATCTTCTATTCCGATTTCGGGCTGTTCTACCAGGTGCCGCTCAACTCGGGCGCGCTCAAACCGACGACGGATGTCATCGACACGTATGTGTACCGCGGTCTGATGACGCTTGGCGACATCGGCATGTCGTCGGCAGCGGGCTTGTACCAGTCGGCCGTCGGTTTCGTCCTGATCCTGCTGTCCAACTGGCTCGTCAGAAGAAGAAGCAGGGATCAAGCCCTGTTCTGATGCGGAAGGAGAGGTCACGATGCGAACGAACGCGGTACAGCAAACATTATTCCACGCGATCATGGCGGCGCTTTCCGCAGCGTGTTTGTTTCCGTTCATCCTGCTCTTCGTCGTTTCGTTCTCCGACGAGCAGTCGATCATTCTCAACGGCTACTCCCTGATCCCCGACAGTTTCAGTCTCGAAGCTTACCGGTATCTGTGGGGCCAGCTGACGCCGCTGGCGCGCGCCTACGGCATCACGGTGCTCATTACGGCGGTCGGCACGATCACGGGCCTGCTGATCTCGTCCCTGCTGGCGTACTCGCTGTCGCGGGACGAAATGCCGCTGCGGCGCGTGCTGTCGTTCCTGGTGGTGTTCACCCTGCTGTTCAACGGCGGACTGGTGCCCACCTACCTGGTCTACACGGAAGTGTTCCACCTGAAAAATACGCTGCTGGCGCTCATTGTGCCGGGGCTTTTGACCAACGCCTTTTTCATTCTGATCATCCGCACGTTCTTCAAAATGTCGATCCCGGGCGCGGTCATCGAATCGGCCTACATCGACGGGGCATCGGAATGGACGATCTTCAGCCGGATCATCCTGCCGCTGTCGCTGCCCATTCTGGCCACGATCGGCATGATGCTCACGATCGCGTACTGGAATGATTGGTTCAACGGGCTCATCTACATTACCAATCCGAAACTGTACAGCATCCAGAATCTGCTCAACCGGATGCTGAGCAACATCCAGTTTCTGATGCAGAACGATCTGGGCGGACGTTCGTCGGAATCGCTGGCCCAGATGCCCATGAACGCGGTGCGCATGGCGATGGCGGTCATCGGCATTCTGCCGATTCTGTGCATTTATCCGTTCTTCCAGAAGTATCTGGTGAAAGGTTTGGTTATCGGCGCGGTCAAAGGCTGAGCCGCAGACCGGATTTGATCGAAAGTTGACAGGAGGGGTTCGATGGATTCGCAAACGCCGCAAACAAGGGATGTCCGCGCGCTCGTGCGGCAGATGACTTTGGAAGAGAAGGCCTCGCTTCTGTCGGGACGCGACTTCTGGACGACGAAGCCGATCGAACGGCTCGGCATTCCGTCCGTCATGATGACCGACGGACCGCACGGCCTGCGGAAACAGCGGGCAGACGCCGACAATCTGGGGCTGTTCGACAGCGTGCCCGCGACCTGCTTCCCGACAGCGGCGGCGCTCGCCAGCTCCTGGGATCGCGGCCTCATCCGCGAGGTGGGCGAAGCGCTCGGCGAGGAGTGCCAGGCCGAAGATGTGGCGATTCTGCTCGGGCCGGGGGCGAACATCAAGCGCTCGCCGCTGTGCGGACGCAACTTTGAATATTTCTCGGAAGATCCGTACCTGTCGTCGGAAATGGCGGCGCATCACATCCTCGGCGTCCAGAGCAAGGGCGTCGGCACGTCGCTCAAGCATTACGCGGTCAACAACCAGGAGCACCGCAGAATGTCGGTCGACGCGGTCGTCGACGAGCGGACGCTGCGCGAGATTTATCTGGCCAGCTTCGAAGGCGCGGTCAGGCAGGCGCAGCCCTGGACGGTCATGTGCTCGTACAACAAGGTGAACGGCACCTACGCATCCGAACATCCGGAGCTCCTGACCCGCATCCTGAAAGAAGAGTGGGGCCACGAAGGATTCGTCGTCTCTGACTGGGGAGCCGTCAACGACCGGGCGGCGGGCGTTGCGGCCGGTCTGGAGCTGGAAATGCCGGGCAATGGCGGCATCAACGACCGGAAAGTCGTGGAAGCGGTGCGGAATGGCAGCCTGCCGGAGGACGTGCTGGATCGGGCCGTCGAGCGGCTGCTGACCATCATTCTGAGGGCGGTAGACAGCAGGAAGCCGGGTGCAAGCTATGATGCGGATGCGCATCACCGGCTGGCGCGCAGGGCCGCCGGCGAGAGCATGGTGCTGCTGCGCAACGAAGACGGCACGCTGCCGCTTGAGAAGTCCGGCCGGATCGCGGTAATCGGCGAGCTCGCCGTGAAGCCGCGCTACCAGGGCGGCGGCAGCTCCCACGTCAAGCCGACGCGGCTGGACAACCCGCTCGACGAAATCCGCCGTTCGGCGGGACCCGCCGCGGAAGTCGTCTATGCGCAAGGCTACGAACTGGCGAACGATGCGGCGGATGACCGGCTGGTGGAAGAGGCGCTGCAGGCGGCGGCCGCGGCCGATGTCGCCGTCATTTTCGCCGGATTGCCGGAGAGTTGGGAGTCGGAAGGGTTCGACCGCACCCATCTGCGGATGCCGGGCAATCAGCAGTCGCTGATCGAAGCGGTGGCGGGCGTGCAGGAGCGGGTTGTCGTCGTCTTGTGCAACGGTGCGCCCGTGGAAATGCCGTGGCTCGGCAACGCGAAGGCGGTGCTGGAGGCCTATCTGGGCGGCCAGGCGATGGGCGGCGCGGTGGCCGACGTGCTGTTCGGCGACGTCAATCCGTCGGGCAAACTGGCGGAGACGTTCCCGCACAAGCTGTCCGACAACCCTTCGCACCTGTTCTTCCCGGGTGAAGGGGACCGCGTCGAATACCGGGAAGGGCTGTTCGTCGGCTACCGGTATTACGACGCGAAGGAGATCGAGCCGCTGTTCCCGTTCGGGCACGGCCTCAGCTACACGACGTTTGCTTACGAGAAGATCGAGATCGACCGCGCGCGGATGAGCGACGGGGAGACGGCCGAAGTGCGCGTCACGATTGCCAACACCGGCGGGCGGGCGGGCAAAGAGATTGTACAGCTCTACGTCCGCGACCGGGAAAGCTCCGTCATCCGTCCGGTCAAGGAATTGAAAGGGTTCGCCAAGGTGGAACTTCAGCCCGGCGAGCGGAAGACGGTGACGTTCAGGCTGGGCAAACGCGCCTTCGCCTACTACGAGCCGGCCATCCGGGACTGGCGTGTGGAGAGCGGGGAGTTCGACATCCTCGTCGGCGCATCGTCGCGGGACATCCGGCTGCAAGGCTCCATTTATGTCGAGTCGACGGTGACGCTGCCCTGGGTCATTCACCGCAACACGCTGATCGGCGACCTGCTGGCGGACGAGCGGACGGCGCCGTACGTCAGACGGATGCTGGAGAAGAATGCCCCGTTCGGCAGTGCGCCGACGGAGGAGCTCAAGGTCATGCTGGAAGCGTTCTTGAAATACATGCCGCTGCGCAACATCGCCAGCTTCAACCGCGAATCGGCGACGGATCTGGACGCGCTGCTGGAAGAACTGAACCGTCTCGTCTCTTCGACGTGAGCTTGCCGAACTGCGGCTGAATGATCGGCTGCTTCGGGATGCCGGAACCGCGGCGTCGCGAGGCAGCCGTTCTTGGTTCGTCAGCCGCGGGCGTCAATGACCTCTTTCAGCACCCGGACGAACTTCCGGGCGGCCAGCGAGAAGCGCTGCTGCCGGGACCGGATCCAGCCGAACCGCAGGGAGAGCCCGTTGTCCGCAATGTCGAGCGGGATGATGTCGCCGGACTGGACATAGGGGTCCTGGCCGACCGAGAAATCCGGATAGAAGCCGATGGCGATGCCTTCGCTGATCATCTTCTTGGCCGCTTCCGTATAGCCGAGGGAGACCAGGATGTTCAGGTCATCGGTGCCGAGCAGCTTCCGCAGGTAATCCACCTGCCGGTATTCGTGCTGCAGGGTGATCAGCGGCTGACGGGCGATCAGCTCGCGGGGAACCGGATTTTGCAACGGGATGGAAGAGTGCCGGCCGACATAGACGACATAGGTGCCGCTCAGCAGAGGGGCAAATTCGATGCGCGGATCGAACGTCTCGCCGGGCTGGCACGATACGATGCCGATGTTCACCTGTTCGGCCAGCACCTCCTGCACGATCTGGTTGGTGCCCGCCTCCTTCACTTCCAGGCGTACGTTGGGATGCTGCTTCTTGTAGCGGGACAGCGTCTCGCTGAGGAACGTGTTCATCATGCTCGGGATGGCGGCGATCTGCAGCCGGCCTTCGATCTGATCGGTCTCGGAGCGCGCTTCCTCGCACAATTCTTCAACCATGTTCAGAATGTTCTGGGCTTTGGGAAGCAGCGCGCGGCCGATGGGCGTAAGCCGGACGCCCGCCCGCGATCTCGTGAACAACTGCACGTTCAGTTCCTGTTCCAGCCCCTTGATGGCCTGGCTGATGCTCGGCTGGGCAATGTGCAATCGTTCGGCTGCGAGCGAGAACGACTGTTGGCGGGCCACTTCCACAAAATATTGCAACTGTTCGGTCCGCATGGGCGAGACTTCACCGCTTTCGCAATAAAATAGGAAATGCCTATACAAACATTATATTTACGTATTTTACATAAGAAAACACTATATTTACAATGATCCGTAAGGAGTCGGAGAGGTCGCCGCAGACTGCCGAAACAAACAGATCAACATGGGAGGACGGGCAAGATGGGACCGTTGTCGGGCATCAAGGTGATCGAGATCGCGCATTGGCTGGTCGCCCCGTACTGCGCCAATATGTTGGCCGACCTGGGCGCCGATGTCATCAAAATCGAGCCGCCGCAGGGCGATCAGGTCCGGAAGGCCGGCAGCCATTTCAAGGATGGCGAAAGTTACCTGTTCGCGGCCTACAACCACGGGAAACGTTCGATCGCGGTCAACCTCAAGGAGCCGGAGGGCGTGCGCATCGTCCACCGGCTGGCGCGCGAGGCCGACGTGATCATCGAGAACTACCGGCCCGGCACGTGTGACAAGCTCGGGGTCGGCTACGAACAGATTCGCGCGATCAATCCGCGGATCGTCTATTGCTCCATTTCGGCGTTCGGCGATACGCCCGGATACGTCAAGCGTCCGGGCATGGACCCGATTGTGCAGGGAATGGGCGCCGTCATGAGCCTGACGGGCCGACTGGACGGCGAACCGATGCTGGTCGGCGTTCCCGTCGCGGACATTTCCACCGCGTACATGGCGTTCGGCGCCATTTGCGCCGCGCTGGTGGATCGGGAGCGGACGGGAGCCGGGCAGCACATCCGGCTCAATCTGATCGATACGATGGTGTTCAATCTGTCCACCCGGTTCGCGCAGTATGTGGCCACCGGGCAGTCGCCGCGGCCGTTCGGCAACCAGCATCCGGAAGTCGTGCCGTATCAGGCGTTCCCGACGCGGGACGGCTGGGTAATGGCGGGCGCGCAGAGCGACGAGGCCTGGCAGACTTTCTGCAGCGCGATCGGCTGCACGGAGCTGGCGGATCACGAGCGGTTCCGCACGAACCGGCTGCGCCTGGAGTACCGCGAAGAGCTGACGGAACGGCTCAATGCGATCTTCTCGACCCGCACGACGGACGAGTGGTGCCGAATCTTCGAGGCCCGCGGGGTGCTGCACGGTCCGATCTGGAACGTGGAGCAGCTGGTGACGAGCGACCTGATCCGGGATCACGGTCTGATCGAGGAGGTGGAGCATCCGGTGTTCGGACAGCTTCCGGTCATCCGGACGCCGATCCGGTATTCCGAACGCGAGGTGAAAGTCCGCAGCTCACCGCCGCTGCTCGGACAGCATACCCGGGATATCTTGCGGGAACTCGGTTACTCGGATGAAGAAGTCGCCAATCTGGCCGGACGGGGCGTCGTGCTGGAAAGCCCGGCCGGCCGGACCGCGTGAGGAAACGGACGAAGGAGGGGAAAGACCATGGCGTCCCGATGGCCCGAATGTGTCCAGATCCGGGAGGTGGGCCCCCGCGACGGCCTGCAGAATGAACCGGGCTTCGTGCCGACCGCCGTCAAACTCGATTGGATCGGCCGGCTGGCCGATGCCGGTCTGTCCTACATCGAAGTGACATCGTTCGTCAGTCCGAAATGGATTCCGCCGCTGGCCGACGCGGAGGAGGTCGCCGCGGGACTCCGCCGGCGCGAAGGCGTCACCTACGCGGCGCTGGTGCCGAACATGCGCGGACTGGAGCGGGCGCTGCGCTCGGGGATTGATGAAGCGGCGGTGTTCATGTCCGCCAGCGAAACGCACAACCGCAGGAACATCAACAAGTCAATCGGTGAGACATTGCCCGTGCTGCGGGAAGTGACGGCGGCGGCGAAGGCGGCCGGCAAGACGGTGCGGGGTTACTTGTCCACCGTGTTCGGCTGCCCTTATGAGGGAGCGGTCGACACGCAGCAGGTCGTGCGGCTGACGGAGGCGCTGCTGGAAATGGGCGTCCGCGAAGTGTCGCTCGGGGATACGATCGGCATCGGCCATCCCCGCCAGGTGGAAGCGGTGCTGGAGGAGCTGCTCGGACGGGTGCCGCCGGACAGGCTCGCCCTTCATTTCCACGATACGAACGGGCTGGCGCTCGCCAACACGGTCGTCGCGCTGCAGATGGGCATTCGGACCTTCGATGCGTCCTGCGGCGGACTGGGCGGCTGTCCGTATGCGCCGGGCGCCGCGGGCAACGTGGCGACGGGCGATTTGATCCGCATGCTGCACGCCATGGGGGTGCGGACGGGCGTCGACGAGGCCGGGCTCTCCGAAGCGTCCGCGTATATTCTGCAAGCGCTGGCGCGAACCGGCGGCGACCCGGGCGCGGCAGCCGGCGATTGCCTGACGGGAGGTGACCGGGATGTCTGTTCTTGAACTTTTTGCCGGCCAGATCAGGAAAGGGTTGCCGGAACCCCGGCATGAGGCCGGGCCAATGACCGTCCATCGCGTCGCCATGCGCGACGGGACGGAACTCTATACACGCGCCTACTTGCCGGCCGGGCCGGGGCCGTGGCCGGTGGTGCTCATCCGTAACCCCTACGCCGGTATGCTGCCGATGCTCGAAGTGACGGCTTCCGTCTGGAACGAATACGGGTACGCGGCCATCGTCCAGGACTGCCGGGGGACGGGGCGGTCGGGCGGGGAATGGACGCCGTTCGTGAACGAACGGATGGACGGTCTGGACACGATCGAATGGATCGTCCGCCAGCGCTGGATGGACGGCAACATCGGCACCTACGGTCATTCGTATCTGAGCGCCGTGCAGCTTGCGATGGCCGACCGTTTCCCGCAGGAAGTGAAGGCGATGGTGCTCTCCGGATTTTCGACGGAACGGTTCCGGAGCCATTACATGAACGGCATGTTCCGCCAGGACGTCTACACCGGGTGGGCGCTCGAGAATGCGGGAATCGAGCCGCTCGATCCGGAAAATCTGTTCGCCCGCGCCGTCTCGATCCGGCCGCATCTCGAGATGGATGAGCGGCTGTTCGGCAAGCGGCTGCCCTGGTACCGGCAATGGATCACGAACACCAGCCCGCTGGATGAATACTGGAGCGCCGGATTCTGGGCCGAGCTGCGAGAGATTCCCAAGTATATTCAGACGCCCGTGCTGATGGCGGCCGGCTGGTTCGATCACCATCTGGACGGCATGCTCATGGACTACCGGAAGCTGCCCGAGGGCACGCGGGCCGTCAGCCGCCTGATCGTCGGGCCGTGGGTGCACACCCTCTCGCCCGCGGGGGATCTCGAATATCCGGACGGCGAACGGAACCTGTTGGCCGAAGCGGTCCTGTGGTTTGACGTGCACCTCCGGGGAGCCGGAGAATCGGTGCCCGCGGGGGAGACGATGACCTACGTCGTGCGGGAAGGCCGCTGGCGCCGCTGGCCGGGCGGCTTCGAACCGGACGGCCGCCGCATCCTGTACCTGGCGGGCGACGGCAGCGTGCCGCACCGGATCGCCGGCGCGCCGTCTCCGCTGGAGGAGCGGATCGGGTACACGTACGATCCGGACAACCCCGTGCCGACGCGGGGCGGAGCGGGATTGCTGCGTTATCTCTCCGGCGCGCCCGACGCGCCGAAGCCGGCCAGCCTGCGGCAGGAACCGCCGGGATACCGGGACGACGTCATCAGCTTCCTGTCTGATCCGCTGGATGAGGACCTGCGCATTGCGGGTTCCGTCGAAGTGCGGCTGTTCGTCTGCTCCGAGGCGCCGGACACGGCGTTCTCCGTGAACCTGATGGAAGTGACGCCGGACGGCGAAGCCTACAATATCCGGGACGGCATTACCAGCCTGTCGTATCGCAACGGCGTCAAACTGCCGGTCGAATACATTCCCGGCAGCGTGGTGGAGGTGATCATCAAGCTGTGGCCGATTGCCTGGACGATCCGCAAAGGCTGCCGGCTTCGGCTTGACGTCTCCTCCTCGAATTTTCCCGCGTACCACGTCCATCCCAACAGGTCCGGATGCTGGGCGCTGCAGGCGGACACGCGTGTCGCCCGCCAGACGGTGCATCTCGGCGGCCGATATCCGTCGCGGATCGAGATTCCGGTCGCTGATGAAAGGAGCTGAATCCATCCATGTCTGAAGCGGTTATTGTAAGCGCTGTCCGAACGCCGATCGGCAAGTTCATGGGCAGTCTGCAGGATGTGCCGGCGGCGCGGCTCGGCGAGATCGTCATCCGGGCGGCGGTCGAACGGGCCGGGATCGATCCCGCGTCGGTCGACGAAGTGATCATGGGCAACGTCCTGCAGGCCGGCGAAGGACAGAATCCGGCGCGCCAGGCCGCCCTGGCGGCAGGGCTGCCGCAGGAGACGCCGGCCGTCACCATCAACAAGGTTTGCGGCTCAGGGTTGAAGGCGGTGCAACTGGCCTGGCAGGCGATCCGGTGCGGCGATCTGACGACGGTCGTCGCCGGCGGCATGGAGAACATGAGCCGGGCCCCCTTTCTTGTCCGGGAAGCGCGCGGCGGCCTGCGCATGGGGCACCGGGCGCTCGTCGACAGCATGATCAGCGACGGCCTGTGGTGCGCCATCGGCGACCATCACATGGGCATCACCGCGGAGAACTTGTGCGAGCGGGCAGGCCTGACCCGGGAGGAGCTGGACCGGTTCGCCTGGGAAAGCCAGCGGAAGGCCGCCGAAGCGATCGGGGCCGGGCGGTTCCGCGAGGAGATCGTGCCGGTGGACATTCCGGCGCGCGGCGGCAAGACGGTCCGGTTCGAAGCAGATGAATATCCGCGGCCGGACACGACATTGGAGGCGCTGGGCGCGCTGCGCCCGGCGTTCAGGCCGGACGGCCTGGTGACCGCGGGCAACGCCTCGGGCATCAATGACGGAGCCGCGGCGGCCGTCATCATGAGCGCGGAGAAGGCGCGGGCGCTCGGGCTGAAGCCGATGGCGGTCATCCGGTCCGTCGCTTCGGCGGGCGTCGATCCGGCCGTCATGGGGCTGGGGCCCGTGCCCGCCGTCCGCAAGGCGCTGGCTCGGGCCGGGATCGGCCTCGCCGATGTCGGCCTCGCCGAACTGAACGAAGCGTTCGCCGCCCAGATGCTCGCCTGCCGGAAGGAACTGGAGCTCGATCCGGCCATCGTGAATGTGAACGGCGGCGCCATCGCCCTGGGCCATCCGATCGGCGCCAGCGGCGCGCGCATCCTGGTCACGCTGCTGCACGAGATGGCGCGGCGGAAGGTCCGGTACGGTCTTGCCGCGCTGTGCATCGGCGGCGGTCAGGGCATCGCCGCCGTGGTGGAACGGCCGGATTGAAACCGGAAAGGAGGTTGACGGATGAAACCGGTATACGAGTCGTTTCTTGACGTGACAAGCGATATTCCGGACGGCGCCGTGCTCATGATCGGCGGGTTCGGACTCGTCGGCATCCCGGAGAACCTGATTCTCGCGCTGGCGGAACGGGACGTGCGGAATCTGACCGTCATTTCCAACAACTGCGGCGTGGACGACTGGGGACTCGGCCTCTTGCTCCAGAGACGGCAGATCCGCAAGATCATCGCGTCCTATGTCGGCGAGAACAAGGAGTTTGAGCGCCAGGTGCTGGCCGGCGAGATCGAGGTGGAACTCATTCCGCAAGGGACGCTGGCCGAGAAAATTCGCGCCGGCGGCGCGGGCATCCCCGCGTTCTACACGCCCGCCGGCGTCGGCACGCCGGCCGCGGAAGGCAAGGAAACCCGCGTGTTCGGCGGCAAGGAATATGTGCTGGAACACGCGCTGCGCGCCGATTTCAGCCTGATCCGCGCGGCAAGGGCGGACCGCATGGGCAACCTGGTCTACAACAAAACGGCCCGAAACTTCAATCCGATGATGGCCGCGGCCGGCGCCGTGACCATCGCCGAAGTGGAGGAGCTCTGCGAAACGGGGACGTTCGATCCGGACGAGATCCATACGCCGGGCATCTACGTGCAGCGGCTCATCGTCGGCCGGCAGCAGAAGCGGATCGAGCGGCGAACGGTGCGGGCATGACGCCGGCGGGCCGAAACCGCTGAACCGGAAAAACCGGCAAGCGCCGAAGAGATTCAACCAGCGGAAAGCGAGGAGAGGATCATGAGCGCGGATCGAGCGGCCTTGAGAGAGAAGCTGGCCAGAAGAGCGGAGAAGGAGATCGCCTCCGGGAATTACGTCAACCTGGGCATCGGCATTCCCACGCTGGTGGCGAATTACATCGCGCCGGACAAGCGGGTCATGCTCCATTCCGAGAACGGACTGCTGGGCGTCGGCCCGTATCCGACGGAAGCGGAAGTCGATCCGGATCTGATCAACGCGGGCAAGGAGACCGTCACGGCGGTCCCCGGCGCCGCCTACTTCGACAGCGCGGAATCGTTCGCCCTGATCCGCGGGGGACATCTCGACGTCGCCATCCTGGGCGGCATGGAAGTGTCCGAGCGGGGCGATCTGGCCAACTGGATGATTCCCGGCAAAATGGTCAAGGGCATGGGCGGCGCGATGGATCTGGTCCATGGCGCGAGGCGCGTCATCGTGGTGATGGAGCATGTCAGCAAGGACGGCTCCCCGAAGATTGTGCGCGCGTGTTCGCTGCCCCTCACCGGACAGGGGGTCGTGAACCGGATCATCACCGAACGGGCCGTCATCGATGTGACGCCGGACGGACTGCTGCTGCGGGAAGCGGCGGCGGGCTATACCGTGGATGACATTCGCGCCTGCACGGAACCCGAGTTGATGGTGGCGGACGATCTGATTCTGGATGCGTATTAATCCGCCGTCTTCAATGATAAACAACACAGACAAACAGGGAGGATCAAGCATGAACAGGTTCAGGAAGCTGAAGATTGTTGCGATGGCAATGTTGGCGCTGTTGCTGGTGTTGACCGCCTGCAGCGGCGGCAAGAGCTCAGACAGCGCTTCGTCTTCGGGCGGCAGCTCCGCCGGAACGTCGGAAACAAGCGGCGGCAACGCGCAAAGCGGCGGCGATGCGCAAAGCGGCGGCGGCAAGAGCGGAGAGAGCGTGCTGAGGGTCGCGCTTCCGCTGAACCCCAGAATTATCGGTTATCCCGCGGAAGTGACCAACAACGGTCCGCTGCCGTTCCTTGACCCGGTCGTCCAGTCGCTGCTCCATTTCGACGAGAAGGGCAACCATGTGCCGTGGCTCGCGGAGAGCTGGGAGACCGACGCCGAAGCGGCGACGATCACGTTCAAGCTCAAGCAAGGCGTCAAGTTCCATGACGGCACCGACTTCAACGCGGAAGCGGTGAAATGGAACATCGAGCAGTACATCGAGAACAAGCGCACGGAAACGGAAAACATCGCTTCGATGGAAGTCATCGACGACCATACGCTGCTCATCCGTCTGAAGGACTGGAACTCGAGCTCCCTGGAAGCGATCGGGTTCTTCGTCCGTCACGTGTCGCCGACCGCGGTGCAAGCGAACGGCAAGGAATGGGCGTATACCAATCCGGTCGGCACCGGTCCGTTCCTGCTCGACCAATGGAACATGAACGTCTCGGTGACCTACAAGAAAAACCCCGACTATTGGGAACCCGGAGAGCCGAAGGTGGACCGGATCGAACTCCTGATCATCGAAGACGCCAACACGGCCGCGTCCGCCCTGAGGGTCGGAGAAGTCGACCTGATTCAGGCCGGCAACGTCGACCTGGCGGATGAACTGATCAAGTCGGGCGAATTCGACTATGTGCTGCAAAAGAACGGCATCGGCGCCGTCGGCGTCGGGCTCATTCCCGACAGTGTGACCGAAGGCTCGCCGTTTGCGGACGTGCGGGTCCGCAAGGCGATGGCGCACGCCATCGACGAGGTCGCCCTCGCCGAAACGTTCGGCAAAGGCTACTGGGAGACGACCAACCAATGGGGTTCGAGGGAAGCCTACACGTTCAATCCGGAAGTCGAAGGTTTTCCGTATGATCCGGAGAAGGCGAAGCAGCTTCTGGCGGAGGCCGGATACCCGAACGGATTCAAGACGAAGCTGTTCTCCGGTCTGAACACGAAGGACGTCTTCACCGCCATCCAAAGCTATCTGGCGCAAGTCGGCATCGACGCCGAGCTGATCGTCGTCGACGAAGCGCAGGTTCAATCGCTCTACTTCAGCACGTGGGAAGGCGGCCTGATGGGCCATTTCCACTCGGTGCAACCGGACCTGGGCCTGTACATGTTCCGCCATCTCGATCCCAACGGCGCGTTCTACGCGAAGGGCATCATCCATCCGGAAGATGTGCTCGAGCTGCTCAGAGAGAACCAGAAGGCGCCGAACATGCAGGTGAAGACCGAAACTTCGCACAAGCTGCAAAAACTGGTCTACGACGAATACGCCATTGTGGGCAAGCCGCTCTATATTCCGATGGGCATTTTCATCAAGCAAAAGTATGTCAAGGACGACGGTTTCGGTGTGACGCACAACGCGTTCTGGACTCCCGACAACGTCTGGCTCGACAAGTAAGGGCGCGCGCGACGCCGGTGATTGCATAGTTCCGGTGAATGTCGGCAAGGGTTTGGCCGGCATTCACCGGTCTATCTTCACATCAAGTTATCGAATGGGGAGCATGAGATGGTGACATTTATCATCCGCAGGGTACTGCAGACAATCGTGGTCATTCTTCTGGTCACCGTGCTGGTGTTCAGCATCATGCACCTGATGCCGGGAGATCCCGTATTAATGTTCCTCGGCCCGGATGCTTCCGTCGAGCAGATCGATCATTACAAGAAGCAATTCGGTCTGGACTTGCCGCTGCCGGTTCAGTATTTCAAGTGGGCCGGCAACCTGTTCAAGGGAGAGTTCGGCGATTCGCTCGTCTACCGACAGGACATCGGGCCGCTCATTCTGGCCAAACTGAAGGTGACCCTGACCATCGCGATTCCCGCGTTTGTCATCGCCGTGACCATCGGGATGTTTCTCGGCATCATGGCTGCCATTTACCGGGGCAGGTGGGCCGACTCCTTCATCACCGTGCTCGCCAACATTGGCATGGCCACGCCGACATTCTGGCTCAGTATCCTGTGTGTCTACATTTTCAGCCTGACGCTTGGTTGGCTGCCCGTGCAGGGGTTCACGTTCCCGAGCGAGGATTTCGCATTGGCCGTCAGGCGCATGGTCCTGCCGGTATCCATGCTCGCTCTGGGACCGATGGCGGTATTCGCCAGACAGACACGGTCGGCCATGCTGGAAATCATCCGGCAGGACTTCATCCGCACCGGCCGGTCCAAAGGCCTGGGCGAGCGGCGCGTCATTTACGTGCACGCCCTGCGCAACGCGCTCATTCCCGTCGTCACCGTCATGGGCATGCAGCTGGGGTATATGCTGGGCGGATCGGTATTGATCGAGCAGGTCTTTGTCATACCCGGAATGGGAAGCATGTTGATCACCGCGATTCTGAACAAGGATTATCAGCTCGTGCAAAGCGCGGTGCTGGTCATTGCCGGCGGAATTTCGCTGTGCAATTTGCTGGTCGACATCGCCTACGGGTACATCGATCCGCGGATCAGAATTTCGTAAGGAGGATTGCCGGTTCATGACAACCATGATGAATGAGGCGGAAACGGGTTCCCCGGGTGCTGTCATGCCAGGCGCGTCCTCGGTTGCCGCACCGAAATCGTCCCGGGCGAGGCAGTTCTGGAAAACGCTGCTTTCCAGAAAGACGGTCATGGTCAGTCTGGCCGTTCTGATCATCGCGATGTTGACGGCCCTTCTGGCGCCGTTGATCGCGCCGTACGAGCCCAACGCGCCCGATCTGCGCAATGCGCTGAAACCGCCTTCTTCCGATCACTGGCTGGGAACGGACGCATTGGGACGGGATGTGCTTTCCAGAATCATTTACGGTTCGCGGGTGTCGCTTGCCGTCGGGTTTGTCTCCGTCGCGATCGCGGGCTCGATCGGCATGATGCTCGGGCTGGTGGCGGGGTATGTCGGCGGCAAAACCGAGAGCGTCATCATGCGCTGCATTGACGTGATGATGTCCATTCCGCTCATCATTCTGGCGCTCTTCATCGCCGCCTTGATCGGCAAAGGACTGGGCAACGTCATGCTGGCGATCGGACTCGGCATGATGCCGTCCTACGCCCGCCTTACGCGCGGCCAGGTGAAAAGCGTCAAGCAGCTTGATTATGTGACGGCGGGGGTCATCAGCGGTACGGGCAGAATCAGGAACATGTTCAAGCACATCTTGCCGAACTGCCTGTCTCCGATTATTGTCCTCATGACCATGAATCTGGGCATGGCCATCCTGACGGAAGCCTCCCTGAGCTTCCTCGGGCTCGGCATCAATCCGCCCACCGCTTCCTGGGGCGCGATGATCAGCGACGGTTACAACCATCTCCGCACCTTGCCGCTCTTGTCCCTGGCTCCCGGCGTGGCGATCATTCTGGTCGTCCTGGCGTTCAACGTCGTGGGGGATGCGCTGCGCGACACATTGGATCCGCGGTTGAGGGGAGCGCTGTAGAAGACTGATCAACGGTAGGGAGGATCCTATGGGACATTTGTTGGAAGTCCATGAGCTGGAGACGGAATTTCGCAAGGACGACAGCTTCCTGAAAGCCGTAAACAAGGTGTCTTACACGCTGGAGGAAGGGGAGATCGTCGCTTTCGTCGGGGAGAGCGGCAGCGGGAAATCCGTCACCCAGTACTCCGGGCTGCAACTGATCGAGATGCCTCCCGGCAGGATTGCCGGCGGCCAGGTCCTGTTCGAAGGCGAAGATTTGCTGAAGCACAAGCAGAACAGCAAGGAGATCCGCAGCGTTCGCGGGGGGAAAATCGGGGTCGTCTTCCAGGAGCCGATGACTTCGCTCAATCCGGTCATGACGGTGGGCAGACAGATCGAGGAATCGGTCATGCTCCATCTGAACATGAATCGCAAGCAAGCCCGGCAACGGGCGATCGAACTGCTGACGCAGGTCGGCATTCCGGACGCGGAGTCGCGGGTGGACGACTATCCCCACCAATTCAGCGGCGGCATGCGGCAGCGCATCATGATCGCGATGGCGATGTCCTGCAATCCGAAGATTCTGATCGCCGACGAAGCGACCACCGCGCTGGATGTGACGACGCAGGCGCAGATTCTGGAGCTGCTTCGGGATATGGTCAAGAAAACCGGGACCTCGCTCGTGCTGGTTACGCACAATCTGGGCATCGTCGCCCGGTACGCGGATCGCATTTACGTGATGTACGCGGGAGAAATCGTGGAATCGGGCACCTGCCGGGATATCTTCAACAATCCCCGCCATCCGTACACGATCGGTCTGCTCCGGGCCGTGCCGAGTTTGAGCGATCCCAAGGAGCGCCGGCTCGTGCCCATCGAAGGGGTGACGCCGGACCTGAGATACCGCACGGGAGTCTGCGCGTTCGCGCCGCGCTGCATGTACGCGACGGAAGCCTGCTTCACCGAGCCTTCCCCGAAGCTTCGGGACGTGCCGGGCGAAGACCGGCATCAGACGGCCTGCCACCGGGACGTCGACAAGTCGACCGTACCCGTGAAGCAGACCGTGGAAGCGGTGCGCAAACTGAAAGATCCCCGTGAGCTGGTCCGGCAGGACGTGATCCTGGAGATCCGCGACCTGAAGGTGTCGTACCCGATCCTCAAGGGCATTCTTCGCAGAAAAGCGGGGGAATTGGCCGCGGTCGACGGCGTCTCCTTCAAGATCCACCGGGGCGAAACCTTCGGGCTCGTGGGCGAAAGCGGCTGCGGAAAATCGACGCTGGCCAGAACCGTGATGGGGCTGATCGAGCCGACGGCGGGCAGCATCCTGTTCAGGGGCAACGAATGGCACCAGATGCCCGAGAAGCAAAAGCGGAGCCTCCGGCGGGACATCACGATGATCTTCCAGGACCCGTACGGTTCCCTCGATCCGCGGCAGCGGGCGGGCGACATCGTCGGGGAACCGCTGCGCAACTTCAAGCTGGTCAAGAGCGAGAAGGAATATCAGGAGCGCGTCAGCGAATTGTTCCGGCTGGTCGGTCTCGATCCGTCCCTGCAGAACCGGATGCCGCACGAGTTCAGCGGCGGCCAGCGGCAGCGGCTCGGCATCGCGCGCGCGATTGCGACCAATCCGGCGTTTATCGTCTGCGACGAAGCGATTTCCGCCCTGGACGTGTCCATCCAGGCGCAGATCATCAACCTCCTGGAAGATTTGCAGGAGGAGCTTGGACTGACTTATCTGTTCATCGCGCATGACCTGACGGTGGTGCGTCACATCAGCGACCGGATTGCGGTCATGTATCTGGGTCAGATCGTGGAAATCGCCGACTGGAAATCCCTCTACGACAATCCGCTGCATCCGTATACCCAGGCGTTGCTGGAAGCGGTGCCGATCCCGGATCCGGAAAGGGAAGCGAAGCGGGAACGCAAGCTCATCAGCGGCGAGGTGCCGAGCCTGATCAACCGGCCCGTGGGTTGCGCCTTCTCCAACCGTTGTCCGCTGGCGACGGACGAATGCCGGCAAGGCGTTCCGCGGCTGCGCCCCGTCCGCGAATCGCACAGCGTGGCCTGTTTCAAGGTGGACGCGCCATGAACCGGCCGGACTTCCAGACTTGTCGCGTCGAAATGTCGGACGGCGTGCGCCTGGCCACCCACGTGCATGTTCCGGAAGGCGAAGGGCCGTGGCCGGTCATTTTCAGCCGCTCGCCGTATCCGGGCATGCTGCCGTTCTGGCATGAGCAGGCGAAATTTTGGACCGGTCACGGGTATGCGTTCGTGATCCAGGAGTGCAGGGGGACGGGAGCTTCGGAAGGACAGTGGGTGCCGTTCGCGCATGAGGAACAGGACGGGCTGGACAGCCTCGGGTGGATCGTCCGGCAGCCCTGGATGAACGGGAAGATGGCCACCTACGGGTCGTCTTACTGCGGCGTCGTGCAATGGTGCATGGCGGACCGGCTGCCTCCGGAAGTGAAGACGGTGTTCATCGGGTTCACCGGCATCGAGCGATACCGGCAGAATTACATGAACGGCATGTTCCGGCACGACATCTACACCTCGTGGGCGATCGGCAATTCCGGCGTGCCGGAAGCGGCAAGGCGTCCCGGACTGTACAGGGAGGCGCTGGCCGTCCGCCCCCATGTGGAGATGGACGTGCGGCTGTTCGGCCGCGAGCTGCCGTGGTATCGGGACTGGGTGACGGAAGTGAGTCCCGACAGCCCGTATTGGGCGTCGGGCTTCTGGGCCGAATTGAAGGAGAAACCCCGTCGAACCCGCGTGCCGGTCATGATGACGGCCGGCTGGTTCGATCACAATCTGGAAGCCTCCCTGCTCAGCTTCGACAAGCTGCCGGAGGAGGTGCGGGCGAGAAGCGCGCTCATTGTCGGCCCGTGGGTCCACACCGAGAGCGTGTCCGGGGACCTGGATTATCCCGGACATGACTGTTACGGTCCCCGGCAGCGCGATGCGGCGCTGGCCTGGTTCGACCATCATCTGAAAGGGGAGGAGATGCGCCTTCCCGCCGGCATCCGGACCTACATCATCCGGGAGAACCGTTGGCTCGAATGGAGGGACGGCATTCGGGCCGACCGCGTGCTGACGTATCATCTGCGGCCGCAGCCGGCAGGCGCGGAGGCGCGCATGCTGTCCCCGGAGAAAGAGGACGGCCCGGCCGCCGCAACCTACCGCTATGACCCGGACAATCCGGTGCCGACGCGCGGCGGAGCGGCGGTCATGCATTATTTGAGCGGCGACCCGGAAGCGGTGCGGCCGGCCAGCGTGATCCAGCCTCCCCCGGGAGCGCGGGATGACGTCCTGAGCTTCCTGTCCGGGCCGCTCGAAGAAGATTTGCGCATTGCGGGCCGCATACGCGCCCGTCTGTTCGTCAGCAGCGACGCGGAAGATACGGCCTTCACCATCCAGGTCATGGAAGTGTTCCCGGACGGAACGGCCGTCAACATCCGGGACGGCATCACCAGCCTCGCCTTCCGCAACGGCGCGTCGAGCCCGCTCGGCTATACCCCGGGCGAGGTGGTGGAGGCCGTCATCGACATGTGGCCGATCACCTGGACGGTGAAAAGGGGATCCCGGCTGCGGGTCGACGTGTCGTCGTCGAATTTTCCCGCCTATCACGTCCATCCCAACATCGCCGGCACATGGTCGCGGATCGCCGGGACGAGGATTGCCGAGCAAACGGTTCATCTCGGCGGGGAGCACGGATCGCGGATCGAAATTCCGGTCGCTACGGGTTGAGCCCGGTCGCTGCGTGTGAGCCCGGCCGCTACGGATTGAGCCTTGCCTTAGGCGGACGCGTACAGCCCGGGACCTCAATCGATCGAGATCCGGAACACGACCGGCATCGGGCTGGACACGGACTTCGTGCGCAAGATCAGCGCTTCATTGTTTCGTTCCCATTCGGGACGTTCGTCAAAGCCCAGGATTTGAATGTCCTTGATGATGCCATGGAAATGCGGCGAACGTTCCCGCAAGGAACGGATGCGCACGACTCCGTCCTCCGGATAGGCCAGCACGGTTGCGTACAGGTGCCGCCCTTTCACCGTGAACCGGATGTCTTCGCTGGTGAACGGCTTGGCGGCGCCATCCGTGAACTGGCCTTCCTTCACTTCCGTCGGTCCTTCGCCGTAAGTGCGCCAATACGTCGTGCCGTAAATGGCTTCGCCGTTGACCCGCAGCCAGTCGCCGACGGCAAGCAGGATGTTTCGATCTTCATCGGGAATCGTGCCGTCCGCTTTCGGGCCGATGTTGAGCAGCAGGTTGCCGTTCTTGCTCACGATGTCCACCAGGTCCTGCACGATTACCCTGGGCGTTTTGTATGCATTGTCGGGCGTGTAACACCAGGAGTTGCGCGCCACGGCCGTATCGGTCTGCCAGCAGTAAGGCTTCAGATCCGAAAATTGTCCCCTTTCCACATCGGGAACCGCCGTACCGAACATAAACGCGTCAAGTTTGTAGTTGATGACCACCGGATGCCCCCACTCTTCGGCTTTATTGTAGTAGTAGGCGGCAAATTTTTTCAGATACGGCTTGAACGCGGCATTATGGATCCACCAGTCGAAATAGAACACCTTCGGGCGATATTGATCGACGAGCTCGCAGCAGCGAAGCAGCCAGTCCTCCAGGAATTCCTGATTCGGCTGGGACCCGAACAGATCCATATGATCGGGTTCCGGCATCGCCGGCCAATAGAAATCGCCGCGGGCGAGCGGCTCCCGGATGTCCGAATCGAACGCTTTGCCGTGGGACATGAAGAACCAGTGTTCCGCGCGGTGGGAGGAGACGCAGAAGGCCAGATCGCGGCGTTCGAACGCGTTCCGCATCTCGCCGAGCAAATCCCGGCGCGGTCCTTGCTCATAGGCGTTGAACCGCGACAATTCGCTTTTGTACATCTGGAAGCCGTCATGATGTTCGGCCACCGGCATGACGTATTTGGCCCCCGCCCGGCTGAACAGTTCCGCCCACTCGTCCGCGTCGAACTTTTCGGCCTTGAACATCGGAATAAAATCTTTGTAGCCGAAGTTTTTGTGTTCGCCATAGGTGGCAAGGTGATGTTCGTATTCCTTCGACCCCTGGATGTACATGTTGCGGGGGTACCATTCATTGCCGAATGCGGGCACCGAATAAACGCCCCAGTGGATGAAAATGCCGAACTTGGCTTGCTTGTACCACGCAGGCGCCTGGAAAGCCGAGAGCGAATCCCAGTTGTCCTTGAATCTTCCCCTCGCAATCTGCTCCTCGATCGTCCTCAAATAAGCTTTCCGATCCAACATGTTGCGCCCGCCTTTCGCGAAGAGTCATTTGTTCATTATAATACGTTTTCATTATCCGGACCACCTTGGAAGCAGGCGCATGGTCGGGCCGGTATGCGGGCTGGCGGCGGTCAAATTTTCATCCGGTAGAATTCGAATTGCTCCGCGGTCAGCTTCTCTTCCCAGATGTGTCTCAGGATCTCGAGCTCCTCGGAGTAGTCGATCTTCGATTCGTCCTTCGAATAGGGGAGCAGTTCCAGCACTTCGAATTCGAACCGGTCGGGGCCGTACTCCTTCCAATCCCGCTGCAGTTCCTTGTTGGGGTGGCTTCCCATCTCGAGCTGGAACCGGACGCTGTTCATCTTGCCCTTCAGGTTCTGCGACGTCTCGAGGAAACACTTGACGCCGTCCTTCAGGCGGACCCGGAAGATGCCCATGTCGGGTTTCATCTGCTTGTACTGTTCGATCAGTTCCTTGCGTCGGTCGTTCATGTCAGAAATACCCCATCTCTTTCAGCAGTCGGGAGAGGACGCGCAGGCGTTCGCCGAGAAGTTCGCCCTGCTCGCCCAGCGCCTGGTTGAACAGGCGGATGTCTTCGTCGATCATCTCGTTGTCCGTGCACACTTCCACCGTCATGGCGTCGCCCTGCAGGCCGACCCGGTCGATCCGCGGGTTGGCCGGGTCGTACAGCTTCTCGTGCCGGTAGGCGTCCTGGAAGTAGAGCTGGGCACGCGCGATCAGGATCGCGAGATCGAGCACGCGATGCAGCGGCAGCTCCTCCGACTGCCTCGACCATTTTCCGCCGGTGTGGCGCCACACCTTGGCGGAGATGTCGATCTTGCCGCGGTCGTTCCATTGCGCGAGGCCGAGGGAGAGACCTTTCGCGTCCGAATGATAGGCGTATTTGCCGTCGACGTTCTCGTAGTTTTCGCAGATGATGACCGGTTTGTGCTTGAGGTTGGTCGGAATTTTCATGCGTGATCGCCTCGTTTGGTTTATTGAAATACTAATTTAGTTAATTACTAAAACAGTGATCTGATTGTAGCACAGGGGAAAAGAGGTGTCAAATGCCGTTCGGCGCATCCTACATTTCTCCATATGTCGCTGGCATCTTTCCATGTTGCGACGGCATCGAAGGCGGTATAATCAAGTCAAAAATACCGCTTTCACGATGGAGGATGAGCGCATTGTCAAAGATTACGTTTCTCGGCGCCGGCAGCACCGTTTTCGCCAAAAACGTCCTCGGAGACTGCATGCTGACGCCGGCCCTGCAAGGATTCGAACTGGCGTTGTACGATATTGACCTGGAGCGGCTGAAAGACTCGGAGAACATGCTCAACAATCTCAAGGCGACGACCGGCAGCACCTGCCGCATCAAATCGTACACCGACCGGAAGGAAGCGCTGCGGGGAGCCAAATACATCGTCAACGCGATCCAGGTCGGCGGCTATGACCCGTGTACGATCACCGACTTCGAAGTGCCGAAGAAATACGGGCTGCGCCAGACGATCGGCGACACGGTGGGGATCGGAGGCATTTTCCGGAACCTGCGGACGATCCCGGTCATGCTTGATTTCGCGCGGGACATCCAGGAAGTGTGCCCGGACGCGCTGTTCCTGAATTACACGAACCCGATGGCCGTGCTGACGAACGTCATGAATACATACGGCGGCGTCCGCACCGTCGGCCTGTGCCACAGCGTGCAGGCTTGCGTCCCGCACCTGTTCAAGTCGCTGGGCATGGACCCGTCCGGCGTGCAGTGGAAGATCGCCGGCATCAACCATATGGCCTGGCTGCTGGAAGTGACGAAGGACGGGGTGGACCTGTACCCCGAGATCAAGCGGCGGGCGCGGGAGAAGCAGAAAGAGAAGCACGACGACATGGTCCGCTTCGAGCTGATGTTCCGCTTCGGCTATTATGTGACGGAATCGTCCGAGCACAACGCCGAGTATCATCCGTATTTCATCAAGAAGCAATATCCCGAGCTGATCGAGAAGTACAATATTCCGCTGGACGAGTATCCGCGCCGCTGCGTGAAGCAGATCGAGGACTGGAAAAGAATGCGGGAGTCGCTCGTGAACAACGTCAATCTGCAGCACCAGCGTTCGAACGAGTATGCGTCCTATATTTTTGAAGCGATCGAGACGGATGTGCCGTTCAAGATCGGCGGCAACGTCATGAACACCGGGCTGATCACGAATCTGCCGAAGGAAGCTTGCGTCGAGGTGCCCTGTCTGGTGGACGCCAGCGGGGTGACGCCGACGTATGTCGGCGATCTGCCGCCGCAGCTCGCCGCGCTGAACCGGACGAACATCAATACGCAGCTGCTGACGATCGAAGCGGCGATTACGCGGAAGAAGGAGCATATCTATCACGCGGCGATGCTCGATCCGCACACGTCGGCCGAGCTGTCGATCGACGACATCGTCGCCCTGTGCGACGATCTGATCGAGGCGCACGGCGACTGGCTGCCGAAGTTCCACTAAAAAGCAGCGCGAACGATGAAAGGGACGTGCTGAGGGGACGTGCTGGTGCACGTCCTCTTGGCATTGTGGTGAGGTGAGGGTGAAGTACAGGGCGATAGCTCGGTGCGCCGAAGTTGGGGAGATCGTGCACCGCTGTTTGGGATGCCGGTGTGTCGGGGTGTGCGCCAATGGATGGAGTATGCGCTAACGGAACCGGGAGACGCTATTTTTCCGAAATTGCCCCTTTTGGAAATTCTAACGGAACTGAGGAAGCTGTCTATTCACTGTGGAAAAACAAGGCTCCATCCCCTACTGAAACTTGCAATTCTCGTCCACAAGCCGTTGTGGGTCGGATTGGGGGGATATCCGCCATCATCATGGGTCTTACCTTTCGTGTGCTTTGCTTCATCCGACCGCGATTGGCGCACGACGAAGAAACCCGGGTTTGGGGTTTCCGAGTTTTCGGACCAGGAGTTTGAGGTTTACGACCATCGCCGAAGTCTGTGCCTTGATTTGCAGGGTAACGCGGCTGCGGGTTCGCGCTCCATCCAGAGCGCAGTCGTTCTTCAGTTCCTTGTTCTTCCGTTCGACGACGAGCCGCTCTTGCAACTCGGCTCGCCCGGTCAGACTGTCGTTGTATACCCGGGCGGCTTCGTACAGGTCTGCGTAATCGCTCCGGAATACACGCCGGCCCCCCTTTTCACTGCTCGTGCACGCCTTGCGCGACGGGCAGGAAAGACAAACGTGCGGTGCAAAGCTGTACTGGTGACCTTCCGACTGGCGGATATATTGCTTGCCGACGCTTTGTTGGCCTTCCGGGCAAATGTACACATCCTTCTCCGCATCGTAGACAAACCGGGACGAATGAAACAGACCGGTCGGGTTTTCGGCAATCGGAACCGGAGCGACGACGGGGATCCCCAGTGCGGCCAGTCGCGCCCGGTTTCTCCCGTGGCCATAAGCCGAATCCCCCAGCAGAGCGGAAGGCGTCACGCCAAAGAAACGCTTGATCGTCGCGGTCATGTCGGCTGTCGCATCCTGATCGTGTTCATTGGCCGGAATAGTGCGCACGTCGAGAATGACGCCGCCCGTCGTGCAGAGGTTTTGCGTTTTGTACCCGTAGATGGTTTTCGACCGCTTGGCGATGCGCGCTTCCGGGTCAACCGCGCTCACGATGCGGTTTTTCGGGCGTTCGGCTAGCGGAATCTTTTGAAACCGAACGAGCTCGGGAACGTTCGTCCCGGTCTCCTCGTTCCGGCCTTCGGACGCTTCATCCGCTCCATCGCCGGGGTCGACAGGCGAGCTGTTCTCTTGGAGAATGCGCCGCAGGATCGCTTGCAGCTCCCGCGAACGCTTAAGATGCTTCCACTCCGCCAGAAGCGGCTTGATGTTCTCGTTCTCGAACCAGGCCAACAACCCGTAGGCTTGGGAGACCAGCTTGCTGAAGGCCAGCATGCGAGCCGACGCCGAGGCCGACTTGCTCAGCCGAACGGTTGCGCCATCCAGCGGCAAAGCCTCCAACGCCTCAAGCATCGGTTTTGTCCCGTGCTTGCGCAAATGTTGCGCCAGACGAATCAGGGCATGCTGAATCAGCCGATAGGCGCCCGGGAACTTCAGGTTCACATTGGTCGGGAACGAGTCGATGATCCACTGTTCGTTCCGGTCGCCCCACAGTCCGTACTGGTACATCTGGGCCAGAATGTAGAGATGGCAGGCCCGGAACATGGCGGCTCCCATGCGGCTGCGATCCAGTCCGATCGTGCTGTGGTCGAAACCGATGAAATCCACGGGCAGTTGCAGGAAGCGCTTGATGAACAGGTCACCGATGATTTTTTCTTCGGTCTGACGATCCGACAGACCGTAGTAGGCCTGAACCAGATGGATTTTCAACTTGAGAGACGGCGCATACGGGTACTGTCCTCTGCCGGAATAGAGCACCGCGCACAGCCGATCGGCGAACGAAAAGTCGACCTTGCTGTCGACATGGCTCCAGAACGGATGCGGCGGCAGCTTGGTGTACACTTGCACATCGGCAAAGGAAAGTTGGTCGAACGTTTTGTACCGAACCGAAAAAGTCATATGCGTCGCCTCCTGTAAACACCTTGCTACCATTATACCACGAAAACGGGTGTAATCGTGAGAACGGAAAAGAAAACATCGTATTTTCCAAAGTATTTCGCAAAAATTGATTATCTGTCGCACGATCGTTGTGCACAGTTAATCGACAGCTTCCTGAGCGCACTTATTTGGCCTGAGCAGGCGATTTTTGGCCGGTTCGGACCGCAATAAGGTATCTGGGTTCCGTCAGAATTTTGAAACGCATCGGATGGGGCCTATAACGGCTGTGAGTTCCGTTAGAATTGCGCAGTCTGGTCATCCGCCGAGTTTTTGGGATCGAGAAGGCTCCCTAACGAAACTCAGCGGCTTGATTTGTGACAAAACGTGGGGTTCCGGAAACGCAACGAAACTGAGGTACGCTGTTCGGGCTTTGCGGGGGCGAGAATGACCTGATTGAAATAGCATTCTGAAATAGGCACCCTCGGGCGGAATAGCGTGTCGCAGTTTCGTTAGCACTTGCTCCGGTCGGGCGAACGTCTGGGTAATCACAGAAAGGGCCGTCACCAACGGCATAAGATGCCGTCAGTGACAGCCCTTTATCATGGATGGCAGACGTTCATGAACTTCATGTCGTCCGGGTTCATGCGCTGCCAGCGCTCTCCTTGCCGCCAGCAATCACCGTGCCGCCAGCGCTCGCCGATTCTCCGTCTTCCCGGGCAGCGGCCAGCGCCTTCGCGCCCGCCTCCAGCACCTTGATGATCCGGTCGACGTCGTACACGCAGCCGCGCCACGTGCCGCCGCTGGCCGCCTGCAGCGCGGCCCACAGCCGCGTGTCGTCCGGCAGCAGCGAATGGCTGGCCATGTCCGGGTGCGGCCCGCGCCCGGACAAGATGTTCGTCCCCTCGGCGGGGGTCGCCGGCGCTTCGCCGTCGCCGACCATGTCAATGCGGCCTTCCAGCCGGTTCAGGTCGATGCGGATGTCGATCCAGTCGCCGTCCCGCACCTTCCCGAGCGGTCCGCCCGCCAGCGCCTCCGGTCCGATGTGGCCGATGCAGGCGCCGGTGGACACGCCGGAGAACCGGGCGTCGGTGAGCAACGACACCTTGCCGTCGAACGGCAAATGCTTCAAAGCCGACGTGAGCTGATACGTCTCCTCCATGCCGGTGCCCGACGGCCCGCAGCCGATCAGCACGAGGATGTCGCCGCCGACGATGCGGCCTTCCTTGATCGCGCGGATCGCCGCCCGTTCCGAGGTGAACACCTTCGCCCGGCCCACGTGCCGGTACACGCCGTCCTCGTCCACCAGCGCCGGATCGATCGCCGCCGACTTGACGACCGAGCCTTCCGGCGCGATGTTGCCAACCGGGAAGGTGACGGTCGACGTCAGGCCGGCGGCACTTGCCTTCTCCGGCGGATAGATGACCGTGTCCGGGTCGACGCCGTCCCGCTCCAGCAGGTGCTGCCGCATCCGATGGCGCCGCTCGGACGATTCCCACCAGTCCAGCACGGCGCCGAGCGTCTCGCCGGTCACCGTCAGGACGGTCTCATCGAGCAGGCCGAGCCGCCGCAGATGGAGCATCACCTCCGGCACGCCGCCCGCCAGAAAGACGCGCACGGTCGGGTGGGGGACCGGCCCGTTCGGCAGCGCGCTGACCAGGCGCGGCACGGACCGGTTCACCGCGGTCCAGTCGGTGACGTCCGGCACGCGCAGGCCGGCCGCGTGCGCGATCGCGGGCACGTGCAGCAGCAGGTTCGTGGAGCCGCCGAACGCGGCGTGCACGACCATCGCGTTGCGGATGGACGCGTCGGTCAGGATGCGGCCCGTGGTCAGGCCGCTCTCCGCCATGTGCAGCGCCGCGCGGGCGGATTGGCGCGCCATCTGCGCCCAGACCCGCTGCCCCGAAGGGGCGAGCGCCGCGTGCGGCACCGTCAGGCCGAGCGCCTCGGCGACCACCTGCGCGGTCGCGGCGGTGCCGAGGAACTGGCAACCGCCGCCCGGCGTGGCGCACGCCCGGCAGCCGAGGTCGGCCGCCTCTTCCAGCGAGAGCTCGCCGCGCGCGAACCGGACGCCGATCGTCTGGATTTTGCCGGCGTCCTCTCCGCGCGTCGGCGGCAGCGTGACCCCGCCGGGCACGATGACGGACGGCAGATTCCGTGTGCCGGCCAAGCCGAGCATCATCGCCGGCAGCCCCTTGTCGCAGGTGGCGACGCCGAGCACCGCCCGCCGGGTCGGCAGCGAGCGGATGAGCCGGCGGATGACGATCGCCGCGTCGTTGCGGTACGGCAGCGAGTCGAACATGCCGGTCGTGCCCTGCGAGCGGCCGTCGCACGGGTCGCTGACGTACCCGGCGAACGGTACGCCGCCCAGGCCGGCCACTTCTTCCGCGGCTTCCCGCATCAGCAGGCCGACCTCCCAGTGGCCGGTATGGTAGCCGAGCGCCACCGGCCGGCCGTCCTCATCGCGGATGCCGCCCTGCGTGCCGAGGATGAGCACCTGCGGGCCGAGCAGCCGGGCGGGGTCCCAGCCCATGCCGACGTTCTGCGACCAGCCGAACAGGTCGCCGCTCGGGCTCTCGCGCAGCATCTCCGGCGTCAGCGGCAGTGATCCGTCCGGACCGGGCGCGTGCGTGTCGATGCGATAGTCGTCGTCGTCCGGGCGGCCGAGGATTTTTTCCAGAACGGAAGACATGGCGGTCGCTCCTCAACCCTTCACGAACACGGTCTTGATGGCGGTATAGAACTCGATCGCGGCCGTGCCCTGTTCGCGCGAATGCGAGCTGGAGCTCTTCATGCCGCCGAACGGCGCCTGCAGTTCGACGCCGGCCGTCTCCTCGTTCACCCGCACGAGCCCGGCGTCCATGTCTTGAATGAAGGTCAGGATGCTGCCGATGTCCCGCGTGAAAATGGATGCGCTGAGGCCGTACTCCGAATCGTTGGCGAGGCGGAGCGCTTCTTCCAAATTTTCCGCCTGCACCAGCGCCAGCACCGGCCCGAAAATCTCTTCCCGGAAGATCGTCATCTCGGGCGTCACCCGGTCAAAAACGGTCGGCGCCACGAAGAAGCCGTCCGCCATTTTGCCTTCCTGCAGCCGTTCGCCCCCGCACAAGAGTTCGGCGCCTTCTTCGACACCCTTGCGGATGTAGCCGAGCACCGTCTCCATCTGGCTCTCGCTCGCGCACGGGCCGAGCCAGGTCGACGCCTCCATGCCGTCCCCGACTTTGAGCGCGGCGATCTTCTCCAGCAGCTTCTCCCGGAAGGCCGGGAAAAGTTCCTTCTCCACGATGACGCGGCTCGTGGCCGTGCATTTCTGGCCGGTCGAGCGGAGGCCGCCGCTGATCGTCGCGTTCACCGCGAGCTCCAGATCGGCGTCCTTCAGGACGATGACCGGGTTTTTGCCGCCCATCTCGAGCTGGTATTTCGCGCCGCGGGCGAGCGCCGCCTGGGCGATGCGCTTGCCGACCGCGTTCGAGCCGGTGAATGTGACGCCATGGATGCCGGGGTGGTCGGCAATGCCCTGGCCGATGACCGAGCCGCTGCCGATCACGAGGTTCAGCACGCCCGCCGGCAGCCCGGCGTCATGGAAGCAGGCCGCCACCTTGGCCGCGGTAACCGCCGTTTCCGTCGCCGGTTTCCAGACGACCGTGTTGCCGTAGACGAGGGCGGGGGCGATTTTCCATACCGGAATGGCGACGGGGAAGTTCCACGGCGTGATGACGCCGACGACGCCGAGCGGCACGCGCGTCGTGAACATGAGCGCCGAGGCGTCGGTGGCCGGGATGACGTCGCCGACCTTGCGCATGCCTTCGCCGGCGTAATAGCGGAGCAGGGCCACGCCGCGCGCGGTTTCGCCCTTCGCTTCGCCGAACGTTTTGCCCATCTCGCGCGTCATCGTCTCGGCGATGTCGTCGATCCGGCTTTCGAGAATGTCCGCGGCCTTGTACAGCAGCTGGCCGCGCGCCGGTCCCGCCAGCTTGCGCCACGACGTACGGGCCGCATCCGCCGCGGCCACGGCGCTCTCGAGGTCATCCCGGCTCGAATTCGGCACGAGGCCGACAATGTCATGGCGATTGGCCGGATTCACGCTGGCGACGGTGTCCCCGGTGGAAGAGCCGCGCCATTCGCCGTTGATGTAGTTTTGGAAAACAGGGGCATTAGCCATTGATGATTCCTCCCGATTGTGAGACTTAATCCTGGATTGCGGCGTCCGCCGCCGCGACAGGGTTGATCAGGGTGCCGATGCCGGAAATGTCGATCTCGATGCGGTCGCCGGGCTGCAGCGTGAACCGGTCGGGCGGCACGATGCAGGTGCCGGTCAGCAGCACGGTGCCGTCGAACACGACGTTGTCCCGCACGAGGAAGGACGCCAGTTCGTCCAGCTTCCGCCGGAGCTGCCCCGTATTGGCCGTCTCGTTCACCGCCAATTGACCGTCCCGATAGATGCGGCAGGTGATCGTCAGGTCATACGGATTCGGCACGGTTTCGGCCAGCCGGATCGCCGGACCGATGGAACAGGAGCGGCGCCAGATTTTCGCCTGCGGCAGATAGAGCGGGTTCTCGCCCTCGATGTCGCGGCAGCTCATGTCGTTGCCGACCGTGTAGCCGAGGATGCGGCCGCCGCGGTCCAGCACGATGCCGAGTTCCGGCTCGGGCACCTGCCAGTCCGAGTCGCTGCGGATGCAGACGGGTGTGCCCGGCCGCGCCGTGCGGGCGCTCGTCGACTTGAAGAAAATCTCCGGCCGCTCGGCCCGGTACACCTTGTCGTAGAACGTTTCGTCGCCGGTTGCGGCGCCCTTCGACTCCTCGTTGCGCGCTTCTTTGCTGCGCTCATAAGTGACGCCGGCCGCCCACACCTCGGGCGCATCCACCGGCGTCAGCAGGTTCAACTCGCGCCAGTCGCCGGGCAGCGGCTGTGCGCCCGCGATCTGACGGCGCACCGCTTCCAGCGGCGTGATCCCCGCCTCGTCCGCTTCCCGCACCAGCGCCATGAAATCCGGCGACCGGAGCGGGAAAGCCTGCTCCTCGTCGGTCACCGCCGCGAGGCGCGCAGCTCCGTCGTCCCCGATGTAACGAATAATGCGCATCTGGTTCACTCCATTCAAATCATCTTTTTTGAGGGGGTGCAGCTCTCCGTCAGCGGTGCCCGAGGCGGGCCGAAATCTCCGCCGTCGTCTTCCGCACCCGTTCCGCCAGCCGCTGCGCCTCCGCCTCGTCCACCCGCGCGGTCATGCACGACAGGCTCATGGCGGCAAGCACCTGCCCGTCATGGCCGAAGATCGGCGCCGCGATGCACAGGACGCCGGGTTCATTCTCTTCCCGGTCGAAGGCGCAGCCGTTCTTTCGAACCTCATCCAGCTCCCGGCGGAACATCGCTTCGGAATCGATGGTATTCGGCGTGTGCCGCACGTAGCTGTAGCCGGCCAGCAGACGCTCCAGCGCGTCCGGCGGCTGGAAGGCGGCCAGCACCTTGCCGCTGGCGCTGCTGTGCAGCGGCACCCGGCGGCCGATGCGGGAATAGCGGATGGCCGCCTGCGCCCCTTCCACCTTGTCGATGTACACCCCCTCCCGGCCGTCCAGAATGAGCAGATGCGCCGTCTGCCCGGTCGCGTCCGAAAGGGCTTGCAAATGCGGTCTGGCTACGTTGCGGATGTCGAGATTTTGCAGCAGCATCTGTCCTTTTTCCAGCAAGCGAAGGCCGAGCCGGTACTTGCCGCTCTCCTCGTCCTGCTCGATGTAGCCGTGGATTTGCAGCGTTCGCAGCAGCGCGTGCGCGGTGCTTTTGTGCAGCTGCATGCGCGCGCTGATCTCGGTCAGTTTCAGCTCGGGGGTGTGCTCGTCGAACAGGTCGAGAATGCGCAGCGCCCGGTCCAGCGCCTGGATGATCGGCATGGCGGTCGCAACTCCTTTCCGAGGGTGTGGGATACGGCCAATTATGTTTGATAATATAGAACGCAGTTTGACGATCTCTGCTTATTATAGTACGCTGGAAAGGAGCGGGTTGTAAACCATCAATTTAATACATTCGTCGGACTTGCCGGCGATGCGGTGAACCGTTGGAGGGGGAGCGGCGGGCCGTGAGCCGGAGATAACGGTCCGGGAAACCGTAAGCGGTCATGACGGGGGCCCGCGCCCCTGTGCCAACGGTCCTGAAGACCGCTGGCGCAAGCGCGCGCCACCCGCGATCCCGTCAGGCCCGGACCGGCAATCCTATCCCAAGGAGGACGATCGTCATGAAAACGATCCACAACCCCGTGCTGCGCGGCTTCAACCCGGACCCGTCCATCCTGCGGGTGGGGGACGACTATTACATCGCGACCTCCACGTTCGAGTGGTTCCCCGGCGTGCAGATCCACCACTCCCGCGACCTGCGCCACTGGCGCCTGGCCGCCCGGCCGCTCGAGCGCCGGAGCCAGCTTGACATGCTCGGCAATCCCGACTCCGGCGGCATCTGGGCGCCTTGCCTGAGCTACGCCGACGGCCTGTTCTACCTCGTATTCACGGATGTGAAGAGCCACGTCGGCCCGTTCAAGGACACCCACAATTATCTGGTGACCGCCCCGAGCATCGAAGGGCCGTGGTCCGAGCCGATCTACCTGAACAGCAGCGGGTTCGACCCGTCCCTGTTCCATGACGACGACGGCCGCAAGTGGCTGGTCAACATGATCTGGGACTACCGCAAGGGCAAAAACAAATTCGCCGGAATCGCGCTGCAGGAGTACTCGCCGGAACAAAAGCGCCTCGTGGGACCGATCCGCAACATTTTCCGCGGCACGCCGCTGGGACTGACGGAAGGGCCGCATCTCTACAAGCGCGACGGCTGGTATTACCTCGTCACGGCGGAAGGCGGCACGCGGTTCAACCACGCGGTGACGGTGGCGCGGTCGCGTTCGCTCTTCGGCCCGTACGAGGTCGATCCCGAAAATCCCGTCCTGACCGCCGCGGACAACCCCGACCTCGAGCTGCAGCGGGCCGGGCACGCGAGCCTCGTCGAGACGCAGACCGGCGAATGGTACTTCGCCTACCTGTGCGGCCGGCCGCTCCGCCCGTCGGAGCGCTGCATTCTCGGCCGGGAGACGGCGCTGCTGCCCGTGGAATGGACGGAGGACGGCTGGCTGCGCCCGGCCGGCGGCGGGAACAGCCCGAAGGCGGTCGTGCCCGCGCCCGACCTGCCGGACCATCCGTTCCCGCCCGAGCCGGAGACGGACCATTTCGACGGAGAGCGGATCTCCATCCACTTCCAGACGCTGCGCGAGCCGCTCGACGAGCAGTGGGCGTCGCTGACCGCGCGGCCGGGATACTTGCGGCTGAAAGGGCGGGAGTCGCTGTCTTCCAAGCATCGGCAAAGCCTGATCGCGCGCCGGCAGCAAGCGTTCGATGCGGAAGCGGAGACGGCGGTCGAGTTCGAGCCGGACACGTTCCAGCAGCTGGCGGGCCTCATCCATTATTACAACACGCGCAACTACTACTACCTGTACATCAGCCGCGACGAGCAATTGGGCAAATGCCTGAACATCATGTGCAGCGACCGCGGCCTGTACGACGAACCGCTGGAGCGGCAGGTGTCCGTTGACGGGTGGGATCGCGTCCACCTGAAAGCGTCGCTCCATTACGACCGGCTGCAGTTCCTCTATTCGCGGGACGGGAAGGACTGGACGCCGATCGGGCCGGAACTGGACGCGAGTGTCATTTCCGACGAGAACGTGGAAGCGAAGATCGAAGGCCGCCTGATCGACCAAGGCTTCACGGGCGCCTTCCTGGGGATCTGCGTGCAGGACCTGAGCGGACAGGGAAAACATGCGGACTTCGACTATTTCACATATCGTGAACTGCCGGAGTGAGGTGAACCAAATGCCCGATGCCGCCATCGCCTTCCGCAGGATGCGGAATCTGCTCATCAGCGGTCCCAAAACGGAGACGCCCGCCGACGTCGTCCGCCGGCTCGGCGCCCTGCAGGCGCAGGATTACGCGCAGGCGACATGGGCGATCGGCCTGCGCACGGAAAGCGCGACTCTGGCCGATGTCGAGCGGGCCATCGCCGATCGGCGCATCGTGCTCACCTGGGCTTTGCGCGGCACGCTGCATGCGGTGCCCGCCGAAGACGCGCGCTGGATGGTCCGGCTGTCCGCTCCCCGCGTGCTCGCCCGCGACCGGCGCAGACAGCGGCAGCTGGAGATTGACGAACGGCTGATCGCGCAATGCGGCAGGCTGATCGAGGGCGCGCTGAAGGATCGGCAGCGGATGACCCGCGCCGAATTGACGGAGCTGCTGGAACAGGCGGGGATCAGCACCAGGCAGCAGCGCGGCTACCACATCCTGTGGATGTTGGCCCATGCCGGGCTGATCTGCCCCGGGCCCCTTGAGGGCAGGCAGCAGACGTTCGTGCTGCTGGAGGACTGGGCGCCGAATCCGCGCGAACTGTCCGGAGAAGAAGCGATGCGGGAGCTTGCGATCCGGTATTTTACGGGACACGGTCCGGCGACTTTGCATGACTTCTGCTGGTGGTCGGAGCTTACGGTCACGGAGGCGAAAAAGGCCGCGGCGGACGCGGACGGCGTGCTTTTTTGCGAGACGATCGGCGGAACGGCATACTGGTCGGGCGGAGACGGAGCGGACAGCGAGGGACCGCCCGATGTCGCGCTGCTGGCGGGGTACGATGAATATTTGCTCGGCTACAAGGTGGCCGGTCCGGTTTCCGCGGTCCGTCCGGCGTCGGCCGGCGGCCCGGCGTCGACCGACGGCCCGGCGCCGGCGGCCGGAGTCCGGCCGGTTTCGCCGCTTCCGGACCGCTCCTTGAAGGCTGCCTCACCGAATCGATCCGGCACGCGAACCCTCCTCTCACACCATTACAAGAACGACATAATGCTGGAGAACATGGCGGGCAGCGCCGCCTGCGCGTCCGAGAGCCCCGCCTCGTGCACGACCTTCGGCATGCCGTATACGACGCACGATTCCTCCGCCTCCGTCAGCACGAGGCCGCCGTGCGCCTTCACCCGGCGGCACCCCTCGAGTCCGTCCTGGCCCATGCCGGTCAGCACGACGGCCAGCATCCGGTTCCGGTAGATCGGCGCCGCCGAGTTCAGCGTGACATCGACGGACGGCCGGTACAGCATGTTCGGCTCTTCGTCCACATGCATATACCTTCTTCATGCAGCGGACGATGTAGCTGGGATGGTAGTGCAGCCGTTCGCCAAGCGTCTCGTTTGTGATGTTTTCCCGTTAATGCTGTTGGAGGAAGAGGGCGGCGCGCCCGGCGACGCGCGTGGCCGGCGTCCCGGCGGACCCGGCCTGCCCCTGTTCGAGCAGGGCGAGCAGTTGAATCAGGAGCTGCTGCTTCTCCCAGAACCCCTCGCCGATCGGCATGTCCGCAAGCCGCCGCATCCGGTCGAATGCGGGTCGCGGATCGGGCAGGCGCGCATATTTCGGCAGCCGGATCACCCTCGGCCGGTTGAAGGGGGACACATGCAAGGACTCAACGCCATCGGCCGTACCGGCCGTCTCGCGCCAATCCGGATGCTCGAAATGCACCCACCAGAAAGTCGTCTCTTCCCCGCACGGCCTTACCGCGTAATGATGCCCCCGGGGCAAAAGAATCAGCGCCTCCCCTTCGCGCAGGCTCCATTCCCGCCCGTTCTCCCCGATATGAAGCGTCCCGGACACGCCGATGAGCAGATCGAACACGCCGAAGTCGGCGCGGTTCGGATGCCGGTCCCCGGGCCGGAACACCGCGAGCCCCGACTCCAGACAGTACGGAAGCGGCGGCGCCGTCAGCTCGATGCAGACGGTTTCGCGCATGGTCTGCCTCCCCGACGATACAAGTCTCATTTTTTATAGGAAAAAGCGCAATCCTTCACTGGTCCATCCCCACATTACCGCATATACTCGCCTGTGTGAAGGGTCAAATCGTATCAGAACCGGGAAGGCGGGAACGGCATGGGCAAACCGGACATTCGCATACGCGACGATTTCTGGAGCGGCTATCAGGACCTCGTGACGGACACGGTCATTCCGTATCAATGGGAGGCGCTGAACGACCGGATCGAAGGGGCGGAGCCGAGCCGCGCGATCCGCAACTTCCGCATCGCGGCCGGGCTCGAGGAAGGCGAGTTCCACGGGTTCGTGTTCCAGGACAGCGACCTGTACAAATGGCTGGAGGCCGCGGCGTACTCGCTCCGCTTCAGGCCGAATCCCGAACTGGAGCGGACGATGGACGAGGCGATCGAACTGATCGGACAGGCCCAGCACGAGGACGGCTACATCAACACGTACTATACGATCAAGGAACCGGACAACCGATGGAAGAATCTGTACGAGGCGCACGAGTTGTACTGCGCGGGGCATCTGTTCGAGGCGGCGGTTGCCTGTCATGAAGCGACGGGCAAGCGTCGGCTGCTCGACATCGCGTGCCGGTTCGCCGATCACATCGACCGCGTGTTCGGACCCGGCAAGGGGCAATTGCGCGGCTGCTGCGGGCATCCGGAGGTCGAGCTGGCGCTCGTGAGACTTTACGGCGCGACGGGCGAAGAGGGGTATCTCTGGCTGGCGAAGTTTTTCGTGGACGAGCGCGGGAAGGAGCCGAACTATTTTCTGGAGGAGTGGAAGCGGGGGCGGCCGCCGATCTGGGGTTCGGGCAAGCCGAATCTCGAGTACAACCAGGCCCATCTGCCCGTGCGCGAGCAGACGGCGGCGGTCGGCCACGCGGTGCGCGCCGTGTATCTGTACAGCGCGATGGCCGATCTCGCCCGGTTGACCGGCGATTCCGGCCTGCGCGAGGCGTGCGGGCGGCTCTGGTTCAACGCGACGAAGAAGCGGATGTACATCACGGGCGGCATCGGGTCGACGCACAACGGCGAGGCGTTCACGTTCGATAACGATCTGCCGAACGATCTCGCGTACGCGGAGACGTGCGCGTCGATCGTGCTGATCTTCTGGGCGCGGCGGATGCTGCGGCTCGAGGCGCGGAGCGAGTACGCCGACGTGATGGAGCGGGCGCTCTACAACACGGTGCTCGCCGGCATGGCGCGGGACGGGAAGCATTTCTTCTACGTCAACCCGCTGGAGGTGTGGCCGGAGGCGAGCCTCAAGAACCCGGACCGCCGCCACGTGAAGCCCATCCGCCAGAAATGGTTTGGCTGCTCCTGCTGCCCGCCGAACGTCGCGCGGCTGCTCGCATCGCTCGACGACTACATCTACGACATCGACGAAGCGGCGGGCAGGGTGCATGTGCACCTGTACATCGGCAGCGAAGCGCGGTTCGCCGCGGCGGGGCGCGAGGTGACGCTGCACCAGCGCTCGGGGCTGCCGTGGGACGGCACGGTGACGTTCGGGCTGTCCGTCTCCGGCGGGGGCGCCGTCCGGCTGGCGCTCGCGCTGCGCGTGCCGGACTGGTTCCAGACGGCGGAACCGGTCCTCGCGGTGAACGGGGAAGCCTGCCCGTACCGGATGGAAAAAGGCTACGCGGTCGTGGAGCGGGAGTGGGCGGACGGCGACCGGGCGGAGTGGAGGCTGCCGATGGAGACGGTTCTGGTCGGCGCGCGGCCGGAGATCCGCGCGAACGCCGATCGCCAGGACCAACGCCATGTTGCATACCCGTCCGCCTTCGCGTACTTTGGGGAACGTCGCATCCAACCAGACATAGGGGTAGGCCGCATCCAGCGGTCGTTCCTTGAAAGCCAGAACCACCTCGTCCAATTCTTTGCAGATGCGCGAAACCTCACTTTTGCTGATGCCCTGCATGCCCAGTGCTTCGACGAGTTCGTCCACTTTACGCGTACTCACGCCGTGGACATACGCCTCCTGAACCACGGCCAAGAGGGCTTTTTCCGCACGCCGACGCGGTTCCAGCAAACTGGGGAAGTAACTTCCTTGTCTCAACTTGGGGATCCGCAGTTTCAGCGTTCCTACCCGGGTATCCCAATCACGTTCCCGGTACCCGTTGCGATAGGTAGTTCGTCCTTCGTTGCGCTCATAACGTTCTGCGCCGATTTTCGCGGAGACCTCCGCCTCCATGAGGGATTGAACCAACACCTGAAGAGCTTCTTTCAAAAAGTCGACATTGCCATCAGCACCACACTTGCGCAAAAGCTCCAAAAGTGCGATTCTATCTATAGAAGCCATCGTGTGAGACCTCCTACTATGTTGATTGATGTCTCTATAGTAGAATCCACACGATGGCTTCCCTTTTGTCAAGTGACCGCCATCATTTTTACACCACTACTCGGGATTGTAACCGTTTTTGCGTTTCCGGTGATTTTATATTGCCTTAACGCGCACGATCGATTATGTTTGATCTTACAAGAACGCCGAAAGGCAGCTTTTTTGTTGGAATGTATTCCAGATCCTGTATTTCTGTAAGCGGTTACATTTCGGCCGGATTGCTTTTCAAACCGGGCAGCGACGGTGTTGTGACATGGCAAACAGACGTTTTGTCGGCATACGCACCAAAATCATGGTCTTCGCCGTGATTCTGACGGTGTGTCCCATTCTGATTGTAAGCGGTTTCTCCTATTTCGAGGCGGGAAAAGTCGTCCGCAACCAGGCCATCGAGCTGAATCTGGCCAACGCGAAGCAATTCTCCAACACGCTGGACATGATCATCAACGAAGTCAACACCATCTCGCTCAACCTGATTCAGAACAGCGAAGTGATCGCCTATCTTTCGGCCCCCGATGCCGAGGCGAGGCAGCAGTATTACGCGCGGATCCTCTCCATCATGAACGAACAGGCCTTCAACAAGAATTATATCTATTCCATTTACATCCAGGATTTGAGCGAGACGGGGATCGACAATCGGGGCGTGGTCAACCGCGTTCCCGGCGACAGGCTGATCCGCGCGAAGGACCTGAGGGGCAGGGACAGCTGGTATTTCGACATCGTGTTCGTGCAGGGCAAAGAAGTGAACGTCATCACCATGATCCGCGACATCCGGGACATCCACAATATCAGCCGCTCCCTGGGCATCCTGAAAATCAACCTTCTCGAAAGCAGCATACGCGAATTGTACAGGACGAAGGCGCAGGATCAGAGCCTCTTCTACCTGATCGACCGGGACAAGGTCGTCCTGTCGTCGCTGTCGGACGAAGAGATCGGGAGAAAGATCGGGTCGTTTCCGTTGCCGTCGGACATGGATGGCCAACCGGAAGGAACGTTCAATACAAGCGTTGACGGCCGGGATTACCTCGGCGTCTTCTACCGGATGGAGGCGCAGGACTGGTACATCGTCGAACTGACGCCCTATGAGCAGATTTCGAAGCCCGGCGAGGTCATCAAACAGGTCACCGTCTATTCCATCGCGGCCAGTCTGGCCGTCTGCTTCGGATTCATCCTGCTCTTCGGATACCGCGTGCTCGAGCCGCTCAAGCAGCTTCGCATCCTGATGAAGCACGTGGAGCGGGAACAGTTCCAGGAGATGAAGGTGCGAGGCAACGACGAAATCGCCCTGCTGACCCGCAGCTTCAACCGGATGTCCCAGCGGCTGAACGAATTGATCAACGAAGTCCACGTGTCCAGGATCAAGCAGAAGGATGCGGAACTGAAGGCGCTCGAAGAGCAGATCAACCCGCATTTCCTGTACAACACGCTGGATCTCATCTACTGGATGAGCCGGATGGAGAAGGCGTTCGAGACGGCTTCCATGGTGAGCGCCCTGTCGCAGCTGTTCCGGATCGGCCTGAACAGGGGGAGCCGGTTCACGACGGTCGGGAAGGAGATCGAGCATATTCACTACTACATTCAGATCCAGCAGAAGCGCTACGAAGAGGTGATCGTCTTCTCGGTATCGGTCGAGCAGGATACGCTGGATTGCAAGGTAACGAAGATGGTGCTGCAGCCGGTGGTGGAAAACGCGATCCGCCACGGCATCGAGCCGAAGGGCGCGAGCGGCCGGATCGACATTCGCGTGTTCCGGGACGGCGACGATCTCGTCTACCAGGTGCGCGACGACGGGGTCGGCGCCGACGCGGCGGCCATACAGGCGGTGCTGGACCAACCGGCGAAGGACCAGCGTGGACTCGGGCTGAAGAATATCCATGACCGGCTCAAGCTGAATTACGGCGCCCGCTACGGCGTGACGTTCGAGAGCGCGCCGGGCGAAGGAACCACCGTGACGATCAGGCAACCCTACGAGAAAGGATCGGTGCAAGATGTATAAAGTGATGGTGGTGGACGACGAAATCATCGTGCGCAGAGGCATCATGACCTCGATCGACTGGCCGAGCCACGGCATCGCGATCACGGCGGAGGCGCGCAATGGCAAGGAAGCGCTGATCAAGCTGCAGAGCCACCCCGTCCATCTGATTCTGGCGGACATCCGGATGCCCGTGATGACGGGAATCGAACTGGCCAGGGCGGTCAAGTCCGAATATCCGGACATCGAGTTGATTCTGCTGAGCGGATATGAAGATTTTCAATATGCGAAGGAAGCGATGTCGCTCGGCATTCGCCATTATCTGCTCAAACCGGTCCAGGCCGAAAAGCTGGTCGAGCTCCTCGTCGAATACCGCGATCGGGAGAGACACAAGCGGCTGACGAGGCAGCGGGAATTAATCCGGAACATGCTGTTCAACGAGCAGCTTCCGCACATGAAATCGAAGCTGATGCACAAGCTGCTCGACCGGCGGGCGGATGCCGGGGAGATCCGGGAGCAGGCGGCGACGCTGCGGATTCCGCTCGACGGACCGGCCTACCGGGTGCTGGTCGTGAAGGCGGACGGGAACCGGCTGTTCGCGGAGCACATGACCAGGAAGGAACAGGAAGCGATGGCGTTTGCCTTTCTCAACATCGTGGAAGAGACGCTGCTCGCCCGTTTTCCCGGATTCGTCAGTTACGCGGAGCCGAACACCGTGATCGGCCTGATCAACCTCCGGCCGGAAACGCCGGTCGGGGACGTCTGCGAAGCCGTGCGGACCAATCTGTCGACTAACCTGAGACTGCCCGTCTCGGTCCGGCCCGGTCGTTCCGTACACACGCTGACCCAGATCGCCGATTCTTACGAAGACGCGCTTGGCGCCCTGTCGTGCGGCGCGTGCCGCGAAACGGACAGCCCCGGCGCGTCGGCGGAAGAAGCGAAGGTTCACTCCCGGCTGGTGAAAGAGGCGGTTCGCTACGCCATGACCCATTACGGCGAACCGATCGGACTGTCCGAGACGGCCGAGCACGTCTGCGTGACGCCGGCCCATCTGAGCAAAGTGTTCAAGGAAGAGATGGGCGAAAATTTCATGCGGTGGCTGAACCGGATCCGTGTCGAAGAGGCAAGGCGGCTGCTGGACTCGACCTGGCTGCGAACCTATGAGATCGCGGAGAAGGTCGGTTTCAGGGATTACAAGTATTTCTCGTCGATCTTCCGGACCTATACCGGTTGTTCCCCCCGGGAATACCGGAACCGTCGGTCCGAATCCTTCAACGCCGATGGCAGAGGTTGATCGGTCATGCGTCAGAGGCTGATTGCGGCAGTTCTTGCGGTCGTCATGCCGATTTCGGCATGGTTGCTGGCCGGTTGCGGGGCCGCGTCCGATTCTCCGCGGCAAGCCGGTTTCGAAGTCAAATTCCCGGGCGACGCTCCGTCTCCCAAAATCACGTTGACGCTCGCGCATTCCTGGACGGCGACGTCGACGACGGCCGTCGATGTCGTTCACCGGAAGCTGGTGGAACAGTTCAAGCAGCAGAATCCGGATATCGAAATTTCCGAGGATATTCTTGACAATGCCTCGCTGAAGACGAAGATCCGGACGCTTGCCGCCGGCAACGTGCTGCCGGACGTGTTCATGATGCTCGGCTCGGACGCCGAAAAGCTGCTGGACAACGGCCTTATCATGCCCGTCGACTGGGTGCTGAACACGGATCCGGAGTGGCGGGACAGTTTTCATCCCGAAGCCTTCGAAGATTTCCGGGTCGGCGATGTCATCGCGGGCGTTCCGGTCCAGCTGACGGTCTCTTCCCTCGTGTTCTACAACAGCGAGATTCTGAGGCGCGCCGGTTATATCGAGTTTCCCCGGACCTGGGACGAATTCGTGGACGCCCTGCAGAGAATCAAGGAACTGGGGACGACGCCGATCGTGATGGGCAACAAGGACCAGTGGGTGGCGGTTTCCAGCCTGCTCAGCACGCTGGCGGACCGGCATACCGGCACGGACTGGTTCATGTCGCTCAAAGAGAACAGCGGCGCCAGATTTACCGATCCGGAATTTGTCAACGCGCTCAAGGCGATCAGGGAACTGTCCGATATCGGGGCGTTCAACGCCAGCATCAACAACCTCAACAACAATCAACAGCGGACGGCCTATTACGTCGGACAGGCGGCCATGTTCCTGGAGGGCGGCTGGGCGATCTCGTCCGTCGTCGCCGACGCGCAGAAACCGGTCCTGGATCAGACCCGTCTGGCCATTCTGCCGGCGGTGCCCGGAGGCCGGGGCAAGCCGGACGCGGTCTCGGGCGGATCGGGGTGGGCGCTGGCGCTCAACGCCAATCTGAGGGGGGAAAAACTGAATGCGGCGGTCCGGCTCGTGAAATGGCTCACGGGCGAGAAAGCCGCGGGCATGCTGGCGGAGCTGGGCGACATCTCCGTGTCCCGCGTGACCAGCTACGACCGCAAACAGGCGCCCGCGCTGTTCGCGGAATACCTGGACCTGCTGGAGAAAGTGGACATGACGCCCGTCTATGACGTGCGGCTGCAGCCCATCGTCGTGCAGACGCTCAACGAGGGACTGCAGGAACTGCTGACGCCGGGCTCGAAGCTCGAGCCCGAAGAATTGGCCCGGCGGATTCAGGAGGTTTACGAGCTCGAGCAATACTGAAGCAATACTGACGGCCGACAAAAAAATTGGATATTATCACAAAATTCAAGGATGTTCGCGGGCGGGGCCGCAGTCCTATACTCGTGAATGTAAGCGTTTACCTCCGCGGGGGACAAAACGCGAAACTACAACCAGAGGGGGAGATGAAAGCAATGAGGCTGAAAAAGGCTTCGATTCTGTTCGTCTGTCTGGTGATGATCTTCTCGCTGCTTGCCGCATGCTCGAAGTCGTCATCTCCCGGATCGACGCAGAATACGCAAACGGGCAGCACGTCCTCGTCCGGCGGATCCTCGTCCGATTCCGGCTCCAGCGATTCCGGAGGATCTTCGGGCGGCGCGTCGGGGTCGGGAGAAACGCCCCGGAACGAAACGCTGTACATCAACGGTTTGCAGTGGGGCGCGCCGACCAACTTCAACCTGCTGAGCGGCAACCCGGCCTTCCCGATCAACTACGGGAACTCGCGGGAACTGGTGTATGAGACGCTGTTCATGATCAACATGCTCGACGGCAACCTGGAGCCGTTGCTGGGCACTTCCTACAACTGGGTGGACGATCTGACGCTGAAGATCGAACTGCACCCGGAAGCGAAGTGGAACGACGGCACGCCGTTCACCTCGGAAGACGTGGTGTACACCTACAAGCTCGGTCAACGCTATGAAATCAACTGGACCAGCTATTGGGATTACATCCAGGATGTCGTGGCCGAAGACGCTCACACGGTCACGATCAAGATGAAACCGGACAACCCGAACAGACTGGTCGTGCTGGAGAGCATCGAACTCATCCCGATGTTGCCGAAGCACATCTGGGAAGCCATCGAGGAGAAAGCGGGCTACGATCTCGCGGCCATCCGCAGAGAGCCCAACGACAATCCGGTCGGCACCGGACCGTACAAGCTTTATTTCTATAATGACCAGAAGATTACGCTCATCCGCGACGACAATTACTGGGGGCAAGTCCTGTTCGGCAAGCTTCCCGCTCCGAAATACATCACCCACAACATCTACAAGGACAACGCGGCCGGCGATCTGGCCTTCAAGAACGGCGAGGTGGACGTGTCGCAGCAATTCATTCCGCAAGTGTGGAAGATGTGGGAAGACGGAGCGCCGATCAAGACGTATCTGAGCGAAGCGCCGTACTATCTGCCCGGATCGATGCCGTCCATCTTCTTCAACACGACGGTTCCGGGTCTCGACAATCCGGACGTCCGGAGAGCCATCGCGATGGCGATCGACTATGCGAAGATCGCGGAGCTGGCGATGAGCGGCTATTCCGCTCCGATGAAGCCGTCCCTGCTGCTCGACACGCCGGCGGAAAACAAGTTTATCGACCAAGACGCGATCAAGCCGCTGCAATGGACGACCGACGTCGACGCCGCGAACAAGCTGCTCGACAGCATCGGCGCCGAGAGGGGCAAAGACGGCATCCGCGTCCTGAACGGCGTCCGCCTCGGGCCGTATGAAATCGAATGTCCGTACGGCTGGTCCGACTGGAACGCCGCCCTGGAGATCGTCGCGCAAAGCGCGAAGGCGATCGGCATCGAAATCCGGACGAAGTTCCCCGAAGCTCCGGTGTGGACGAACGACCTGCAGACCGGCAAGTTCGACATCATCATGAACACGCCCGCAGGCAACGTGACGCCCGCCAACCCGTGGAGCCGCGCGCGCACGATCATGTACTCGAAGGGCGTCGCGCCGATCGGCGAAATGGCGTTCTGGAACTGGGGCCGCTACAAGAACGAACGGGCGGACGAAATCATCGAGAAGATTCCGACGGTGTCCGATGCCGAAGCCAAGGCGCTGTACACCGAACTGACGCAAATCTGGCTGAAGGACGTTCCTTCCGTCCCGCTCATGTATCGTCCGTGGGTCTTCTACACGGTCAACGAATCGGTGTGGAAAGGCTTCCCGGTCGATGGCGACGGCAGCAACATTCCGCCGCAAATCGCAATGGACGGAGCCGGCGTCAAGGCGCTGTATCAAATCTCGAGCCAATGAACGCTTGATGCCAATTCACACTTGAACGCGGGGGTATAGACGTTTTGAATGCCTATACGAAATATTTCGTCAAGAAAGCGGGATGGTATCTGGCGACCCTGATCGTCGCGCTCATGCTCAACTTCCTGCTGCCAAGGCTCATCGAAGGCAACCCGGTCAGCACGATCGCTTCCCAGGTATCGCAGGGCATGACCGACAGCGACTCGATCAAGCGCGTGTACGAGAACTTCGCGCGAGAGTTCGGGATCGACAAACCGCTTATCGTCCAGTTCGGCATCTATCTGAAAAACCTGCTTACAGGCGATCTGGGCACTTCGTTCGGACTGTATCCCCGCAAGGTGTCGGATATTCTGGGGTCCGCCGTCCCCTGGACGGTCGGACTCCAGCTTCCGGCCATCCTGGTCGGCTGGATCCTCGGCAACGTGCTCGGCGCCGTGGCGGCGTACCGCAAGGGCGTATTCGACAAGGTCCTGTTCCCGGTCGCGCTGTTCATCAACTCGATTCCGTTCTTTACGCTGGCCATCATGATGCTGTACCTGTTCGGCATCACGCTGAAGTGGTTCCCGATTTCCGGCGGCTATGATTATCAGATGGTCCCGAATCTCAGCCTGGAATTCATCTGGTCGGTCATCCGGCACCATACGCTGCCATTCCTGTCCATCGTGCTCGTGACGATCGGCGGTCAGGCGATCGGCATGCGGGAGATGGCCATTTACGAGCTGAACTCCGATTACGTGCTGTACAGCAAGCTGCTCGGCATTCGGGATTCCCGCGTCGCCCGGTACGTCTTCAGGAACGCCATGCTGCCCCAGATTACGGGGCTCGCCCTGTCGCTCGGCACGATGATCGGCGGTTCGCTCATCTGCGAAATCGTCTTCAGTTATCCGGGCATCGGCACGTGGCTGTTCACCGCCATTCGCCAGCTGGATTACCCGCTCATCTCCGGGTGCACCCTGCTGATCGCGGTCACCGTGCTGCTGGCCAACTTCACGGTCGAGATCATCTACGGCATCGTCGATCCGCGAATCAAGGCTGCCCAAATGGAGGAAGGTTGAGATGGGAAGCACAGTCCGTATTTTGCTGCGATCGCCCAAATTCCTGATCGGCGCGATCATCACGTTGCTCATGACCGCGTTCGTGCTGATCTACCCGCTCATTAATCGGGCAGACCCGTTCGAGATGAAGGCGCTCGCCTTCCAGCCGCCCAGCTCCGAACTGTGGCTGGGATCCGACAACTTCGGCCGGGATCTGTTCCTGGAACTCGTATACGGCATCCGGACTTCCGTCGAGATCGGCCTGATCGCCGGATTGATCGCCACCGCGATCGGACTCGTCATCGGCCTCGCTTCGGGTTATGTCGGGAGATGGGTTGACAACGTCCTGACGGCCCTGACGAACATGTTCATCGTCATCCCGTCGTTCGTGATCCTGATCCTCATCTCCGTCAGCATTGATTCCCGCAGCGCGTTCATCGTGGCGCTCATCATCGGGCTCACCAGCTGGCCGTGGACGGCGCGGGCGGTCCGGGCGCAGACGGTGTCGCTGCGCAACCGCGACCACGTCAATCTCGCCAAGATTTCCGGCCACAGCACATTCCGAATCATCGTGTTCGAGATCCTGCCGTATATCGCTTCTTATGTGTTCATGGCGTTCATTCTCCAGGTCGCGTCCGGCATTCTGGCCGAAGCGTCGATCTCGATGCTGGGGCTCGGACCGTACGACACCATTTCGCTCGGCACCATGATGAACTGGGCGCTCATCTTTGCGGCGCCGGTATCCGGAGCCTGGTGGGCCTTCATTCCGCCCGCGCTCGTCATCGCCGTGATCACGTTCGCGCTGTTCCTGATCAATACGGGAATGGATGAAATTTTCAATCCGAAGATAAGGAGCTAGCCCATGGAACCGAACACGCTGGAAATTGCCCGGGGCGAGGTTTCCGCTGCCGGAAACACGGTTCTGGAAGTCCGGGATTTGAAGACCTATTACAGAACCCGCCTGAAGGAAAAGGTTTTTGCCGTGGACGGCGTCAGCTTCACGCTGGAAGAAGGAAAAACGCTCGGCATCGCCGGCGAATCGGGCTGCGGAAAATCGACGCTGTCCATCAGCCTCATGGGGTTCTACTTCCCGCCGCTCCATTATGACAGCGGCTCCATCATCATCGGCGACACCGACATCATGAAGCTGAGCAAGGAGCAGCTGAGGAAGCAGATTCTGGGACGGAAAATCGCCTATATCCCGCAGGCGGCGATGAACGCGCTCAATCCGACGATGAAGATCATTCATTTCATCGAAGACATCATGAAGGAGCATCGTCCGGAACTCGACAAACGTCAGGTCCGGGAGCTGGCGACCGAACGTTTCGAAACGCTGAACCTGTCGCCGAAGGTTCTGGATTCCTTCCCGAACGAGCTGTCGGGCGGGATGAAGCAGCGGACGGTCATCGCCATCTCCACGATTCTCAATCCGACCGTCCTGATCGCGGACGAACCGACTTCGGCGCTGGATGTCACGTCCCAGAAGGCGGTCATCAAACTGCTCAAGGATTTGCTGGCGAAGCAATTCATCAAGTCGATGATTTTCATCACCCACGAGCTGCCGCTTCTCTATCATGTCGCCGACGAGATCATGGTCATGTACGCCGGCGAGATCGTGGAGCGGGGCACGTCGCAGCAGATCGTCTTCGATCCGCTTCATCCCTACACGAAGCGTCTGATGGGCTCGATCATCGTGCCGGAGCACGGCATGAAGGCCCAGAAGCTGGCCGCCATTCCCGGCGCGCCGCCGAATCTGAAACACAAGATCGTCGGTTGCCGGTTCGCGGACCGGTGCCTGTACACGACGGACGCGTGCCGGCAGGGGAAGATCGAAAACCGGACGTCGGGCAATCGCGTGTACCGTTGCCACGTCGACCCCGGCACGCTGAAGGAGTGGTATGCGAATGAAGAGGCCTGATGTGCTGCTCAGCGGCAAGAACGTGACGAAGGTGTTCGGATACGGGAAGAACAAAAAAACGGCCGTCCACGACGTCAGTTTCGATTTCCATGAAGGCGAGATCGTCTCGATCGTCGGCGAAAGCGGCAGCGGCAAGACGACCCTCGCGAAAATGCTGCTGGGGCTGCTGAGCGAAACAAGCGGCGAAATTCTGTACAAGGGCCAGCCCAGAAGCCTCAAGAGCCACGCGGACCGGAAAAAGTACTGGAAAGACATCCAGGCGATCTTCCAGGACCCGTTCTCGTCGTTCAATGTCTTCTACAAAGTGGAGAGGCTGCTTCGGGATTGCATCAAGCTGCAGGGACTCAAGCTGTCGGAAGAAAAACAGCTCGAGATGATGAAAGACGCCTGCTCGTTCGTCAATCTGAAGTTCGAGGAACTGCACAACAAATATCCGTTCGAACTTTCCGGCGGACAGATGCAGCGGCTCATGATCGCGCGAATCTTCATGCTCCATCCGAAAATTCTGATCGCCGACGAACCGACGTCCATGATCGACGCCTGCTCGCGGTCGACCATTCTCGATATGCTGCTCAAACTGCGGGAAGCGAATAACATGACGATCATCTTCATCACGCACGATGTCGGGCTCGCCTATTACGTCAGCGACACGATCTACATCATGGAGAAAGGCCAGTTCGTCGAGAGCGGTCCCGCCGATGAAGTGATCCTCAATCCGCAACATCCGTACACGAAGCAGTTGATTTCCGACGTGCCCAAGATTCACGAAGAATGGAATCTGGCCATTTGACGTCGCGACGGCCAGCATGCGGGAGGGACCATGAGTTGAAGACAAGGGATGTCCGCGAACTTGTGCGGCAAATGACATTGGAGGAGAAGGCGTCGCTGCTGTCCGGACGGGACTTCTGGACGACCAAGCCGATCGAGCGTCTCGGCATTCCGTCCATCATGATGACCGACGGGCCGCACGGGCTGCGGAAGCAGCGGGCCGACGCCGACAACCTGGGATTGTTCGACAGCGTGCCCGCCACCTGCTTCCCGACGGCCGCCGCCCTCGCCAGTTCGTGGGACCGCGACCTCATCCGGCAGGTCGGCGAGGCGCTCGGCGAGGAGTGCCAGGCCGAAGATCTGGCGATTCTGCTCGGACCGGGCGCGAACATCAAGCGCTCGCCGCTGTGCGGCCGCAACTTCGAATATTTCTCGGAAGACCCGTACCTGTCGTCGGAAATGGCGGCGAATCACATCCTCGGCGTGCAAAGCCAGGGCGTCGGCACGTCGCTCAAGCACTACGCGGCGAACAACCAGGAGCACCGCCGAATGTCGGTCGACGCGGTCGTGGACGAGCGGACGCTGCGCGAAATTTACCTGGCCAGCTTCGAGGGCGCGGTCAGGCAGGCGCAGCCGTGGACGGTCATGTGCTCGTACAACAAGGTGAACGGCACCTACGCTTCCGAGCATCCGGAGCTGCTGACGACGATTCTGAAGGAAGAATGGGGCCACGAAGGCTTCGTCGTCTCCGACTGGGGAGCCGTCAACGACCGGGCGGCGGGCGTCGCCGCCGGGCTGGAGCTGGAGATGCCGGGAAGTGGGGGCATCAACGACAAGAAAGTCGTGGAAGCGGTGCGGAGCGGCGCGTTGCCGGAAGCGGCGCTGGATGCGGCGGTCGAACGGCTGCTGGCGATCATTCTGCGGGCGGCCGACAGCCGGAAGCCGGGCGCGACCTACGATGCCGACGCGCATCACCGGCTGGCGCGCAAGGCGGCCGGCGAGAGCATGGTGCTGCTGCGCAACGAGGACGGCGCGCTGCCGCTGGCGAAGTCCGGCCGGATCGCGGTGATCGGGGAGCTGGCGGTGAAGCCGCGCTACCAGGGCGGCGGCAGTTCGCACGTCAATCCGACGCGGCTGGACCATCCGCTTGAAGAGATCCGCCGTTCGGTGGGCGACGCCGAAGTCGTCTACGCGCAAGGGTACGCGCTGGCGCGGGACGCGGCGGACGACGGGCTGGTGGAGGAGGCGCTGCAGGCGGCCGCATCGGCCGACGCGGCCGTGATTTTCGCCGGCCTGCCGGAGAGCTGGGAGTCGGAAGGGTTCGACCGCACCCACCTGCGGATGCCGGACAACCAGCAGCGTCTGATCGAGGCGGTGACCGGCGTCCAGAAACGGGTGATCGTCGTGCTGGCGAACGGCTCGCCGGTGGAAATGCCGTGGCTCGACAGCGTGAAGGCGGTGCTGGAAGCCTACCTGGGCGGCCAGGCAATGGGCGGCGCGGTGGCCGACGTGCTGTTCGGCGACGTCAACCCGTCGGGCAAGCTGGCGGAGACGTTCCCGAAGAAGCTGTCCGACAACCCCTCGCATCTGAACTTCCCCGGCGAGGGAGACCGCGTCGAATACCGCGAAGGGCTGTTCGTCGGCTACCGGTACTACGACGCGAAGGAGATGGAGGTGCTGTTCCCGTTCGGCCACGGTCTCAGCTACACGACGTTCGCCTACGAGAAGATCGAGATCGACCGGGAGCGGATGAAGGATGACGAGACGGCGGAAGTGCGCGTCACGATCGCGAACACCGGACAGCGGGCGGGCAAGGAAGTCGTGCAGCTGTATGTCCGCGACCGGGAGAGCACGGTCATCCGGCCGGTGAAGGAGCTGAAGGGCTTCGCGAAGGTGGAGCTGCAGCCGGGCGAGCGGAAGACGGTGACGTTCCGTCTGGACAAGCGCGCGTTCGCCTATTGGGAGCCGAAGATCCACGATTGGCGGGTGGAGAGCGGCGAGTTCGACATCCTCGTGGGCGCTTCGTCCCGGGACATCCGGCTGGAGGCGACCCTGTATGTCGAATCGACCGTGTCCCTGTCCTGGGAGATTCACCGCAACACGCTGATCGGCGATCTGCTGGCGGACGAGCGGACGGCGCCGTTCGTGAAAGAGCTGCTGCAGAAGCATTCGCCGTTCGGCCAGGCGGCTCAGTCTCAGAATGAAGAAGTCGCGGCGATGTTCCAGGCGTTCCTGAAGTACATGCCGCTGCGCAACATCGTCCGGTTCAATCCGGACGGGTCGGATCTGGACAAACTGATCGCGGAATTGAACCGGCGGGTATCCGCAGCCTCGTGATGCGGCGCCGCCGTGACAACGAACGGGCAACCGCTTCGGGATGCCGCTTCATGCGGCATTCCGGGGCGGTTGTTTTTGATTGGCGGGCGTTTTGCGAGGCGCGCTTTATCGTTTCTTTATTTTTCCCTGATACGCTTCAGACATGGCAGGCAAACTACATGAATGAAGCAAAGGGATGAGAAACATGACCCATGTATTGCAAACCGACCGCGTCAGCAAGCGGTTCGGGCGCGCGACCGTCGTCGACGAAGTGTCGCTCGCCGTGCGCGAAGGCACCGTCTACGGTCTGCTCGGACCGAACGGCGCCGGCAAGACGACGGTTCTCAAGATGATCGCGGGATTGCTCCGCCCGACCGGCGGACGGATCCTGTTCGGCGGCGAACCGTGGAGCCGAAAGAGCCTCGCGCAGATCGGAGCGCTGATCGAAGCGCCGGCGCTGTACGGCAATCTGACCGCGCGGGAGAACCTCAAGGTGCACACGTTGATGCTCGGGCTGCCGGACAGCCGCATCGACGAAGCGCTGGAGACGGTCGGCCTGGCCGGCGTCGGGCGGAAGCGCGCCTCGCAGTTCTCGCTCGGCATGAAGCAGCGGCTCGGCATCGCGATCGCGCTGCTCAAGCGCCCCCGGCTGCTCATTCTCGATGAGCCGACGAACGGGCTCGATCCGGTGGGCATCCAGGATCTGCGCGAACTGATCCGCTCGTTCCCGGCTCAGGGGATCACCGTGCTGCTGTCGAGCCATGCGCTGAACGAAGTCGAGCAGATCGTCGACGACATCGGCATCATCAGCGGCGGGAAACTGCGCTATCAGGGACCGTTGGACAAAAACGCCGATCTGGAGGCGCTGTTCATGGAAGTCGTCCGCGCCTCCGACAGGAGGGCGGGCGCAAGATGAAGAACCTGATTGCCGCCGAACGGCTGAAATACAAGCGCAGCTTCGCCAAGAAACTTGCGCTGGCCGCACCGCTCTTCTTCGCGCTGTACGGCGCCGTCATCCGCTTCTACCTGCCGGATCAGACCATGCTGCCCTGGCGCGCGCTGCTCGCCATGATCTTCAACTGGTGGCCGGTGCTGTTCGTCCCGATCGGGGTTTCGCTGCTCTGCGTGCTTGCGGAAAACCGGGAGAAGAAAGCGGGGAACTACCGCAGCCTCCGCGCCAACCCGATCAATCCCGGGAAGCTTTGGCTGAGCAAAATTGTTGTGCTAGGCTATTATCAGTTGCTGTCGTCCGTCGTGCTGATCATCGCGGCCGCAGCGGCCGGTCTCCTGACGGCAGGCGGAAGCGTTCCGCTGATGAAGATCGCGGCGGCCAGTCTGCTGATCTGGCTGGTCTCGCTCAGCCTTATTCCGATCCATCTGTTTGCGGCGGCCCGTTTCGGCGCCTTCGGGGGCCTTGCGCTCGGCATCGCGGCGATGCCGGCCGGCGTGCTTGCGGCGGCCAAGCCGTACTGGATCGCCGTGCCGTGGAGCTGGCCGACCCGGCTCATGGCGCCGCTCATCGGCGTGCATCCGAACGGCGTGCCGCTTCAGCCGGGCGATCCGATGCTTGAGCCTTCTACCATCCCGCTCGGCATCGCGGCATCGCTGCTGTTTCTCGCCGCATCTTCCGCTCTGACCGCCGGCTGGTTCGCGGGCCGAGAGGTGCGGTGACCATGACGGAACTGCGCCGAAGGAAACCGTATCGAAGCATGCCGGCCGTGACGATGCTGCGCCTGTTGCGGGCGGATTGGATGAAGACGAGGCGGACGCCGCTCCGCTGGGCCGTCATGACCGCTCCCGCGGCGTACGCGCTGCTCTTCCTCTGGTATATGTCGCAATTGCCGGTCAACGCGGCGCAGCGGATGCCCGGCGTTTTCCTCGAAGTCTGGACCGTGCTGTTCCCGCTGGCCATCGGAGCGCTGGCCGGACTGTTCAGCCTGCAGGAGGAACATGCGGGGCATTACAGCGCACTGCTCGGTTCCACCGCATCCAGACCGGTCGTCTATGCCGCCAGATTGCTGCTGCTTGTGCTCATCAACGCGGGCGGCCTGCTGTGCGCGGCGACGATGCTGCTGCTCGGCATGCGGTTGATCCCCGGGCTTGCCGCGGCGGATGCCGGGCTGTTCCATGGCGGCGCGCTGCTCGCCTTCGCCGGCGCGCTGCCGCAGATCGCGCTGCACCAGTGGCTCGGCCTCGCCCTCGGATGGGGCGCGAGCGTCGGCATCGGAGGAGCCGGGCTGCTGACGGCGGCGATCGTCGGCGCAACCGGCGTCGGGGATCGGATCTGGCCGCTTGTGCCGTGGGCATGGCCGGTCAGATTGGCGCAGATCCCGGCGGAGCCGGATGCGTTGACCCGCGGACTGCTGCCGGCCCTGCTGCTCTTCGCCGTACTTGCGATGGGCGGCGCAGCGTGGTTCGGCCGATGGGAAGGGAGGCGCGGCGAAGACTGATGATGGGGGACGGACGCAAGCTTTTTCGATGTTGAGGGGTGAGGGGATGGCCTGCATTTTGATCATCGACGATGAAGAAGACCTGGTCTCCCTGCTGCGGGAGGAGCTGGAGGCGCGGGGGCACACGGTGCTCACCGCGAGCGACGGCGAGGCAGGGGTGCGGCAGGCCCGGAAGCAGCCGGATCTGATCATTCTCGACATCATGATGCCGAATCTGAACGGTTACGAGGTGTGCCGGGCGATCCGGGACGAGGTGATGTGCCCGATCATTTTCCTGAGCGCCAAGCAGTCGGAGATGGACCGGATCGCCGCGTTCAACCTCGGCGGCGACGATTACGTACTGAAGCCGTTCGGCCTGCGCGAACTGATGGCGCGCATCGAAGCCAATCTGCGCCGGGAGCGGCGGGCCCAGTATCTGAACGCCGAGCGGAAGCGGTCGAAGCTGTACTTCGGCGATCTGGGGCTGGATCTGAAAGAGCGGACCCTCTCGATCGGCGGCAAGCCCGTCCCGCTGACCCGGCGGGAATACGACCTGGTTGAACTGCTCGCCACGCACAGCGGGCAGGTGTTCTCCCGCGAGCAAATTTACGAGAAAGTGTGGGGCTTCGATGCGGAAGGCGATTCGTCCACCGTCGTCGAACATGTAAAAAAAATCCGCGCCAAGCTCGCAGCCGTCGACCCGGATACGGAGTACATCGCCACGGTGTGGGGGATCGGCTACAAGTGGAACAAACGTTGAATGCCTGCTGAAGGAGCGCGCGCTCGTGAAGGACAAACCGCTCAAATCGCAAATCCGGCTGACCATCGTGCTGATCGTCGTCTCCAGCCTGCTGGCGACGATCGTGACGTATGCGGCGGGGATCTGGCTGTTCAGTTATTTGCTGTACAAAAAGATTAACCCCGCAAATTATTATGAGGCTCAAATACCGGGCATTGAAGCGTACATCCGGGAGCAGGGCGGGGCGCTGATCGATCCGGCCGCCCGGGAACGGCTGGAGCGGGTCATTCCGCGGGACGGCATGGACTATCAGGTGTTCGACGCGGCCGGGAACCGGGTGTACGGCTCGAGCGATGCGGCCTACGTCGCGCAGCCGGAAGACTTGATCCGCCGGCTCAACACGACCTTCCCGGCCAGGGGTAGATTCGTCCGGGCCGTGCCCGTCGTGAGCGGTCAGGACGGGCTGTCCGGCGCCGTGCTGCTTGCCTATGAGCTGAAGGTGTCGCCGGCAAGCGACAGCGGGCGCTACTGGATCGCGGCGCTGCTTATCGTCATGATCGCGACGCCGTTCATCTATTTCGTGCTGGCGATTCTGTTCTTCACGAAACGTTTTGCCGCCCGCGTGAACAAGCCGCTGCAGATGCTGATGGCGGCCGCCCGTCAGATCAAGAACAAGAATCTCGACTTCGAGCTCGATTACCGCGCCGACAATGAGCTTGGGCGGCTGAGCGCCGCGTTCTCCGAGATGAAGGACGAACTGAAGCGCTCCCTGTCCGCCCAGTGGCGAATGGAGGAAGAGCGGCGCAGCATGACCGAGGCGCTGGCCCACGATCTGAAGACGCCGCTGTCGCTCATTCTCGGCTATGCGGAAGCGCTGCTGGACGATCCCGAAGCGGCGCGCACGGCGAAACAGGCCCGATACCTGGACATTATCCGGGAGAATGCGGAGAAATGCTCCGCCCTCGTCCGGCGGATGCTGTACATCGCCGAACTGGAAGGCCCCGGCCTGCAAGTCCGGCCGGTCGAGGTCCGGATCGGCCCGTTCCTGAGGCAGAAGCTGTCTCACTATGAATTGGAGGCGCGGCAGCGCCGGATCCGCATCGAGGCGGACATCCGCGGCGATGCCGATGCGCCGGTCCGGTTCGATGCGGAAATGGCGGAGCGGATACTGGACAATGTGATGACGAACAGTCTGGAGCATACGCCTCCGGGCGGCCGTATCCGGATCGCCGTCCGTGTCCGCCCCGACCGGGCCGAGTATGAAATCTGCAATACGGGGCCGCCGTTCAGCAAGAAAGATCTGGAGAACCTGTTCCGCAGGTTCTATCGCGGCGCGGAAGCCCGCGGCAGCAAAGGCGGCCATGCCGGGCTGGGGCTCTACATCGTGCGGCAGCTTGCGGCGAAGATGGGCGGGGCGGCCAGGGCGTACAATGCTGAAACCGGCGAAGCGTGCATTGCGTTTCACCACGCCATCGAGACGCCGCAGACATCGTCCGCACGGCGTGAAGAGGCGCGACAGGAGGGATGCGCGGATGAATGATGACGAACTCCAGGCAGCCGTCGCCCGGGCCGTCCCCGGAATGGCGGGCGAGCGGATCGTGACCGTCCGGGAGGCGAGGGGCGGCGATATCGGGGAGTCTTACCGCATCGACACGGAGCGGCGGCGGCTCTTCGTGAAGGTGCGCCGGGACATGCCGGCGCGCTTGTTTCAGCGGGAAGCGGAAGGGCTCAGGCTGCTCGGGCAGGCCGGGGCGCTCGCCGTTCCGGACCCGCTCTATGCCGGGGAGATCCCCGGACAAGCGGGCGGCATGCTCGTGCTGGAATGGATCGAGACCGGTCCGGCCCGCCCGGAGACGATCGAGGCGCTCGGCGCCGGCCTCGCCGCGCAGCACCGCACGACGAGCCCGGACGGGCGGTACGGGCTGCGCACGGACAATTACATCGGGCTGCTGCCGCAGGTGAACACGCCGGCCGACTCCTGGCCGGCCTTCTACCGCGACTCGCGCCTGCTGCCGCTGGCGAAGCTGGCGGATGAGTGCGGGATGCTGCCGAAGCACAGAAGGGACAGGTTGTACCGATTGATGGAGCGTCTGGACCGGTGGCTGCCGGATCGGCCCGCCCCGTCGCTGCTGCACGGCGATCTGTGGAGCGGCAACTGGCTGGCCGGCTTGGACGGGCGTCCCTGGCTGATCGATCCGGCGGTCTATTACGGCGACCGGGAGTGCGACCTGGCGTTCTCGGAGCTGTTCGGTGGCTTTCCCGCCCGATTCTACGCGGCCTACCGGGAAGCGTACCCCGTCGCCCCCGAATACGAGGAGCGCAAACCGATCTATCAACTGTACCATCTGCTGGTGCACCTGATCCTGTTCGGCGAAGCGTACGGGGCCGCCGTCGACCGGGTGCTGCGGCGGTATGCCGGCGGCGTGTGAATGCGAGTCGTCAAACGGAGGAACGCGGAGGGAATGGGAATGAAACTGGCGGGCAATTGGAAGCTGCAGTGGTTTGAACCGGGGACCCGGGCGCCTCTGGAAATCGCCTCGCCCGATTTTACCGATTATTTCTGGCTCGACGCGAAGGTTCCGGGAGACGTGCACTCCACCCTGGTCCGAAAGAAAGTGATCGACGATCCGTTCGTCGGGCACAACGACATGAAATGCCGCTGGGTGGAGGACAAGGAATGGTGGTACCGGACCCGATTCGCCTGGGACGGGGAGCCGGAGGACGACGAGGTCGTCGAGCTGCTGTTTGAAGGGCTCGATACGTTTGCGACCGTTTACCTGAACGGTCTGGAACTCGGCCGCACGGAAAATATGCTGGTGGAGCACGCGTTCGACGTCACCGGACTGCTGCGAGAAGGGGACAACGTCCTGGCGGTCCGGTTCGACCCGGTGCATCTTCCGGTCAGGGACAAGGAGAAAAACTATTGGTGCGGATTCGAGAAAGACCGGATCTGGGTGCGGAAGGCCGCGATGAACTTCGGCTGGGACTGGGGGCCGCGCCTGGCGACGGTCGGCATCTGGAAGGACGTTCATCTGCGGAAATGGAGGAAGGCGCGGATCTTCTCCGTCTTTCCCCGCACAGCCGCCGTATTGGACGGCAGGGCGGTCGTGGAAGTGGACGCGGAGATTTTGCGCCGGCCGTGCGGCGGGGAGCCGCTGACCGTGGAGGTCAGCCTGACGGGGGACGGGCGGTCCGTCACCGGATGCGCCGGCCTGACGGCGGACGGGCGGTCGCTTTTTGCCGACGTCCGCCTGCCGGGACAGAAGGCGACGATCGTCCTCGAAGTGGACCGGCCGAAGCTGTGGTGGACGCACGATCTGGGCGAACCGTTCCTGTACCGGCTGACGGTTGCGCTGAAAGACGCCGAAGGCCATGTCCTCGACCGGGTTGAACAGGATTTCGGCATCCGGGAGCTTGTGTTGGAGGAGCGGCATGAGAGCGGGGAGAACCTGTTCTGTTTCCGCCTGAACGGGGTCCGCGTTTTCGCCAAGGGGGCCAACTGGATTCCCGTACACAGCTTCATCGGAGCGGCGGAGGACGAACGCTACAAGAAGCTGCTCGCCCTGGCGCGGGATGCCGGAATGAATATGTTGCGCGTCTGGGGCGGCGGCATTTACGAGAAGGATGTTTTCTACCGCGAATGCGACAGGCTGGGCATCCTCGTCTGGCAGGATTTCATGTTCGCGAACGCCCTGTACCCGGATTACAACCGCAACTTCATGGCGAACGTGTGCGACGAGGCCGCCAAGGCGATCCGGCGCCTCCGGAAATACACCTGCATCGCCCTCTGGTGCGGCAACAACGAGATCGACTGGCTCTATGAGCGGGAAAAGACGGCGGGCCGCATCACCACGCCGCTGTACGGGCGGAAAATCTGGCATGAGCTCATTCCGGAATTGCTGCACGAGCTGGACCCCACCCGGGTCTACCGGCCGAGCACCCCTTACGGCGGCAACGACCACAACGCGGAGGACGTCGGCAACCGCCACAACTGGCAGGTCTGGCACGGCAACGTGGAGCCGCGGAAGTTCGGGGAACCCGCGCTGCAGAATATTTCGGTGGAAGGCGTGTCGTTCAAAAACTACAAGAAGGACCGCACGCGCTTCTCCAACGAATTCGGCATGCACGCCTCGTCCAACCGCCATACGCTCGAACGGTACATTCCGGAAGGCGAGTTTTACTGGCAGAGCGAGGAGATGGCGTACCGCAACAAGGACATCTTCCATGAAAAAGGCATGCTGCTGATGGAAGGGTACACCGGCGTTCCCCGCGATCTGGACCAGTACATCCGCTACTCCATGCTGACGCAGGCGGAAGGGCTGAAATACGGCATCGAGCATTACCGGCGCCGGAAGCCGTTCACCGCCGGCGCGCTCATCTGGCAACTGAACGACTGCTGGCCGGGAACGAGCTGGTCGCTGATCGATTACGGTCTGCTGCCGAAAGCGTCCTATTACTACGCGCGGAAATTTTTCGCTCCGGTCGCGGCATCGATCGATCACGATCCCGGCAAGCCGCTGGCCGTCTGGCTGGTCAACGATTTACAGGAGGCGGTGGAAGACGAGCTGGTGCTGGAAGTCGTCACGTTTGAAGGCAGGGTGGTGCGGACCGAAGCGGTCGCGGTTTCCGTCGGGCCCAATGAAGCCCGGAAGCTCGCGGAATATGCCGAGGAAGAGCTGCTCGGCGGCGCCGCGCCGGATGCGGTCGCCGTCCGGCTCAGGTCGCACGGCGGCCGGTTCCCGGACAATGTGTATTACCTGCGGGATTTCAAGGATCTCCGCTTCCCGCCGGCGCAGCTGTCTGTTGAGCGATCCGCCGAAAGGCGGACGATCGCGGTGACGGCCGACCGGCTCGCGCGCTTCGTCATGCTCGATATTCCGCAGGAGGAAGTCGTCTGCTCGGACAATTTCTTCGACCTGTTCCCGGGCGAGTCCCGGACGATCGAGCTGCGGCACCTGTCCGGCGGGGAAATCCGGATCGAAGCCATCGCGGTGTCGGCGATCAACGGGGAAGCGGAAGCGGGCGGTTGACTTGCCGAAGGCAAGGATGCGGGCAATTAACGGCATAATTTGCCGTTATTGCCTGTGCGCACGGCAGGCGCAGGGCGAATAACGGCACGCCGTGCCGTTATTGGCGCCGAGCGGGGGCCGGATCGGCCTGACTGCGTCCAATAACGGAAGATTTTGCCGTTATTGCCTGTGCGCACGGCAGGCGCAGGGTGAATAACGGCACGCCGTGCCGTTATTGGCGCCGAGCGGGGGCCGGATCGGCGTGGCGCCCTGACGGCCGCATCCGGCCTCACGCCCCCTCCGCGGGAAATTCCATCGCCGCGGTCAAGCCACCCCCATCCGGGCTGTCGAGCAGAAGTCTGCCGTGGTGGGCCTTCGCGATTCGGGCGACCATCGGCAGACCCAGGCCGTGCCCGTGCCGGGGAGGCTGCTTCCGCTTGGACGAATACGGAAGCTCCGTCAATTCCGCCAACTGCTCCCGCGGGATGCCGCGCCCGTCGTCCCGAACCACGAGACGGCAGAGGGTCCGGTCTTCGGACAGGAATGTCTCGATGGCGATGCGGCAGCCTTCCGGGTTGTGATGGACGCTGTTCTGCATGAGATTGGCGATCGCCCGGAGCAGCAGCCTTTTGTCCCCGTCGATCTGTGTCTCTTCATCGGCCAGCCGCAGCACGATCTTATACCGCTCATCGAGTCCGCCGTTCAGCATATCCGCGGCCGCCTGCCGCGCGATCGCCGAGAGACGGACGGGCTCCCGGCGGATCGGCTGCATCTCGTACTCCAGCATCGAGACCAAGTTCAGGTCGCTGACGAGGGAGCGCAGCTTCTCGCCCTGGCGCCGGATGATGCCGGCCTGCCGCCGCTCTTCTTCCCCGAGATCGGAGTTGTCCTACGATTCTGCGGCAGACGGGCTCGCTCATCGAGTCGCCTTCGTACTACGGCCATCTGACGGGTCTGGAGAACTTGCGAGTTGTGCAACGGCTGCGGGGCCTGCCGGACCGCAATGTGGAGGAAGCGCTGCGGATCGTCCGGCTGGAGAAACACCGGGACAAGAAAGCGGAAGCCTGTTCGCTCGGCATGAAGCAGCGGCTGGGCATCGCCATGGCGCTGCTCGCGTTTCCCCGGCTGCTCATCCTCGACGAGCCGACGAACGGCCTGGACCCTGCGGGGATGGAGGAAATCCGGGAACTGATCAAGACGCTCCCCGGGCGCTACGGCATGACGGTGCTGCTGTCCAGCCACCTGCTGGCGGAAATCGAGCAGATCGCAACTTCGGTCGGCATCATCAACGAAGGCCGGATGGTGTTCCAGGGCAGTCTCGACAGCCTGCGATCCCGAAGCCGGGCGAAATCCGGTTCCATACCGGGGATAATGCCGCGGCGGAACGGCTGCTTGCCGTCCACGGGTATCGCCCGGCCCTGAGCGGCGGCCGGCTCGTGTTCGGCCCGCTCGCGGACCGGGAAGTGGCGGAGATCAACCGGCTGCTGGTGGCCCGGGACATTCCGGTCACCCGGATTGAGGAGCACAGGCGCAGTCTGGAGGATATTTTCCTGGAGCTGACCGGAAGGGAGAGAAGCCTGTGATGCGGGTGCTCAAGCTCGAATATTACAAAATTCGTCGCAAGAAAATCGTTCCCATGATCCTGCTCCTGCTCGCGGCGGAAATGCTGTGGGCATGCATGTCCAACAGCCTGTCCGTCTCCCGCAATCCGGATCAGGCCGTGTGGGCGTCGATCCTGTTCATGACCGCCTCCCTGAACGGGCTGTTCATGCCGCTCATCACCGCCATCGTCGTCTCCCGGATGTGCGACATGGAGCACAAAGGCTCCACGTGGAAGCTGCTCGCCGCGCTCAATGTGGGCCGCGGACGCCTGTATGCGGCGAAATACGGGTGCGCAGGCAGCCTGCTGCTGCTCGCCATTGCGGTGCAGGCGGCGGTGATGGCGGTCTACGGTCTGGCACAGGGGTTTCCGGGCGGGCTGCCCGCTCCATGGCTGCTCCGGTTCATCGGCGGGACGATGCTGGCGACGCTCGCCGTTGCGGCCCTTCAGCAATGGATCGCCATGGCCGTCAAAAATCAGGCGTTCGCGCTGTGCCTGGGGATGCTCGGCAGCTTCATCGGGCTTACCGCGCCGCTGTTTCCGGCGGGCGTCCGGCGGTGGATGATCTGGTCCTGTTATCTGGACCTCGCCCCGGTGACGTACCGGTATGCCGAATCCGCGGGCACGTTCGCGGCACAGCCCTGGAACAGCGGAATCGCGATGGCGGCGCTGGGGACAGCCCTCCTGTTCTTCATCTTCGGCAACCTGCATGTTGCCCGGAAAGAAATTTGAGGAGTGGGTGCGATGAGACAGAGTTTGTCGGCCGAATGGCTCAAACTGCGGCATTCCCGGATCGGCATTGCATCTGAACCGCAACTGGAACCTGGTCATGACCGCCCCCGTGCCGGTCGCCGCCGTCTTCATGGCGAAATGGATCGTCGCCTCGCTGCTGATCCTGTTTGTCCAGGCGCTGTTCATGGGACTGTACGGGATCGCGGGCCTGCTGCTTGCGCTGCCCGGGCCGTTCCCGGCGGAGACGATCGGGTGGGCCTTGCGCGGATGGTACGCCTGCCTGTCCATCAGCGCCTTGCAGCTCGGCTTGTCGCTCCGGATTCGCAGTTTCGCGGTGCCCGTCGGTTTCAGTCTGGCGGCGGTGCTCATCGGCTTGGGGCTGTATGTGGCGAAATGGGGGCTCTGTTTTCCGTACTCGCTGCTGACGATCGGCATGCATGTGCTGAGCCGGGATGCGCTTGATCCGCTGCAGGAGGCGCTGTTCTGGACGATGAATGCGGGGTACGGGGTGCTCTTTGCCGCCTGGTTCGTCCGCGGACTCAAGGTTCGGGATGTCGTGACGGCGTGACAGGGGGCGCATGCATCGGCGAGCTGAATGAACCGGCGTGCGTCGCAAAGCATCAGGTAAACATTATCCAATGAAAGCGGTTAATCTAATGAAATGACCGGCCGCCGGTTTTCCCCTACACTGGAAGTTAATATCCAGGATGGGGGAATGTGCGAAGAGTTCCCCGCTGTGCGGCCGCAATTTCGAATATTTCTCGGAGGATCCTTACCTGTCTTCCGAAATGGCGGCCAGCCACATTCGCGGCGTGCAGAGCCAGGGAGTCGGCACCTCGCTGAAGCATTTCGCCGTCAACAACCAGGAGCATCGCCGGATGTCGGTCGACGCTGTCCTTGACGAGCGGACGCTGAGGGGAATCTATCTGGCGAGCTTCGAGGGGGCGGTGAAACAGGCGAAGCCCTGGACCGTGGCTGCGCGGCAGCTGCTGGACGCGTTCAATCCGTTCGGCGGGGCCGCGGAGCAGGATGCGGGCGGCATGTTCGAGGCGATCATCCGGTATTTGCCGCTGCGCAATCTCGTGTCGTTCAGCGGCGGCAAGCTGACCGAGCGGCAGCTGGATGACTGGATTGCCGGGCTGAACCGGAAATTGAGCGCTGCCGAGTCATAAAAAGGAGTATCCACCGGAGTCGAAAATCCTCGTATAATGAAGGGGCTGAATGCGGCAAAGACAGGCGGTGCGGAACATGTTCCGATGGCTGGTGCAGCCTTTCAGGAAAAGCATACGCAACAAACTGATGCTGGGCATGGTACTCATCGCGGCCATTCCGGTCATCGTGGTCACGCTGCTGGCCATGCGGAATGCCCACGATTCGATGGAGGAGGAAATCATCCAGTCCAACCGTTCCAGGCTGACCTGGGTCGGCGAATATTTGGACGAACGGCTGCGGCGGCTGAACAATCTGATCTATTCCATCCTCTACAGCCCCGCGTACGTGGACAATATCGACCTGCTCGATTCCGATTCGCTCGGCCGGCAGTTCTCGGCGCAGAGTGCCCTGATGGATCTGCTTACTTCCACGCTGTATTCGGAGATTGACAGTCTGCACGGCATCGAGCTGTACACGATGACGAAGAACAAACTGTTCTATGTCAGCAACCAGGAGTTCGCCATCACCAACACCGAGTCGATCCCCGAACCGTGGCAGCAGATGTTCGAGAACCGGCTGGACGTGCAGATCGTGAACCATCCGTCGCAGCCCGGCCGGTTCTATCTGATGCGGACGATCAACCGGTTCGAAGACCGGAGCAAGCAGGGCGGTATCCTGCTTGATGTGCGCTGGGACATGCTCGGCGGCGTGCTGAACATGGCCAATCCGGAGGACGAGAGCCTGGTGTACATTGCCGACGGAGAAGGCAATCCGCTCTACCGATACGGCGACGCGGATCTTGAACCGGCCGCGTTCGCCGGCATTCTTCGCGACGCGGCAGCGACGGGCGAAGCGGGCGTCGTCGAACACGGCGAATATTACGTGTTCTACAGCGCGGCTCCCTCGTGGCCGCTTTTCGTCGTCAAGATCGTGCCGGCCAGTCTGATCAATGCAAGCGCCAACAAGACCGGCCAATATGGACTGGTCATCGGCCTCATCTCCGTGCTCGTGTCCGCCGGCATGGCCGTCTTCATCGCTTTGCAGACCTCCAAGCCGATCGTCCGGCTGGCCAAGTCGATGCAGCGGTTCAATGTGCTGGCGCCGACGGGGCCTGCGGATTTTCGCCCCGGCAAATCCAGAATTGACGAGATCGGCATGCTGGAAGCGAAGTTCGCCAGCATGACCGAGCGGCTCCGGGATCATATCACGACGGAGTATGTGCTCAATCTGCAGCGGCAAACGGCCCAGTTGAAAGCGCTTCAGGCCCAGATCAATCCTCACTTTCTGCACAATACGCTGCAGATGATCGGCGGCATGGCGATGTCCAAACCGCCGCATGAAATCTATCAGGTCATCCGCGCGCTCAGCGAAATGTTCCGCTATATCGTCCGGGAGTCGGATCTGTCGACGCTGGGCAAAGAGCTCGCGCATGTCGGCAACTTCATGTATATCCAGGAGCGGCGTTTTCCGAACAAACTGCGGTTCACCGTCGAAGTCGAACCGGGGCTTGAAGGCTGCGCCATTCCGAAACTGTCGCTTCAGCCGATCGTCGAAAATGCGGTGAAATACGGCCTTGAAGCGGAAATCGGCGACGACTGGCATGTCCGGATCATCTGCGCAAGAAGCGGGGAGACGGTCGTCATCACGGTGCGGGACAACGGAGCGGGCATTGCGCCGGAGCGATTGTCGCAGTTACAGCGGCAGCTTCAGGCCAGCCATGACCCGGTATGGGAGAACGAAGAGCGAATCGGACTCCGGAATGTGAACGCGCGCATCCGGATGCATTTCGGACCGCCGTACGGCGTCTGGATCGACAGCCTACGGGGCGAAGGGACAACGGTGACGGTCACGATTCCTTACAGTACGGAAGGGCGGGATGAACGGTGATCAAAACACTTCTGGTCGATGACGAACCCTGGACGCTGGAAGTCATCAAGCAATTCGGCCGCTGGGAAGAGTTCGGCATGGAGATCATCGGCGAAGCGGACAACGGGCGGAAGGCGATGGAGATCATCCGCTGCCATCAGCCGCAGCTGGTCATTACGGACATGCACATGCCCGGCGTTGACGGGGTGCAGCTGCTGCAATACCTGGATGAACATTGCGGCGGCACGAAAGTCATCGTCATCAGCGGGTATGACGATTTCGTCTATACCCGGCAGGCGATCCGCAGCAAGGTGCACGAATATTTGCTGAAACCGATCGATCCGCAGGAGTTGAACACGGCCCTGGGCAAATGCCGCGAAGAGATTGCCGCACGGCTGGAGTGGCAGACGCCGGGCGTCCTGGACCGCGAGACGGTCGCCGCCATCGACGCGGCCGCCAAGCGAATGGCCGCGCTGCTGACCGAAGGGGAGCGGGAGGCGCTGCGCGGGGCGTTCGAAGAGCTGTACCGGAAGTTCCTGGATCATGAACATTCGCGGGCGCTCATCCATCGCGTCTATCACGAATTGTGGAAACAGTGGGAAGAGACGATCGTGCTGCACGGGCTCGAGATCCGCGAGCCGAATCGCCGCTGGGATCCCGCTTCCGCCGATTGGCGCACCACCGTCGATGCGCTGCGGGAGCTCTATGAGCAGGCCTTTGACAAGCTGCAGGAAGAACGCAAGTATCGGAACAAGATCAACCTGCGCGATGTCCGGCAGTATATCGAGCAGAACTACGCGGAGCCGCTGGCGCTGGAATCCATCGCCAGGCGCTTTTTCGTCAGCAAAGAATATTTGAGCCGGGCGTTCAAGCAGGAGACCGGGTGGAACGTAACCGATTACATTCTGAAGCTGCGGATGGAACGGGCGATGTCGCTGCTTGCGGAGGACAGCCTGCCGATCAAGGCGGTGGCCGGGCTGGTCGGATACGAGGACGTCGCGTATTTCTACCGTCTGTTCAAGAAGCAATTCGGCGTCACGCCCGGCGAGATTCGCAAATCCGGTGCCGTCGTCCAGGTTAACAAAGTCCAATGAAAGCGGTTAATTTTCTTGAATTACGTGACCGCTTCCGGCTTCTATACTGGAACATGCAGTCAACCATACATCAAACAGGGAGGTCACCGGAAATGAAGAAAAGCAGCCTGGTTGTCGCAAGCCTGCTCCTTCTGATGAGCGTGCTTCTGGCCGCTTGCGGAGGAAGCAATGCGGACAACGGCAATTCTTCTTCCTCATCGTCGCAAGGGGGCGGAGAGGGCGAGAAGGCCCGCGAGGTTACGCTCAAGCTGTTCATCCCGCAGCCCCGTCTGAAGGACGAGTATGACGCTTTCATCCAGAAGTTCGTCGAGAAAGAGAAAGCGGAGAAAAACATCGACGTCAAAATCCAGCTTGAAATGCCCAACGCCGACAATGCGCCGCAAATTCTGAAAACCCGCCTCGCTTCCAACGATGCGCCGGACGTGTTCACCGTCCATGCCATCAACGAAATTCCGACGTTCTACAAGGCGGGCTATCTGGAAGATTTGTCGGATCAGCCGTTCGTCGACAAGCTGCTCGACAGCGTGAAGGAGTCCGTCACGATCGACGGCAAAGTGGTCGGCGTGCCGATGGAAACGCTGATGTGGGGCTACCTCTACAACAAGAAAATTTTCGCCGATCTGGGCCTGACGCCGCCGACGACGATCAGCGAAATGAAGGAAACGATCGAAATTCTGAAGCAAAACAACATTACGCCGTTCCTGCTCACCTACAAGGAAGCCTGGATGCCGCAGCTGTTCGTGCCGCTGACGGTGGGCGCTCTGACGAATTCGGAAAACGAGGACTTCATCGACCGGATGTACCAGGACAACGGCTCGTTCTCCGAAATGAAGGGCATGTTCGAAATCATCGATCTGGTCAACGCCAATGGCACCGACCGCGCCATGGAGATCGGTCCGGACGAAGGTTCGGCCCAATTCGCCGAAGGCAAGGCGGCCATGTGGGTGAACGGGCCGTGGCATGCGGAGACGATTCTGTCGGCCGACGAGAACTTCGAGATCGGCGTCGCGCCGCTGCCGGTCAACGATAATCCGGAAGCGACCATGATCAACCTGTCGACGTCGACGACGTTCGTCGTGTCGCCCGAAAGCAAGAACAAGGACGTCGCGCTTGATTTCATCAACTTCATCCTCGATGACGAGGTGACGAACGAGTTCTATCAAAGCCTGAAGTTCAACCCGGTGGCGAAGAACCATACGTTCGAAAGCTATCCGTGGGTGAACGACGCAGCCGAATTTGTGAAGGCCGGCAAGGCTTATCAGGACCCGTCCATCCCGCAGGCCGTCAAGGACGAGTCCGGCAAAGTGCTGCAGGCATACTACACCGGCCAGGCCAAGCAGGATGACGTCATTTCCTCGCTGGACAAAGCATGGAAGGATTTCAACAAGATCAACAAATAAGCGGTTGGGCCCGCAAGCGGAATAAGGGAAATAAAGACAGCCTCGCGCTGTCTTTGTTTCTCGAAACCACCCGGAAAAGGTGAGCGTTCAAGATGATCAAAAAATATCAATCCACCGTGTCTCTGCTGTTGTTCGTGGCGCCCGCCTTCATCTGTTATCTGGTGTTCCTCCTGATTCCCACTTTCGGAGGGATGTATTACAGTCTTACGGATTGGAACGGGTTGAACCGCACTTACAGTTTTGTCGGCCTGGGCAACTTTGTCGAAGCGCTGCGGGACGACCGGTACTTCACGGACTCGATCCGGTTCACGCTGAAATATGTTCTCTTCATGGTGGTATTGCAGAACGTTTTTGCCCTTCTGTTCGCGGTATTCATTGAATCGAGAAAAAAGCTGAAAACCTTTTTCCGCACCATCTTCTTCATGCCGAACATGATCAGCGTCATCATCAGCGCCTTCATGTGGACGTTCGTCTTCTCCCAGGTGCTGCCCCAGCTTGCGGTCAAAACGGGTCTTACGTTTCTGGACCAGTCGTGGATCGGCGATCCGAAGTTTTCGTTCTTCTCCATTCTGGCCGTCTCGCTCTGGAACGGCGTCGGCTATATGATGATCATTTACATGGCCGGGCTGCAGGGCGTGCCGGAGCAGGTGAAGGAAGCGGCGATGATCGACGGCGCGACGCCGCTGCAGACGTTCTTCAAGGTGACGCTGCCGATGATCACCCATGCGATCACGATCTGCCTGTTCATGACGCTCAACAGCGCATTCAAAGTGTTCGAAGTCGTGTACGGCCTGACGGGCGGCGGACCGGGCAGAAGCACCCAGGTCATGGCGCTCAACATTTATGAAGAAGCGTTCTCGAACAACTTCCGCTACGGTTATGCAAGCGCCAAGGCCATCATTCTGTTCCTCATGGTGCTGATCATTACCGTCATCCAGGTCAGCGTGCTGAAGAAACGGGAGGTGGAAGCGTGAAACGGCGAAAATACGGCGATCTGGCGATCACGCTCTTCCTGGCCGTCTGCGCGGCGTATGCGGTGTTTCCGATTTACATGGCGGTCGTCAACTCGTTCAAGACGCAGGGCGAGATGCTCAAATCGGTGCTGACGCTTCCGGTGAAATTGCACTTTGAAAACTACTCGAATGCCTTCCACGAAATCAACATGCTGCAAAGCGCGCTGAACACGGTGGTCGTGACGGTGATCGGCATCGCCGGCATCATCGTCTGCGCGTCGCTGGCGGGCTACAAGCTGTCCCGCACGCCGGGGAAGCTGAGCCAATTCATTTTCTTCCTGTTCATCGCGTCGATGCTCGTGCCGTTCCACTCGATCATGATCCCGCTTACCCGGATGGCCAAAAATCTCGGTTTCCAGGGCACGACCTGGGGGCTGGCGTTCATCTACATCGGCCTCGGGGTCAACATGGCCGTGTTCCTCTATCACGGGTTCGTCAAGTCGGTGCCGCGGGAGCTGGAGGAATCGGCGCGCATGGACGGGTGCGGCGAGCTGCAGACGTTCGCGCGGATCATTTTCCCGCTGCTCCTGCCGATTACGGTCACGATCGCGATTCTGGACCTGCTCTGGATCTGGAACGACTTCCTGCTACCGCTGCTCATGCTGACGGACGTGCAGCGGTACACGCTCATTCTGTCGACGAGCATGCTGTTCGGCGAGTACAACAACGACTGGTCGCTGATCCTGTCTTCGCTGGTGCTGACGGCGATTCCGGTCGTCATCTTCTATGCGTTCTTCCAGAAGTACATCATGCAAGGCATCACGGAAGGCGCGATCAAAGGCTAGAATGGACGGGGAGGATGGTTTGATGGACCGGCTGTTGTACGGTGTCGCCTATTATGACGAGTATATGCCTTATGAACGGTTGCAGCAGGACATCGAGATGATGAAAGCAGCCGGGATCAACGTCGTCCGGATCGCCGAATCGACGTGGAGCACGTACGAGCCGCAGAAGGGCGTCTTTAATTTCAGCTCCGTGGACCGGGTGCTGGACGCGATGCACGAAGCGGGCATCCGCGTCATCGTCGGCACGCCGACGTACGCGGTGCCGGCATGGCTGGTGAAGGAATATCCCGACGTGCTGGCGGAGACGCCGCGCGGCCGAGGCAAGTACGGCCCCAGGCAGATCATGGACATCACGCATCCGGCGTATCTGTACTACGGCGAGCGCATCATCCGCAAGCTGCTGGAGCGGGTGAAGGATCATCCGGCGGTCATCGGGTACCAGACGGACAACGAGACGAAACATTACCATACGGCCGGGCCGAATGTGCAATTGCAGTTCGTGAAGTACCTGCGCGAGAAGTTCGGCTCGCTGGACGAGATCAACCGCCGGTTCGGGCTCGACTATTGGAGCAACCGCGTGGACAGCTGGGAGGATTTCCCCTCCGTCATCGGCACGATCAACGGCAGCCTGGGGGCGGAATTTGCGAAATTCCAGAGAAAGCTCGTCACGGATTTTCTCGCCTGGCAGGTCGGCATCGTGAATGAATACAAGCGGCCGGACCAGTTCGTGACGCAGAACTTCGATTTTGAATGGCGCGGGTATTCTTACGGCGTGCAGCCGGATGTGGACCATTTCGAGGCGGCGCGTCCCTTCGACGTCGTGGCGGTCGATATTTACCACCCGTCGCAGGATCAGCTTACGGGCGCCGAGATTTCGTTCTGCGGCGACATGGCCCGTTCGATGGCCGGGGGCGGGAATTATCTCGTGATGGAGACGCAGGCGCAAGGCTTCCCCCAATGGGTACCCTATCCGGGACAGCTCAGGCTGCAGGCGTTCAGCCATCTCGCTTCGGGCGCCAAAATGGTTTCCTACTGGCACTGGCATTCGATCCACAACTCGTTCGAGACGTACTGGAAAGGGCTGCTCAGCCACGACTTTCAGCCAAATCGCGTCTACCGGGAAGCGCAGACGATCGGGCGGGATTTCGAGCGGTTGTCCGACCGGCTGGCGGATCTGAAGATCACGAACCGGGTGGCCATGCTGGTCAGCAACGAGTCGCTGACGGCGCTGGATTGGTTCCCGATCCCCGGCGGGAAGATCAAATACAACGACATCGTCCGGCGGATGTACGACGCGCTGTACAAGATGAACGTCGGCGTCGATTTCATCCATCCCGGCAGCGAGGATCTGGAACGCTACAAGCTCATCGTCGTCCCGGCGCTGTACGCCGCTCCGGATGAGCTGCTGCATCGTCTGAATGCGTATGCGGCCGGCGGCGGGCACGTCGTCTATACGTTCAAGAGCGGTTTTGCCGACGAGTGCCTGAAGGTCAGGACGAGCGTGCAGCCGGGCATTATCGGCGAAGCTTGCGGCATCGGCTACAGCCTGTTCGTCGAGCCGAACGGCGTGGCGCTCAAGGGCGAACCGTTCGGCGTCGGCCGGGACGGGCACGGCATCGAGTCATGGATGGAGCTGATTCAGCCGACGACGGCGGAAGTGCTAGCGTATTACGATCATCCGTATTGGGGCGGCTATGCGGCGATTACCCGGAACCGCTATGGCGAAGGCGTCGCTTACTATATCGGATGCATGGCCGGCGAAGCGGTCATGGCCGGCTTGCTGGAGCAGGCCGTGAAGGAAGCCGGGCTGTGGGGCAAGGATCAGGAGCTGCGCTTCCCGCTGATCGTGAAATCCGGCGTGAACCGGCACGGGCGCGTCATCCGGTATGTGCTGAATTATTCCGGCGAAGCAGCGACGGTTGACTATCCGCACGCCGATGCGGTCGAGCTGCTGTCCGGGCGGACGGTGCGGACGGGCGAGCGCGTCACCGCGGAACCGTGGGGCGTGCTGATCCTCGAAGAGCAGGGGAAGGACTGATGAGAGAGGAGAACGGGCATGGAACGGAGCAAAATTCGGTGGTTTTCAAGCACCAGACAGGCGATGTGGCAGAAGAAGGCGGCCGGGAGCGGCGCGCAGACGGCGGATGCCGGGAATCCCAACCTGACGATTACGGGCGAGACGTTTCAGACCGTCGAAGGGTTCGGGGGCTGCTTCAACGAGCTGGGCTTTGTCGCCCTGAACCGGCTGTCCGAGGCGCAGCGGAACCGGGTGCTGGACGCGCTGTTCGCGCCCGACGGCGAACTGAAGCTCGACCTGTGCCGCCTGCCGATCGGGGCCAGCGATTATGCGCTCGAATGGTACAGCCTGAACGAGACCGACGGCGATCTGGCGATGGCGCATTTCTCGATCGAGCGGGACCGCAAATACTTGATCCCGTACATCCGGGAAGCGCTGAAGCGCAATCCGCGGCTCAAGCTGTTCGCTTCGCCTTGGAGCCCGCCGACGTGGATGAAGCATCCGCGGGCCTACAACTACGGCACGCTGCGATGGGAGCCGGAGATTCTGGAGGCTTACGCGCTCTATTTCGTCAAGTTCGTCCAGGCGTATCGGGAAGAAGGCATCACGATTCACCAGATCCACGTGCAGAACGAAGTGGTCGCGGACCAGAAGTTCCCGTCCTGCGTCTGGACGGGCGAGCAACTGCGCGATTTCATCCGCGACTATCTGGGGCCGGCCTTCGAGCGGCACGGGATTGAAGCCGAGATCTGGCTCGGCACGATCAACGCGCCGGACATGTGGGACATCTACACCAAAAAAATATCGACGGACTACGATGACTATGCCCACACTGTGCTCAGCGACCCCGGGGCGTACAAATACATCAAGGGCGTCGGTTATCAGTGGGCCGGCAAAAACGCGATCCAGCGCACGGCGGCCAGCTATCCGGAACTGCGCTACATGCAGACCGAGAATGAATGCGGCGACGGCAACAACACGTGGGAGTACGCCCGGTACGTCTTCAATCTGTTCCAGCATTATTTCTTCAACGGCGTAAGCAGCTATGTTTACTGGAACATGGTGCTGGAGCCGAAGGGCCGCAGCACGTGGGGCTGGGAGCAGAACGCGATGATCACCGCCGATCCGGAGACCGCGCAGCCGGTGTTCAATCCGGAGTATTACGTCATGAAGCATTACTCGCATTTCGTCGCGCCGGGTTCGGTTCGGCTGGGGCTCAAAGGCATGTGGACCGGCAACGCCATCGCTTTCGCAGCGCCGAACGGGGAACGGGTCGTCGTCATCTCCAATCCGTTCAAGGACGCCCGCACGCTCCGGCTGTCGGACGGCGCGCATGTGCACGTGTTCGAGATGGAACCGGAGTCGTTCAACACGATCGTGCTGCCGGGATGATGCCTGCGGGAGTCAGGGGAAGAGCCGTACAGGGAACGGGAGACCGTACCCGTGTGCGGCTTTTCATTTTTGGTTGGGACGCGCAGCCGCAGGAACAGCGGCAGTCTTGGGGGATTGCGGCGCCATGCCGCGCAAGGCTGCGGAAATCCCGGGACCTGCCGCGTTGGCCCCTTGCGCCGGACGGCCGGTCTGTTGTATACATTAATTAAACCGGACGGTCAGATTATTAAGGAGCGGACAAAAAAGTGGCCAGGAAAACCGCCGAAGAAACCGAGCGCACGCGGCAGCAGATCCTGAAAGGCGCCAGGGATCTGTTCATCCGCAAAGGGTACAACGCGGCATCGATGGAAGACATCCGCAAGCACGCGAACGTGAGCAAGGGCAGCATCTACTACCACTTCAAGAGCAAGCATCAGCTTCTCATGGAGATTTTCGAGCAGAAGACGATCGAGTGGATCGAAGGCTGGCAGAAAATCGTGAAGCCGGGCATGACGCCGGTCGAGAAGCTGTACGCCCTCGCCGACTATTGGCAGGAAGATTTCGACGACCCGTTCCTGAAAGTCGTCGACGAGTTCCTCACCAGCCAGGGCGTCGATACCGGTACGTTCGAGAAAATGATCGAGCTCGTGCAGATGCAATATCCCGTCATCCAGTCGATCATCGAGGAGGGCATCGCTTCGGGCGAGTTCAAGCGGGACGATCCGGCGGAGCTGACGTATATTTTCGCCAGCACGATGGGCGGGCTCGGCATGACCTACTACGAGAAGGTGCCCCGCGAACGGGCGCGGGCGATCTACCGGAAAGCGGCGGAGCTGTTCATCCGCGGGATCAGCGCGAAGTAGGGTGGCGGGTTCCGGCTCGCGGCTGTCGCCGGCGCCGGCACGCCGGCACCGGCAGGTGTCGACGCGCGGCCGCCGGCCGGCGGCTGCCTGCCCGCAGCGCGTTGGTCCGCCTTTATGCCTTTAATTAAACTGACCGGTCGGATTATAATCTTGGACAAAAGGAGAATGCCGCATGGCACATTTGTTCCGCAACCGCGTGTTTCTTGTCGTGGCCGGCGCCGATCTGCTGCAGCAGGCCGGCATCTGGATCCGGAACATGGCGCTGCTGTTCTACATCATGGAGCAGACGAACAACAATCCGGCGGCCGTCGCGCTGCTGACCACGTTCGAATATTTGCCGATCTTCGTCTTCTCGCTGATCGGCGGCACGTTCGCGGACCGGTGGAATCCGAAGCGGACCGTCGTCATCGGCGACGCGCTGAGCGCCGTATCCGTCCTGGCCATCCTGGGTATGGTGGCGGCCGGGTGGTGGCAGGCCGCGTTCGCGGCCACGGTCGTGTCCGCCGTCGTCAGCCAGTTCTCGCAGCCTTCCTCGGCGGTGCTGTTCAAGCGGCATGTGCCGGAGCAGCATGTCGAAGCGGCGATCGGCTTCACCCAGAGCATGTCGGCATTGTTCATGATCATCGGGCCGATGGTCGGCACCCTGGTCTATACGCGCCTCGGCATCGACTGGTCGCTTGCGGCGCTCGCCTTCGTGTTCGCGGCGGCGTCGGCCGTGCAGCTTCTGCTGCCTTCCACGCCGCGCGTGCAGGACGGCGGGCCGAAAAGTTCGCCGCTCAAGGACGTCAGGGACGGTTTCCGCTACGTGACCGGGCACCATACGCTGAAGCTGGCGGCCGTCATGTTCCTCCTCGTCGGCATCTCCTCCGGCATCGTCGCGCCGCTTGATGTGTTCGTCATCATGGAGCGGCTCGGGCTGCAGAAGGAAGCGGTGCAATGGTTCGCAATGCTCGAGGGTGCGGGGCTGCTGATCGGCGGCGGATTGGCGGCGGGGCTCTCCGGCTGGGTCGACCGGCACAGAAGCCGGATCGTGCCGTGGACGCTCGTCATTTTCGGCATCGGCACCTTCGTCGAAGTGCTGTCGCTGTGGCCGGTGTTGACGGGAGGCGTCCGGCTGCTGTCCGGCGTGACGATGACGTTCTTCCAGGTCGTGCTCAGCGCGCTGATGATCAAGGAAGTGGAGGAGGCCTACGTCGGGCGGACGAACGGCATCATCCTGCCGCTCATGATGGCCGGCTTGCTCATCGGCACCGGTTGCTCCGGACTGCTCGTGAAGCAGGCGACGCTGTTCGGCGCGTACGGCCTGGCGGGGGCGCTGCTCATCGTGTGCGCGCTGGTCGCGTCGCGGATGCGGTTCACCGCGCCGGCGGCGCAGACCGCGGCCGGGAGCGCGGTGGAGGGTTAACGGCATGAGCGGCTGGCGGCGCGTGCCGGCATAATCGGCGGCAAGCTGGCCCGACCTGGTGCACATTTGCACCAGATCCGGGGCGATGGAGCAGGTCTCGGCATATGTGGTGCATTTTCCATCTCCGCTCACACCCATCTGGGCAGATGCATACGATGCTTGCAGATTCCGACACCAATCCCTGTTAACCGAGGAGTGTGAGCGAGATTGGCCTATTATTTCTCTCATCATCCCTACTATGGCGTGCAGTGGCCGCATGCATGGCCCTACAGCGGGTTCTACCCGGCCTATCCGGCGTACGAGCGTCCGTGCCTCTGCGGAGGCTCCGGCAGCTCCGGCGGTGGCCGGCAGGAAGACAGGCAGCGCCCCGATCTGCGGGATTACGGCGGCACCCCCCATGTGATCAACATTGAGAAGGCCGCCGAATGGAATACCGACTTCCGCAGAGCGATCTGGACGGGACGGCATCTGCAGGTTGTCCTGATGAGCATTGAGCCGGGAAGCGACATCGGCCTCGAGGTGCACCCGAATGTCGACCAGTTCATCCGGATTGAGGAAGGATTCGCCCTGGTGCAAATGGGTCCCCGGAGAGACAATCTCAACTTCACAAGGCGCGTGTCCGAGGACGACGCCATCATGATTCCGGCCGGCACCTGGCACAACGTCACGAACATCGGCCCGCGGCCGTTGAAGCTGTATACCATCTACGCGCCGCCCGAGCACCGGTTCGGCACGGTCCATCGCACGAAGGCCGAGGCGGAGGCTGCCCACGAACCGTCCGTCTAGGCCCGGCGTTCGCCGAGGCGCTCCGCCTTGTCCAACCAGGCGCTGCGCTTCTGCTCCGTCGAGCCGTGCACCGGTCCGATCTCGGTGATCCTGACGGGGCGGATGCCGCAGAACTGCAGAATGTTCCGCTTCATGACCTTGTGGCCGGCGTGCCCGTACATCCAGCGGTTGATCAGGGGCGGCGTGTCCATCGAACCGAGCGCCTTCCAGAACGCGTTCAAGAAATGGACGGGCAAATCGCCCGGCGAATACCGGCGGCAGGCCCGCCGCGGACTCAGGGAGGCGGGAGGACACCTGTAACCGGCAGCGGCCCGCCGATGACGATCTCGTCCGCCGACACGACGGAGTCATAGGCCAGGATGCGCACGCCGGCCCGCGCCGCCTGCCTCAACATTTCGGCAAAGCGCGGGTCCTCCGCTTCATGGGGCGCAAACCGCAGGCACCCCTCCATCTGCACGAGGAAAATGACGAAGGCGGCATATCCGCTCTCCGCCGCCTTCGCCAGCTCCTCCAGGTGCCGGGCGCCGCGCGCCGTCGGGGCGTCCGGGAACAGGGCGGTGCCGCCGCGTTCCAGCGTCACCCCTTTCACTTCGATGAACCCTTCGCGAACGCCGTCATCGAAATGAAAGTCGAAGCGCGACCCGCCGAACGCCGCCTCCCCGCGCAACGACCGGACGGACGGCAGTTCAACGATCCGCCCGGCCTGAAGCGCCTCGCGGACGACCGCGTTCGGCGCCTGCGAGTCGATGTTCACCCATCCGCCCTGCCGCTCCGCGGCGATCAGGGAGTAACGGGTCTTGCGGCCGGGCTGGTCGCGGCCGGCTTCCGCCAGGGCGACGCGGCGCCCGGACACGAGCCAATCCGCCAGCCGGCCGGTATTCTTCACATGCACCTTCTCCGTGCTTCCGCCGATGTCGACCTCGGCGACGAAACGGTTGATCCTCCGGATGAAAAGGCCGTCCCGAATCCCGCTGTACCGCATGAACCCGCGTCCCCCCCTGGCGAAATTGCACATCCCATCATGCTCACCGCCATTATAACCCGTCCGCGGCGCATCGTGCGCGCTTGCTTCGCTACTTCGCCGGACGCAGCACCGCCGTGCCGAAGCCGAGCAGCACCGCCGCGAAGAGCAGCAGGATGCCGAGCGGGAGGGCGAGCTCGGCCGGCGCCGCTCCGTCGGCGCCCAGGCTGATCGCTTCGATCGCCCATTTCTGCGGCACGAAGTTCGCCAGCTTCTGCATGAACGACGGCATGAATTCGATCGGCCAGAAGCAGCCGCCGAGCATGCACGTCGGCGTCATGATCAGTGTGTTGATGATGTTGAGCTGGTTCGTTGTGCGGATGAACCCGGCGACCGCGCTGGCGATGCCGAGCGACGCGAGGATGAAGCATTCCATCACGACAAGCTCCATCCAGGCCGGCACGCCGTAATCGTACCCGAACACCAGGTGCGACAGAGCGGTGATGCCGAGCACCTGCAGCGTGCCGATGAACACGCTGCCGAAGAAATTGCCGACCGCGATATGCCAGCTCCGCACCGGCGCCGCATAGACGCGCGCCATCGTCTGGTTGCGGCGGTCTTCGGCGATGACGGAGACGCTCTGGTTGATCAGCATCATGAGGAACATGAGCGCAAATCCGATGCCGAGATAGCTCCGCGTGTTGTCGCGTTTTTCGCTCATCTTCACGCTGCCGACCAGACCTTGCAGATGCCGGTCCAGCACTGCCAGCGCATCGCTCCGGACATCTCCGCTTCCCGCTAGTTCCGCCGCGGCGGCCGCGTTGACCATGTTGCGGACGATGCCGTCCAGATCCAGCTGCAGCATCACGGACGCCTCGTCGATGGCGAGCCGGATCAGCACAAGTTCGGGCTTCTGTCCGGCCAGCCAGCCGGCCTCGAAACCGGCGGGAATCACGAAGCTCGCCGAGACGTCGCGGTCCGCCGCCATGTCCGCGGCTTCCCGGTCGGTCTCCGCCTGGACGAGCTCGTAGCGTCCTGTCTGCTCCAGCGCCCGGAGCACGTAACGGGAGAGCTCGCTGCCGTCCAGATCGGCATACCCGACGGCCGATTTGCCGTCGCCCGACGAGGAGACCAGGCCGGTCATCGTCGAGACGATCACGGCCGGCATCAGGATGAAGATCAGAAATCCTTTCACATTGCCGATCGTTCTGCGGACCAGATTTGCGGCAATGAACCAGCTATTCATGGGACACCGCCTTTCTGCCGAGCAAGGCCGAGATGAGGAACAGTCCCGCCGCGATCGAGCCGAGCACGGTCAGCCGTTCCTGCACGATCGAATCCGCGCTGCCCAGGATGAGATGGATAAAGCTCTGCGACGCCCAGTAACTGAACGTGAATGTGCCCAGCCGCTCCAGGAAGTCGCCGATTTCGCTTGAGAAGCCGCCGCTCAGGAACGTCATCACCACCGTCAGCGCGATGAAGATCGCCTGGACGGTGCGCGCCCGGGTTGTGAAGGCGGCGACGATGACGGCCAGGCTGACGGACCCGATGACGGTGAGCAGGCAGGCCGCGAGCAGATGCGCGTAACGGTCTCCCCAGTCCACGCCGTACACCGTCGTGGTGAAAAGGATGATGACCAGCGCCTGGCCGAACGCGACGAGCCCGTTGCCCGCAATTTTGCCGACAAGCACCTGAATCGGCTTCACGGGCGCGGCATAAATCCGGTTCAGCGTGCGCGTCTCCTTCTCATCGACGATGGACAGTCCGGCGGCCATGCCGGAGTACAGCAGGAACATGACGAGCATCTGGGCGGCGTAATATTCCAGCGCCGAGTAGTCACGGCCGCTCATGTCCGGCGCCGTGACGTTCACATAAGAGCCTTCTGCGCCGGATGCGCCCCGGACGGCGGCTTCGGCCGCTTGCGGATCTCCGAGCGCGATGACGGCCGACTGGACGAAGTTGATCCGGTCGAGCAGCCCCCCGATCACGCTCTCCGCCACGAGGTTGCGGTCTCCATTTTTGCCGGGATACAGTTCCCAGGCCGCCGCGCTGCCCGATGCCACATTCTCCGCAAAATGTTCCGGCACCGCCACGCCGTATCCGATCTTCCCGTCTTCCAGCGCGTCCAGCATCTGTTCCTTGTCCGGAAACCCGCGGACGGACAGCCATTTCGCCATCTCCTCCGTGCGGAGCAGTCCGGCCGTGTCGTCCGATGCTTCGTCCAGCACGACCAGGCCGACTTCGATCGGGTCGATCTTGCGGTCCTCCAGATCGAAGAAGCCCGACAGCGCGTTGCCGAGGATGAAGATGAGCAGGAGCGGCATGAAAATGAGCAGCCAGAACGTCTCCTTGGCCCGTATCATGCGGCGGAGTTCATGGTGTATGAGCGTTCCGATCGTTCGCATCGTCCGTACCTCCTAGTCCCGCAGATTGCGGCCGGTGAGCGTCAGGAACAGCGTCTCCAGGTTCGGCGTCTCGTTGCGGAGCGACGCGATGCGCACCTCATGCTTGGCGAGAATGTACAACATGTCCTGCAGGTACGATTGCGCGTGCCGGAGATAGACTTCCAGCACGCCGTCCCGGCGCTCCACCCGCTGGACGGACGCATGCCGCTTGATCTCTTCGACCGCTTGATCGGTCAGGCCTTCCGTCTCGATGACGAGCTTCTCCTGCTCTTCCACCTGCATCAGCAGCTCCCGGATGGTGCCGAGCGCGATCAGTCTGCCGTGGTCGATGATGCCGACCCGCGTGCTGATCGCTTCGACTTCTTCCATGCAGTGGCTCGTGTAAATGATGGTGGCGCCGCGCCGGTTCAGCTCCCGCACCGATTCGAGGATGTGGTTGCGGGACTGCGGATCGATGCCGACGGTCGGCTCGTCCATGATGATCAGCCGCGGCTGATGGACGATGGCGCAGGCGATGTTGAGCCGGCGCTTCATGCCGCCGGAGAACGATCCGGGACGCTCGTTCCGGTGGCTTGTCAGTCCGACGAAGGCGAGCGCTTCGTCGATCCGCTCCTGGAGCTGCCTGCCGCGCAGCCCGTACAGTCTGCCGAAGAAGCGCAGATGCTCCACCGCCGTCATTTGTTCATAGAGGGCGATCTCCTGCGGCACGATGCCGATTTTGGATTTGGCCGAGAGCGGATGGCGGCGCACCGATTCCCCGTCCACCTCGATCTCGCCCTGGTCGCTGCGGAGCAGGCCGCAGATCATTTTGATCGTCGTGCTTTTGCCCGCGCCGTTCGGCCCGAGCAGTCCGAAAATTTCGCCGCGTTCAATCGTCAGCGACAGATGATCGACCGACAGCTTCGTGCCGTATCGTTTGACCACTTGGCGCAGTCGAACCAGACTCATCGTGTTTCCTCCCTGCATGCGGTTCTGTTTGACTCCAGCGTAGCGCAATCGGAGGCGTCCGGTCAGGTGGATGAAGTCATGAAGCGGGATGACGAAAGTCATCTTTGATGGTGCGCGCCGTCACCCGCGCCGACTCGTGCTATAATGGGAGCAACGATCCGGGAAAGGTACGGTATCCTTGAACGCAGCCTATCTCATGCTTCGTTATCTGACGGTCGTCGTTGCGGGCGTCGCCTCCATCCTGATGTCGGACCGTGTGACGGACGAGGCGCTGTATGTGTATCTGCTTCTGGGCTTGCTGCTGGTGATGAGACTGCGCGACGGTCTCGAAGGGCGCGAGGCCTGGCGCGCGTCGCCGCTGCCGTTTCTCGTCGAAACGTCGGCGCTCGCGGCGTTCGCCTGGCATTATGGCGGTCTGCTGCCGCTCGCCGTTTCTGCGGCGCTGTATACCCCGCCGGAACGCCCGGGCGCGTTCATTCCGCGGGCGGTGGTCGCGTTCGCCGCGCTGAACCTCGCGGCGTGGCCGCATTTCGGGGAGAAGCTGCTCGCGGCGGCGAACCTGGGGTATGCCGCGATCGCACTGCTCCTCTGGCACATCCGGAAGACGGCGGTCGACAGCGGGGAGATCGAGGCGCTGTACCATGAGCTGCAGACGCGGAACCGCGAGCTGGAGGAAGCGCGCCGCACGGCGCTGGATCACGCGTCGAAGGTGCAGGAGCTCGCGCAGCTCGAGGAGCGAAACCGCATTGCGCACGATCTGCACGACGAACTGGGCCACCGGCTCATCCGGCTGAAAATGATGCTCGAAGCGGCGATCAGCATCGACGGCGGCGGCCGCGGCGAAGCGATGAACCTGGTCCGGGAAGTCCGGGACCAGCTCGCGGGCGCGATGGACGCGCTGCGGTCGACCGTCCGGCGGCTGAAGCCGGCGGAAGCGGCCCGCGGTGAATATTCGCTGGAGACGCTGATCGGGGAGCTGGCCGGAACGAGCGGCGCCGCCGTCCGGTTCCGGGCGGTCGGCGCGTGTTATCCGCTCTATCCGAGCGACGCGATCGTGCTGTACCGCAACGCGCAGGAGGCGGTCACGAACGCGCTTCGCCACGGCGAGGCCACGGAGGTGACCGTCGAGCTCGAATACGCGCCGGAGGAGCTGCGGATGACGGTCAGCAACAACGGGGCCGTGCCGGAAGGCGGGGAGCTGCGCAAGGGGCTGGGAATGCTCGGCATGGAGGAGCGGACGCGGCTCGTTGGCGGCCGGCTTGAGGTGATCGCCGGCGAGCGGTTCGCCGTGCGGACGATTTTGCCGCGGCGGTGACGGTCAGCCGTTTCGGAGGGCTGGCGGTGCGGAGCGAAGGCGGTCTGATGGAGCGGCGGTGTTTTTTCGGTGGACGATGGAGTGGCAGGCGGTAAAACGGCGAACCGTGGTGCGGCTTGCGGTGTTTTTTCGATAAATGACGGATGCGGCAGCGGAGGGAGGGGATGCTTGATGATTCGGACACTGGTGGCGGATGACGATCCGTTCATTCGGGAGAGTTTGCGGCTGATACTGGGCACGATGCCGGATATCGAAGTGGCGGGCGTCTGCGCCGACGGGCAGGAGGCGGTCGGGTTCGTGCGGGAGCACCCGGGGGAGGTCGACGTCGTCCTGATGGATGTCCGCATGCCGGTGTGCGACGGGGTGGAAGGGACGCGCCTCATCCGCGAGGCGGCGCCGGACGTCAAGGTGCTCATCCTGACGACGTTCGACGATGATGAATATATCGTGAAGGCGCTCAAGTACGGCGCCGGCGGTTACCTGCTCAAGAACGTCCCGCCGGATACGATTGCGGAAGGCATCCGCGCGGTGCATGCCGGCCATACGCTGATGCATCCGGATGTCGCGCGGAAGCTGGCCGGCATGCTGCATGCCGGCGGCGCCGAAGCTGCTCCGTCCGGGCGGAAGCGGCTGGCCGACTTCGGCCTGACCGACGCCGAGCAGCGGATCGTCCGCAAGATCGCCGACGGATTGTCGAACCGCGAGATCGCGCAGGCGCTTTTCTTGAGCGAAGGCACGGTGAAAAATTACATCACCGAAATTCTCGGCAAGCTGGGGCTGCGCGACCGGACGCAGATCGCGATCTTCTATCTTCGGGAGATCGCGGAGTAGCGTGATGGCGCCTGGACGAACGGCACGTGAAGGTCGAGCGCCGCGAGCCGCGCCGGGTCCGCAATCCGCTCGACGGCGGCGATCTTACCGCCGCGGATATCGAACTTGAGCGCGTAGGCCAGGCGCCCCAGCGGCGCGGCGACGGCGCCGATGACGCCGTCCACGACGGCGGTCTGGGCGGCCAGCGCGCGGCCGCAGATGCGGCGGGCGAGCGCTTCCGCGCCGCGCGTGATCCGCTCGCCGCCGTCCGTGTCGTCGCGCAGCGTGACGTCGGGGTCGAGCATCGCGATCAGCGCATCGAAGTCACCTGCGCGCGCCGCGGCGATGAACGCGTCGACGAGCCGGCGCATGCCGGCCAGGTCGGCCGAATCCCGCGGAGCCGTGCCGGTCACCCGGCGGCGGGCCCGGCTGGCGAGCTTCCGGACGGCGGCTTCTGACTTGCCTGCGACCTGCGCGATCTCGGCGAACGGCATGCCGAAAATATCGTGCAGCACGAACGTGACGCGCTCCGCGGGCTTGAGCCGGTCCAGCACGACGAGCAGCGCGAAGCCGACCGATTCGGCCATCAGCGCCTCCCGCTCGGGATCGGGCCAGCCTCGCGGTCTTCGGTCAGGGGATACGTTTCCGCCGGGTGCGTATCCAGCGGCTCTTCGCGCCGGCTTTTCCGCGACCGGAGCATATCCAGGCAGACCCGCGACACGACCCGGGTGAGCCAGCCGCCCAGATTTTCGATCGCTTCGGTCTCCGCGCGGCAGAGCCGGAGCCACCCTTCCTGCACCGCATCCTCCGCCTCGCTCAGCGATCCGAGCATGCGATACGCCGCGGCCAGCAGATGCCGGCGATGCGCCTCGAATTGTTCCGAGAGCCGTTCTTGTGCGATCATCCATACATTCCTTCCCGCATGAAGTGATACTCCCTCCATTATGACTGACGAAAAAGAACCCGCCAATGTGACAGATCTCCGGGTTGTCACATTCCGCCCCGTCCGCTCCGTCATCTTCGTGCAGGGCTCGATCAGGGCCCGCATATTCCGGAAGATCAAGGAGTGGATTGAACATGTCGCTGAAACCTCGCATGGCAAGTCCCGTGGCGCTCGTGCCCGATCTGGCCGATCCGCTGCAGGCGCTCGGCCGCGCGCTGTTCGCTTCTGCGGAACAGTCCGGCATCCCGAAGCGGACGCTTTTCCTCGTTTACCTGCGGGTGAGCCGGATCAACGGCGACAGCGTCTGCGTGGAGCTGCACTCGCACAACGCGCTGCAGGCGGGCGAGACGCCGGAGCGGGTGATGGCCGTCGCGGGCTGGCGGGATTCCGCCCGATTCACCGAAGCGGAGCGGGCGGCCCTCGCGCTCGGCGAGGCGATGGCCCGCATCGCCGACCGGCCGGACCCGGTGCCGGACGAGATTTACCGGGAGGCCGAGCGCCATTACGCCGGTCAGGCGCTGGCGACGCTCATCGCCGGCATCGCGACGGCGAATTTATACAACCGGCTCAATGTCGCGACCCGGCAGGTCGCGGCCGCCAATTAACGATACGGCGGTGAGGGGACGGAATATGGCTACCTTGCTGTACATTACGGCTCATCCGTTCGGTCCCGACGTTTCCTGCAGCATGGCGGCGGGGGAAGCGTTCCTTGAGGCGTACCGGGACGCGAAGCCGAACGACGAGATCATCCGGCTCGATCTGTACGCGATAGACATCCCGGAGCTCGACGCCGACGTCTTCGCCGGCTGGGAGAAGCTCGGCTCGGGCATCGCTTTCGGAGAATTGACCGCGGAGGAGCAGGCGAAGATTGCGCGCATCAACGAACTGGCGGATCAGTTCGCCGCCGCGGACAAGTACGTGTTCGTCACGCCGACCTGGAACTACTCGTACCCGCCGGCATTGAAGCGGTACATCGATGCCTTCTGCATCGCGGGCAAGACGTTCCGGTACATTCCGGACGTCGGCCGGGTCGGGCTGCTGGCGGGCCGAAAGGCGCTGCACATCCAGGCGAGCGGCAGCTTCCTGTCGCCGGGCTCGCCGGACGAACGGCTGGAGATGGGGCATCGCCATCTGCGGGTCATCATGGAGTTTGTCGGCATTACCGATGTGGAATGCCTCTATGTGGAGGGGATGAGAGCCGTCCCCGAACGGGCGTCGGCCATCCGGGAGGAGGCGCTCCGCCGCGCGCGAGAGATCGCGCTGAATTTCTGAATCGGTACGGGCCTCGCCGGAACGCCGTAGCGTGCATGCCACGTTACAGCGCCGCGCGAAGCCTCACTCCTGGCCTGTGGACGGCTGCAACGTGCACATATCACGCTGCAGCCTCGCCGCAGACCGTTTGCATTTTAATATGTGAAGTCACTATAATAAAGTTAGTGTCATATTAAACATAGACTTTCACGAGGAGGCGGAGTGAACGATGCGCATTATCGTAATCGGCGTAACGGGGCAATTGGGCCGGATCGCGGCGGAGACGCTGCTGGAGAAAGTGCCGGCGGACCGGCTGATAGCGGTCGCGCGCAATGTGGAGAAGGCGGCATGGCTGGCGGAGAAGGGCGTCGAAGTCCGGCACGGCGACTACAACGATCTGGCGTCGCTCCTGAAGGCCTTTGAAGGCGGCGGCAAGCTGCTGTTCGTCTCGAGCTCCGAGGCAAGCGACGAGACGCTGCGGGCGCTGCAGCACGCGACGGTCACAAGGGCGGCGAAGATGTCCGGCATCACGCATATCGCGTACACGAGCATTTTCCGGGCTCAGGAAAGCCGCCTCGCGCTGAGCCTGCTGCACCGGACGACCGAGAACATGATCCGCCTGTCGGGCATTCCGTACACGTTCCTGCGCAACACGTTCTACACCGAAGTGTTCGTGAACGAATCGCTCCGCCAGGCCGTGGAAAGCGGCGCCCTCGTGACGCCGATCGCGACGGCCGGCCTGAACACGGCATCGCGGGCCGACATGGCGAAGGCGGCGGCGGCCGTGCTGACGTCGGACGGCCACGAGAACCGGATCTACGAAATTACGGCGCCGAAGCTGTGGACGATGAAAGAGCTGGCGCAGATTCTGTCGGACGTCTCCGGCAAGCCGGTGGTGCTGAAACCGGCGACGGCCGCCGAATACGCGAAGATTCTCGTGGGTTGGGGCATGCCCGAACCTGCCGCGGCCATGTTCGCGGCGCTCTACGCGCAGCTGGACGAGGGCGAGTTCGCGCAAACCTCGGATGATCTGACCCGGCTCATCGGGGAGACGACGCCGCTTGAAGCGGTCGTGAAGCGGGCGCTTGCCTGAGCGGCCCGGGAAAGGAGCGGAGCGATGAAAGTCGAAATCTGGTCGGATGTGGCCTGTCCTTTCTGCTACATCGGGAAACACCGTTTCGAGGAAGGGCTCAGCCGGTTCGAACACAAGGATGACGTGACGGTGGAGTACCGCAGTTTTCAGCTCGATCCGCATGCGGCCAGAGAGCCCGAACGGGATCTGTATGATGTGCTGGCCGCCAAGTTCGGCATCAGCCGCGAGCAGGCTGTCCAGATGAACCAGCGGGTGGCGGAGCAGGGCCGGGAAGTCGGGATCGACTTCCGCTTCGGCGTTGTCATTCCGTCGAACACGCTCGATGCGCACCGGCTGATCAAGTTCGCGGGACGGCACGGCAAAGAGCAGGACGTGATCGAGCGGCTGTTCGAAGCGTACTTCACCAGCGGCCGCAACGTGGCCGATCACAGGACGCTCGCCGACATCGCGGAGCAGGCCGGATTGGACCGCAAAGCGGCGGAGGAGATGCTGAAATCCGGCGCTCACGCCGACGAAGTGGAGGCGGACGGAATCGAAGCAAGCCGTCTCGGCGCGCGGGGCGTGCCGTTCTTCGTTATCAACCGGAAGTACGGCGTTTCGGGCGCGCAGCCGGACAGCGTGTTTCTCGACGTCCTGCAGCGGGCCTGGCAAGACGAGCATCCGCTCATCATGGCCGAATCCGACGCATCCGGCGAAGTCTGCGAAGACGGCACCTGCAAGCCGGATAAATAAAAACCATATGGACAGTAAAGCAAAAACGGACTCCTTTTTTCAAAGGGTTCGTTTTTCTTATTCCCAAAAGAGGAAAATTTTAATTGATGAAGAATAAGTTTAGATAATCGACAGAATTGACCATATCGGTCTGCAAAAAATTACAAGCGATGAACGGGAGACAGGATAAATGAATGAAATTCTCTTTATCGCGTTCTCTACATTGGAAACTTGGTCGATTTTTGCCGTTTCGTTCACGCTGTTTCGATTCAATATTCTGAAGTACAATCTGCAGATCGTTCCCATCTCTGTTCTGATGGCACTGCTCAACTATGCCATATGGCATGAAATCGATATGGGTTCGTGGACACCCATGATCGGTCTGGTGTTGTTCACGTTGTTCATTTTCTATACGCTGCGGATTTCGCTGATCGGTTCGCTCATCGTTGCGGTAACGGGGTATGCATCGGTCATTTTGGTCCAGACTGCGTTCCTGTACGGTTTGCAGCTCACGGGCATTGCATCGGTCGCCGAAGTGCAGGCAGGCGGCACAGGTTACTACATTCTTTCGGCTGTATCTTCATGCACCGTCTTATTGTTAAGTTATTTGTTGTACCGGCTGGGCTACGGGTTTTCGTTTTCTCTGCAACACTTTAAAGTCAAGCATGAAAACATGCTGATCTTGGTAATAACAGTCGCGACGTTCATACTGCTCTCGTTCCTGCACCTGCTCAAGAACAGGCTGTACTTTGTCGAAATGATCGCGGTCGTGATCGTGCTGTTCCTGATCTATATCGCATTGAGGAGAGAGAGGACGCAATGGTAGAGAGACTTGCGTTTCGTCTGGCGCATTGGCTCAAAAGCGAAGTGCCGGATCATCCCTATTCGGAAGCGCGGCTTCAATTCGGATTTCACCTGTTTCTAAACACTGTGTTTACTTTGCTGGTCGCGACAATTCTGGGACTGTTGTTCGGCAACTATCGGGAAACGATGCAAGTGCTGTTCGCGTTCGGTTTGCTGAGAAGCATTTCAGGAGGATATCACTTCCAGTCGGCTGCGGTGTGCATCGTCGTTTCGGCCGGAGTGGCCGCATTATTGCCGTTTATTGAACTTACTAATTTTTATATAAACACCTTTAATATAGTAAATATGGTATTGACTATTATATTTTCGCCATCTAGAATTGAAGAACAAACTAGAATTCCGTCTAAATATTTCCCTGTCCTGAAAATCGGATCCACAGTACTAGTCGCTTCGAACTTCTTGTTCCAATCTCAGCTATTAGCGATCACCTGGTTTATCCAGGTGCTATCACTAATAAGATTACCCAGGAAAGGCGGTGAAACAGGATGAAGAAAAAAGCCCTCCATCTGCTGGCGACGGTTGTCGGCTGCGCAGGTCTTGTCGTCGTCTGCACGGCAAGCTGGATCTGGGGCAACCAGCCTAAAGTCCCTGCCGAACTTCTGAACAAGTAATGGTGGTCTTGTGAAATGGGTAGTCGCAAGGGACGAAGACGGGAAATCCGGTCTGGTCGAGCTGGACGTCATGGAGATCCTGAAGTTCACCGCCGACAAGACCCGCATCCTGATTCATACGAAGAATGACGTCTACTACTTTCCGTTCGACAGCCTGGAGAAAATCCAGAATGTCCTGCAAGCCTTGAATTTGCCTTTCGTGCGTGCGGATCGCGGCAATCTGGTCAACATCGACAAGGTGATCGAGATTGACGAGAAGTACGCCAAGGTATATTTCGAGGGGGACAAGCCCGGTGAACTAGGGAAGGAAGCGACGGTATCCAGACCGACAAATTACAGACGGATCCTGGATTTGTTCCGGGAAAGACAGGGGCGAAAAAACGAGTAGGACCAGAGGCTGCTTCAGCTTCTGGTCCTGCTTGTTGTTTCCCGGCTTCGTGACCCGTGTCACAATGGCCCGAAGTCCGCAAGGGTATACTGGAAGCAAGATTCTTCCGTCAGAAAGCGGGTGTACCCATGCGCAATGTCTATATACCGAAACAGCACGGCGCCTGGGCGATGCTGATTTTGCCGCTGCTCTTCGGCGTCATCGCTTCTGCCCCGGCGTGGCAGCACGCGCTGCTGTTCTTCGCCTGGCTGCTCTCGTACCTGTTCGCGTACGCCGCGCTTCAGTGGATCCGGACGAAGCGCAAGGCCGCCTGGCTCGGGCCGCTCAAGCTGTACGGCGGGCTGCTGCTGCCCGTCGGCGCCGCCTTGCTGGTCCTGGAGCCGGAACTGCTGCCCCTGCTGCCGCTGGCCGTGCCGTTCATCCTGATCAACCTGTACTTCGCGAAGCAAAACCGCGAGCGGGCGTTCCTGAACGATCTGGCCGCCGTCATCCTGTTCAGCATGATGACGTTCGCTGCCTTCCGGGTCGGAGACGGGACGGACGCCTCGCTGGCGCTCGAACTGTTCGCGCTCAGCGTGCTCTATTTTACCGGGACGATCTTCTATGTGAAAACGATGATCCGCGAGAAGCACCACAAGGCGTTCTATTGGTATTCGGTCCTGTATCACGCGGCGTTCCTTGCGGTCGTCACGCTCCTGTATCCGCCCGAGCTGCTCCCGGCCGCGGCGGTGCTGCTGGTCCGCGCCGCCGTGATGCCGCGTCTTCATCCCGCGGTCAAGACGACCGGGATGCTCGAGATCGCCTGGTCGGTGCTGGTGCTGGTCTGCGCGTGGGCGGCGTACTGAGCCGGAACGAACAAAAAGCCGACGCCTGAAAACGGCATCGGCTTTTTCTGACGCATCATGCCAACCCGGAGACTCAGAAGAGGAATTCATCCGGATGCGGACCGAACCGGTGGTCCTTGTTGAGCGCGTCGATCGCGCGGATGTCTTCTTCGGACAATTCGAAGTCGAAGATGTCCGCATTCTCGGCAATCCGCTCACGGCGGACCGACTTCGGAATCGTGACCACGCCGAGCTGCAGATCCCAGCGGAGGACGATCTGCGCCGGGGTCTTGCCGTATTTCGCCGCCAGCTCTTTCAGCACCGGCAGGTCGAGGTTGCCCTTCATGATCGGCGACCACGCCTCGAGCTGGATGCCTTCGCGCTTGCAGTAGGCAAGCAGCTCCTTCTGGGTAAGCAGCGGATGGAACTCCACCTGGTTGACGGCGGGGATGATGCCGCTCGTCTCTTTCAGCGACTCCAGATGATGGATCTGGAAGTTGCTGACGCCGATCGCGCGGATGTAGCCTTCGGTGTACAGCTTCTCGAAGGCGCGCAGCGTCGATTCGTATCCCTGGTCCGAGTTCGCCAGCTTCGTCGTGATGAACAGCTCTTCCCGCGGAACGCCGCTCTCCCGGATTGCCTGGCCGACGCCGGTCTCGTTCCGATAGCCCGCCGCCGTGTCGATCGAGCGGTATCCTTCCTCAATGGCCCAACGCACCGCGTTTCTCACTTCTTCGCCGTCCGCCACCTGAAAGACGCCGAGCCCGAGCCAGGGCATCCGGACGCCGTTGTTCAGCACCGCGGCGTCGGTAATACTGCGGATTTCCATGTCGCATGACCTCCCTTTCCGAGATTGTCACCCTACATTCGGCACTGGGCCGATATTACGCTTATGACGAACCGGAATTCACCGGTTTGGACGACGGATGGAACGGAGGAGAACCTGTTGCCGGAACAAGCGGAATTGCTTGATCGGCTCCGCGCGGCGGATTCACTCGCGGCATTGGAACCGGCGGGAGCCGCGGCCTCGCCGGCCGGCGCGGCGCTGCTGGACGAGTTCGCCGCATCCGGGGTCAAGTTCGCCACATCCCGCGGGTTGCTGGACCGCGCCTGGCGGAAGGCGGTCGAGCTGCTCGCTCTGTGCGTCGATGCGGACGCCGCCGGGAGGCCCGTGCTGCAGGAGGGCGGCGTCTACCGGGGCTGCTGGCTGGAGAGTACCGGCACGATCAACGCGGAGGTGCTGGCGCGGTTCTGTCCGCAGACGGCGGAGGCGACGTTCCGGCAAATCGCGGATCTGCAGCGGGAAGACGGCCTGATTCCGTACAAGGTGACGGGCGGCTCCGCGGTGTTCAAGCAGATCCAGCTCGTGACGCCGCCCGCGCGCAGCGTCTGGCACCACTACCTGCTGAACGGCCGGGACAAGGCGTTCCTTGTGCACATGTACCGGGCGCTGGCGCGCTACGACGAATGGCTGGCCCGCCATCGCAACACGCGCGGGACGGGCTGCGTGGAGGCGTTCTGCGCCTTCGACACGGGGCACGACCTGTCGCCCCGGTTCTGGCATATCCCGGACACGCCTTATCGGGACGACCCGGCCGCCTGCGATCCGGACTCGCCGCTCCTTCCGCTGCTGGCGCCGGATCTGACGGCCAGCGTCTTCTGCGGGCGCCGCTACCTCGCCCGGATGGCCGCGGAGCTCGGGGATGAGGCCGCGGCCGCAAGGTGGCGGGATGCCGCGGAGGAGACGCGCCGCGGGCGTTCGACCACTACGGCCGGTTCGTCGAGCTGACCTGGGTGATTCACCCGATCCTGGCGGCGATGGCGCGGATCGAGCGGTTCGGGCAGGTGCTGAGCCCGTGGACGGGCGCGGAAGGATACACCGAAGCGTATTCTCCCGCCATCCTGTGCCTGCTCGACTATGTCGAACGGCTGTGCGGCATTCTGCCGGCGCCGGAAGGCGAGCTGTGGTTCACGGGCCTCTTGCCGAAGGGCATGGACCACGGCGTGCAGCTTGCGGACGAGACGGCGTACAGCCGGATGGTCGACGGACATCGGTACGAGCTGCACAACACGCGGGAGACGATGGCGGTCTGCAAGGACGGACGGCTGCTGCTGACCGCTCCCGCGGGCGTGCGGGTGGTTACGGACCGGTCGGGCGCGCTGCGGGGCGTCATCGGCATGACGGTCCGGCCGGTGGAAGGCGTGATCCGGACGGAAGATGCGGAGTTGCCGTTTTGCGCCGAAGGCAACGCGGTGCTGCGGTACGTGGACGGCCGGCTGCTTCCGGCCGCGTCGCCGGGCGTCGTGTTCCCGAATCACGGATGAATGCGGTAAGAACCGGATTTTTCCCTTTGTCGTCAATTCCCGGGAGGGCGGCGCCAGCCGTTATGACGGCACCGGGAATTTTTTGTTTTTTGTTAACCGGAGTTTCTGAATCTGATAACTTGCGATAAAATCTGAAGTGGCACGGTTCTGTCCGGCTTGACGTCGAATGGTCTCATTTCCTAAACTGCAAACAGACAAGATTTTACAAATGCCGGATGCCTGCAGCATGAAAGGCGGTGAGCCATTGCGAACGCCATTCGCGAGGGTCGTGCAGACGCTCCGGCTGCATCTTGCCGGACTCGGGCGGCTGCTAAGGCTGCACACGCTGCGCGGCCAGATGCTCGCCGGTTTTCTGTCCATCATGATCGTCATCCTGACCATCGTCGGATTCGTCATCTTCGATTCCGCTGCGAACCTGCTCAAGCAGAACGCGGAGACGCTGATCCGCCATGCCGCCGTGCAGGGCAACGGCCGGCTGGAGGCGATGATGAAGCAGATCGACTCCCTGTCGCTTCAGGCGGCGACCAACACCTATGTCCAGAACCTGCTGGGGGAAGTGGAGGACGGCTTCAAGCCTACCTTCCTGGATCGGCAAGGATTGCAGCCGGTCGCGGACCAGGTGATGCTCTACGGGAGCGGCATCCGTTCGGTGGAAATCTACACGAGCCAAGGCGACCGGCTGTTTCCGCTGGGCGGCGACGAGCTGTACGATGTCGTCGGGAGCGAGTTCATCGTGAAGGCCCATGAGCAACGGGGCGGCATGTACTGGATCGGCCTGTCTCAGGCCGGCGAGGACGAGGTGCTGGCGATCCGGCAGATTCATCTGATCCAGCGTTCGTTCGCACCGGCCGGCTATCTGCTTGTCCGGATCGACCGGCAGGTGTTCCGGCTGGACAGCCTCGGCGAAGACATGGGCGTCGGCGCCGTCTCGCTGCTGTTCGACCGGGACGGGCAGCTGATCGCGGCGACCGCGGACGACGCGTTGTCCGGCGCGGATTATGCCAGCCTGCTGGCCAGCGAAGACAAGACCGTGGAAATCAACGATCGGCATTACGTGCTCGTCAAGCAGCACTCGGACATTGCCGGCTGGACGCTGCTGATTCTGACGCCCGTCGAAGCCATTACGAAAGGCATATTCATTCTGCGCGCGGCCATCATCGTATCCGCGGCCATCGGTTCGGTCCTGTTCATCATTTTCTCGGTGCTGCTGTCCACCGCGATCACGCGGCCGGTTCTCCGCCTGATCAAGTCGATGCGCAGCGTCCGGTTCGGCGAACTGAAACCGGCCGAACACATCTCCTCGACGGCGGAAATCGGCGAGCTGGTCCACACCTACAACCAGATGGTCGGCAACATGAAGGAACTGATCCGGCTGGTCTACGAGAAGGAGATCATGCAGAACCGGGCCGAGTTGAAAGCGCTGCAGGCGCAGATTCATCCGCATTTTCTGTATAACACGCTGGAAGCGTTGTACTGGTCCCTGCTGGAGAAAAATGAAGACGAGCTCGCCGATTACGTGGTGGCGCTTTCCGAACTGTTCCGCTACACGATCACGGGGCACAACCGTGAGGAATGGGTGACGCTCGCCGAAGAGCTCGAGCAAATCCGGCGCTATCTGCTCATCATGGGCATGCGGTTCGGCGACCGGCTGTCGTGGCGCATCGATTCGGAGATGGACGACAACCGTCTGCTGCTGCCGAAGTTGATCATTCAGCCGCTCGTGGAGAACGCGATCCAGCACGGCATCGAGAACAAGATCGGTGCGGGATTCGTCTCGGTGACGGTGAAGCGCTCGCAGGAACCCGGCTATTTTCACGTTATCGTCGAGGACGACGGGGCGGGGATGAACGAAGAGAAGCTTCGGAAAATCCGCTCCAAGCTCGCCATGGGCGCCGACAAGGCGATGGAATCATCCGGTTACGGCATCACCAATGTGCAGCAGCGGCTGCGGCTTCATGCACGCAGTGAGACGGCAAACATAAGCGTGCTTGCCATCGAGAGCCGCGAGGGAGAGGGCACGACCGTCACCTTGACGATACCGATCCGGACGGAGGTTGTAGAACATGAACCCGCATACCATCTTGATCGTGGATGATGAGCCTCGCACGCGCACCGGGCTCTCCCGGATACTGGAAGCGTGGAACGGCGGCCGCTATGCGATCCGGGCGGCCGCGGACGGCCGCGAAGCGCTCGGCATCCTGGAGCGCGAACGGGTGCGGCTCCTGATCACCGACATCAAGATGCCGGAGATCAGCGGGCTGCATCTGGCCGACACCTTGAAGGCGATGCCGGAAGAGGAGCGGCCGGCGATCATCCTGATCTCGGGCTACGCGGAATTCGAGTTTGCCCAGCGGGCGATTCAGCTCGGTGTCGTCGATTACCTGCTCAAGCCGATCGGGCGGGAGAAGCTGATCTCGGCTGTCGAGCGGGCTCTGGCCCAGGCCGAAGAGCGGGCGCGCATCGGCAGGATGGAGAAGGTGGTGGACCGCGAGCTGCTTCAGACCGGCGATACCGGCAGACCGCTCAGCGATCCGGTGCGGGAAGCGCTGGAATACATTGACGAAAATCTCGATCAGCCGTTCACGATGCGCGACGCCGCAACCCGCGTCCATCTCAATCCGAGCTACTTCAGCGTATTGTTCAAGGACGAAATGGGCATGACGTTCAGCGAATACGTGACGCGCAGGCGGCTGCAGCGCGCGAAGGACATGCTGCTGCGCACGAAGCTGACGGTCGCGGAGATCGCGGAGCGCGTCGGGTATCAGTCGGCGAAACATTTCGCGAAGATGTTCCGCCAGTATGAAGGCAGCAGCCCGGGAGACTACCGCAATCATTCGTCCTGAGGGCGCCTGATCGGAAAGGGGGACAGATCGTGAAGATCCGCATCCCGGCGGCGGCATCGGTCATGCTGATCGCCGCGCTGCTGCTTGCGGCCTGCGGCAGCGGCGAAGCACCCGCGGCGAACGCGGGCGAGAGCGTGACGATCCGGCTGATGTCGCCGTGGCCGCACATCGGATCGTTGCAGAACGAACTGGTCGAACGCATTATCGAGGAGTATATGGACGAGCATCCGGGTGTCACGGTCAGTCTGGAAGCGCTTGAAAACGAGTTGTACAAGGACCGGCTGAAAGTGCTCTCCGCATCGAACGCGCTGCCGGATGTCGGATTTACTTGGGCGGCGGGATTTCTCGATCCCTACGTGGAAGGCGGCCTGTTCACCCCGCTCGACGACCTGCTGGAGGATGAGCTGGGCGGACAGTTCGTCTCCGGCACGACGGAGGCGTACGAGAAGAATGGCATGACCTACGCGGTGCCGGTCGAACTGAACATCGTGCCGGTATTCTACAACAAGGACATTTTCGCGCGCTGCGGTCTGGTCCCCCCGCAGACGTTCGACGATCTGAAGGAGGTCATCCGGCGCTTGAACGAGGCCGGCGTGACGCCGATCGCGCTGGGCGGCAAGGACGCCTGGACGCTGTCCTTCTGGTTCATGTATCTGGTCGACCGGGTCGGCGGAGCGGATCTGCTGGATCAGTCGATCGCGATGTCCCGGTTCACCGATCCCCGGATTGTCGAAGCGGCCCGGCTGACGCAGGAACTGGTGGAGCTGGACGCTTTTCACGACGGATTCATGGGCATGTCCAATGAAGAGGCGAAGGCTGCATTCATGGCGGAACAGGCGGCCATGTTCGCAATCGGCACATGGGAAGTGCCGAATTACACGACGAATCCGAACGTTGCGGAATCGTTCAAGGATAAAATCGGCTTCTTCCCCTTCCCGCTCGTCGAAGGCGGCAAGGGGGAGCTGAACAACTGGATCGGAGGCCCCGGTCTCGGCCTGTTCGTGGCGGAGAACTCGAAGGTGAAGGAAGAGGCCAAGCAGTTCGTCGCCTATTTCGTCAAAAAATGGGGAGAACGCGCCGTGACGGAGGCGGGCATCATTCCAGCGACAAAAGTGAACACGCGTTCTGTTCACCTGCCGCGGATGTTCAGCGATCTGCTGAACGAACTGCGGACGGCGAACAAGGTGACGCTGTACGCGGACGTGCAGATGAAACCGGTTGCGGCCGAGGAACATTACACGCTTGTTCAGGCGCTGTTCGGCGGGGCGGTCTCGCCGGAAGAATTCGCGCGCAGGCAGGAGATGGCGCTGATCAAGAGCCGCTGAACCGGACCGGACAAAAAATGTCGGGGGCTGGCTGTAACCTTTTCGGGGAATGCTCCGTCTGTGAAGGTGCAATTGCAGCACTTTGTGGAAGGGAGCGATGAGAAAACCATGCGACAACCCCGGAAATGGCTGGCCGTCATGACGACGGCGGGATTGCTCGTTGCAGCGGCTTCGGCCGGCGCAGACGGAATCGGACAGAAAATCAGCGGGTGGCTGAGGCCCGATATCATCGTTGCCGTTGACGGCGCCGAAACCGGAATGAAGCCGGTCATCATTGAAGGCAAAGCTTATCTCCCCGCCCGCGGCATCGCGGAAGCGACGGGATATGAAATCCATTGGAAAGGCAACCGCATCGAACTGTCGGGTGCGGAGGACGAGGAGCAGTACATGACGTTCACGGGCTACATCAACGGCGTGACGCAGGACGGCGACCGGTGGCGGATTGATGTGATCGGTCCGGACAATTGGCTCATCCTGTACGCGGACAAGGAGACGGTGCTCACCGATGCGGAAGGCAAGCCGTTCGCCGCGGAAGATCTCGCGCCGGGCATGGCCATCGAAGCGGAATACGGCCCGATGGTGGCGATGAGCTATCCCGCTCAGTCGCATGCCGCGTCCATCAAGGTCATGCAGCAGCATCTGGTGGCCAAGCAGGTCATCCATTCGGTCGAGAAGACGGAGGACGGCTGGCGCATCGGGCTTGCCGACGAGGAAGGCGGAGAAGTCAAGCTGGTGCTCCTTGCCGGTCCGGAGACGCTGATCGTCCGCTCCGACAAGCAGCCGGCGGATGCGGAGCTGCTTGAGCCGGGGCTGGTGGTGCGCGCCTATTACGGCCCGGCCGTCATGAAGAGCCTGCCTCCGCAGAGCCACGCGCAGTACATCGAAGTCGACGACCAGCGCGAATGGTTGGCGCCGGCGGAAGAGCAGGAGTACCGCGAGCTCGCCTGGAAGCAGCTTTCGGATGAGGACAAAGCGCACCTGATCACGGCGAAGGATGAGGCATTGGTCGAGCTGATTGACGCCGCGAACGCGGCCGTCATCCCGCTGGAAGGGAAGGAGCGGCTGCTGGAGGACATCCGCGCGAACGGCGGCAAGCTGGTCGCCGTAACATACAAGACGGATCAGGACGCGCTGCTCGGACCTGTCACGGTTCTCTTCGACCCGGAGACGAAAGAAGTCATCGGGCACATCGTCAGAATGTAAATCATCTTCGGCTTATCGGAGAATAGAAGAACTGCCGGCTGGATGCCGGCAGTTCTTTTTGCGGTACGGCGTGCCCAGAAAGCACGTATCTTCTAGCCGGTGAAAGTCCGGCCACGGGAGGGGCCAAGCCCCCGTGTAGCCAGGATGCCTGCGTACGGCGAAATCCGTGCGTAGAAGCGCATCGACGAAAGTACCTGTCAGAGACAGGGCGAGCAACATGTCAGGCCGTAACATCAAGTGAATCCTGCCGCGTCGTCAAAAAGGCCTCGCAAGAGGGAAAAGAGGAAGCCGAGCCCCGCGTACATGGGCGAAGGCCACGGAAGCTGCCGGGAACCTGGAGCGGCAGCAAAGAATCCTCCGGCGTAGAGGGAGCGGCACGACATGAAAGAAGATACCGTGAACTGGGGAGACCCTCCCCTGCACGGAACAATTCCGTAAAGAGGCACTCTATTAAGCCCAAAAGGTGAAGTGAGCGGCCTGCAGGAAGGGAGTCCGAGGGGGTTATAGTACCGAGGAACGCAGGACAACACAACCTGCGGGAGGGAAGGACCCCTGCTTTGTTCAAGACGCGACGATTCCACGCACTGTATGACAAGATCTATCGAACGGATATGTTATGGGAGGCATGGCGAGCAGTCAAGGCGAACCGTGGAGCGGCAGGAGTCGACGGAGAAACCATCGCGGATATCGAAAATCAGGGCGAAATCGCCTTTGTGAAAGAATGCCAACGCCTTCTCCGGGAGGGTCGATATCGTCCCGCAACCGGTACGCCGCCAGTACATCCCCAAGGCGGACGGGAGGAAACGGCCGCTTGGCATACCGACGATACGGGACCGTGTCATTCAGATGGCAACCAAACTCGTGCTGGAACCAATCTTTGAAGCGGATTTCCAGGACTGTTCCTTCGGCTTTCGCCCCAAGCGTGGAGCGAAGCAGGCGCTGGAACGCATACGCAAAGCCTGCAACCGGAAAGGGAACTGGGTAGTCGACATCGACATCCAAGGATACTTCGACAACATCAACCAAGAGAAACTGATGAAGCTGGTAGAAATGCGCATCAGCGACCGAAGGGTCCTAAAGCTGATCCGGCAATGGCTCGGGGCAGGCGTGATGGAGGAAGGGAACGTCAAACGTTCGGACCTCGGCACACCGCAGGGAGGAGTGATCTCGCCGATATTGGCGAACATTTACCTGAACTACTTCGACCGATTGTGGGAAAAGCACGGGAAGGAAGTCGGGGTACTCACCCGGTACGCGGATGATTTTGTCATCGTGTGCAAGACGAAGAAAGACGCCCGGCACGCCTGCCAGTTGGTTAGGGCAATTATGGAACGTCTGGAACTGACCTTGCACCCGACGAAAACGCGGATCGTGGGGATGTGGACAGGAGAGGAAGGGTTTGACTTTCTTGGACTGCATCACCGGAAGGCGAAAGCGGCGACGTCGCGGAACCAGGCGTATTACACCACGCAGCAATGGCTGAGCGCGAAAGCGGAGAAGCACATTTGGGAAGTGGTGAGAGAACGGCTTGGAACGGCGACCATGCGGCATAAGTCGATTCAAGAACACGTGGACTGGTTAAATCCGAAGATTCAAGGATGGAAGAATTACTACATGACGGCATACAGCCACCGCAAGATGGCGAAGCTGGACTGGTATATTCTTATGCGGTTGACGCGCGGGTACGCGAAAAAGCACCAGCGGCGGAACTGGCGTAGTTGCTGGCACAAAGTGAAACACATTGCCAATGTCTGTGGACTAAAGAAGCTCTGCTAGTTGCATGCACATGAATGACGAACATCGGAAAGCCGTATGAGGGAAAACCTCACGTACGGTTTGATGAGGAGGGGCTGGAATCCCCAGCCCTTTACTCTAGCCCGGCATGGGCGTCATCTCTACGGTGAAAGTCCGGAATGGGGGCTGGCGAGCGCCTACCATTAGCCGAGGGCAAGGGTGTCGGTCGCGAGGCCGAATCTGAAGGAAGCCTAAGGCAAACGCACGGGCCAAGGTACACGAACTGGATTCGAGGCAGGGTTAGTCGGATGAGTTGCCAGCACACAACGAAATCCAAAGCCGCCAAGGACTAATCCTGTAAACTCCAGTGGTCGCGGGCGGAAAGATGACGCTCTTATCCGGGGAGGCCTGCGGAATACGCGAAGTGACTTCATGCGCGAAGTGACTTCGTAACCGCAGCCGGGAGGCTGCGCTGAATCCGCAGGAGTCAGCAGAGGCCATAGTACGCGAGTACGGGACGTAAGGAAAGCGGAAGGGCCAAACCGAAAGGAGAGAGGAAACCGATGCGTTCGCGCGACGGGCATAGACAGCAGAATACCTCGCAAGAGGGCTGCCAGCGGGAGGTAGCGGTGAAGCCGCAAGGGACCGTTGGAGTGCCGAGTCCGTTGCCGGCACAAATCGCCCCTTCCTCTCGCAAAGCACAGGACGACTTGCTGGAGAAGATGCTGGAAAGGGAGAACCTCTTGAAGGCCTACAGGAAAGTGGTACAGAACGGAGGAGCCCCCGGTGTGGACGGGGTAACGGTAACGGAGTTACAAGCTTACCTGAACACACACTGGGAAGCGGTGAAAGCCGCACTCCTTGCGGGAACGTACAGCCCCTTGCCCGTCAGACGGGTGGAAATCCCCAAACCCGGAGGCGGCGTACGGCTGCTCGGCATCCCGACCGTGATGGACCGTCTTCTCCAGCAAGCGCTTCTGCAAGTGATGGAACCGATCTTTGACCCGCATTTCTCATGGCACAGCTACGGCTTCCGGCCGGGGAAGCGCGCGCACGATGCGGTAAGGCAAGCGCAGCAGTATATCCAAAGCGGCCTCCGCTGGGTCGTGGACATGGATCTGGAGAAGTTCTTCGACCGTGTGAACCACGACATCCTGATGGCGAGAGTCGCGCGGAGGATAGACGACAAGCGCGTGCTCAAACTGATTCGCGCTTACCTTAATGCCGGGGTTATGGCCGGGGGTGTGGTCGTGAGAACGGAAGAAGGCACGCCGCAAGGCGGCCCGCTCAGTCCGCTTCTCGCCAACATCCTGCTGGACGATTTGGACAAAGAACTGACCAGACGAGGACTGCACTTCGTCCGCTATGCGGACGATTGCAACATCTTCGTGGCCAGCAAGCGGGCCGGGGAACGGGTCATGGAATCGGTGATCCGATTTGTGGAAGGAAAGCTGAAACTGAAAGTGAATCGGGACAAAAGCGCGGTAGACCGGCCGTGGAACCGAAAGTTCCTCGGCTTCAGCTTCCTGTCGAACAAGCAGGCCACAATCCGTCTGGCTCCCAGGACGATTCAGCGTTTCAAGAAGAAAGTCCGGGAGATAACGGACCGCTCGCGCCCGCTGACGATGGAAGAACGGATTAACCGACTGAACCGCTTCATGATGGGATGGATCGGTTATTTCCGCCTGGCTGCCGCCAAGAACCACTGTGGTAACCTCGACGCATGGATGCGCAGGCGACTACGCATGTGTCTGTGGAAACAATGGAAGAGACCCAGGACCAGATTGCGTAATCTCCGTGCACTCGGCGTGCCCGAATGGGCGGCTCGAATGATGGCGAACTCACGCCGTGGTCCGTGGGAAATGTCCCGTAACACAAACAATGCCCTTCCGACTTCCTACTGGGAAGCGAAAGGGCTGAAAAGTCTGCTTTCTCGTTACCTTGAGCTTTGTTAACCTTCGGAACCGCCGTATGCGGACCCGCATGTACGGTGGTGTGAGAGGTCGGGGGCTTGCCGCCCCCTCCTACTCGATTATGGGAAGCCTCTGCGGGAGAGGAGATCAGCCTGCGGATGCCGCCTTGGCTGCGGTCTCTTCGCCCATTTTCGCGATGTTTTCGTAAGCTTGCTCGACCGTTTGCTGACCGAATTGGACGGCTTCGATTTGCGCTTTGAAGTAGTCCGTCCACTCCGTCCAGCCCGCTGCCGTACCGTAGAACGGAAGCGCCTTGTCGACCGATACGTCGTACAGTTCCTTGCCGATGATGTCGCGGCGCTGCATATCCGGTTCGAGCAGTTTGTAGATCGCTTCGTTGATCGGAATGCCGCGCGTCAGACCGAGCGTTTTGCCGGCTTCTTCGTCCGTGATGAACCATTTCACGAACTTCTTCGCTTCTTCCAGATCCGGCGTGTTGGCATAGACGGACAGGAAGATCGTCGATTGCGCCCAGCCGCCGCCCGCGGGACCCGTCGGGACGTTGACGACGCCGACTTGACCCGGAAGCAGGTCTTCCAGCGCGCTGACCGAACCGACCGACGCGCCGCGCGTCATCACTTTGCCGGATGCCATCGGGTCGGCCTGCGGGTCGTTCTCGAGGAACGAAGCGGACATTTCCGCCGGCGGTACGATGCCTTGTTTGCGGAATTCGGCTAACGTGTTGAAGAATTCAATGAACAGCTCTTTGTCCAGGTTGAACTTCTTGCCGCCGTCTTCCATGATCGGGCCTTTGCCCATTGCCGTTTGATAGTATTGATAGCCGTCCCACGTGTTGACGTCGCCGATCGGGTAGATGCCTTCCGGGAGTTTCTCGCGAGCTTCTCGAGCCCAGTTGAAGTAATCTTCCCAGGTCCAGTCTTTCCACGGGAGCTTGATGCCGTACTCTTCGAGCTTCGTCTTGTTGTAGGCGTAGCCTTGCGCGTTCAGGGAGAGCGGAATGCCGTACAGCTTGCCGTCGATCTTCAGGTTCTCGATGACGTTGTCCGCGACGATACCCGACAGATCGATGTCGGACAGGTCGGCGAGAACGCCCTTCGAAGCATAGTCCTGAATGTACGCTGCGTCCATTTGCAGCACGTCCGTTACGGTCTTGGATGCGACAAGCGTCGGCAGTTTTTGCCAGTACGCGTCCCATGCCATGTATTCCGGCTTGAACGTGACGTTCGGATTTTGCTTCGTATAAACGTCAAGCGCAGCGAGCGTCGCTTCGTGGCGCGCGTCCGGCCCCCACCACATGATGCTCAGTTCCGTGCTGCCGCCGCTTGCGCCGCCGCCGCTGTTGCCGCCGGCGGACCCGTTGCTGCCGCTGTTGTCCTTCTTTCCGCCGCCGCCGCATGCCGTCACGACGAGGGCCAGAGCAAGCAGCATGAGGGCCAGACCTTTGGACCATGCTCGTCTCTGTTTCATCTTTACGAATCCCCTTTCTTCCAAATGGAATGAAGTGTAAACCCTGTGCCTCCCGGGCAATGCCGGAGCGTAAAGCGTTTACACTTCTACAATATCGTGATGTTCCGTTGATTTGCAGATGACGATTCTCAGAATTGTTGGATTTCTGTTAGATTTTTTTGCAATATGCGCCATGGCTCGACTCCCGTATTATGCGCAGGACCTGTGCGGGATATACCCGCACAGGTCCTGGAGCAAGCTACAGCACGCGGCGCGCCGTCTTGTATTTGGATTTCCAATAGCCGGAATTCAGCGTGTTGATGCCGACCTTGTTGACCGGCGAACTGTGGATGAAGTCGCCTCCTCCGATATAAATGCCGACATGATTGATGCTGCCGTTACCGTCCGTGTCGAAAAAGACAAGATCGCCGGGCGCAAGATTCGACTTGGAGACGTACTTGCCTTGTTTCGACTGGGCGCTGCTTGTCCGCGGCAGCTTGAAGCCGTGATGCCGGTTGTAGACCAGCTGTACAAACGCCGAGCAGTCCGAATATTTGTAATTCGTGTTCCAGGGTTCGGCGCCATATTTATAGGTGAATTTGCCGAGATACGATTTCGCCGTATTCACGATGGCGGAAGCGGACTTGCTTGCGGTGCCGGAATTCGAACCCGAAGAAGACGAATAATTGAAATAGTTTGCGGATGCGTAACCGATGGTTCCGTTATAGTTGACCTTCAGCCAGTACGCGTTCACTTGTTCGAGTACGGTGACGGTGTTGCCTTTGCTTATGAATCCGATTTTGCTGCCGCTTGTGCTCGGTGCTGACCGGAGATTGACTCCGCTTTTGGCAGTGGCGGTTTTGCCGCTTGTGCCCGCTATGTAGATCTTGCCGTCCTTCGTCTGTACCTTCAGCCAGTAATCGTTGACCTTCTGAATAACGTGGATGTCTTCACCTTTGCTTAGCAGCCGATATACGGATGCGCTCGTATTCGGTGCCGACCTGAGGTTGACTCCCGAGATCACCTCGGTCTCATACGTTGCGGCCGAGGCTTGTCCGGCGAAAATTCCTGCCGCCAATGTCAGGGATAAGCCAAGACTGGTCAAACGTTTCATTATTGCTCATCTCCTCCTTTGCAATTCATGCTAACGCAAAAAAAGTGGAGGGGAAACGATAAAAAATTACCAGTTGCAGTTGATTAAATTCCAAATTATGTATTTTTGCAACATATCTCTACATTAATAAAATGGGGCGCGGTTTGCAGCACAGATTTGCCAATGTCTTCAAGGCCGGCGGGATGAGAATCTTCTCATCCGGGACAAAAAATTCCATTGACATTATTAAGAGAGTGGAATACTTTGGATTTATGCTGATACCGTCAACGGGACAAGCAATGAATTGCCATATCCTGCATGAATAAGGAGGATTTCAAGCATGACCGAGGAACGCAAACCCCGCATTGAGACGTTGGCCGTGCATGCCGGTCAGGAGATCGATCCGACGACCGGTTCGCGGGCGGTCCCGATCTACCAGACGACATCGTACGGTTTCCGGGACGCCGATCATGCCGCGAACCTGTTCGCGCTTCGGGAATTCGGCAACATCTACACGCGCATCATGAACCCGACCACGGATGTCTTCGAGAAGCGCGTGGCAGCGCTTGAAGGCGGCGCCGCTGCGCTGGCGACCGCGTCCGGTCAGGCGGCCATCACGTATGCCATCCTCAATATCGCGGGTGCCGGGGACGAGATTGTATCCGCCTCCAGCCTCTATGGCGGCACGTACAACCTGTTCGCCATCACGCTGCCGAAGATCGGCATCACCGTGAAATTCGTCAACCCGGACGATCCGGAAAACTTCCGGCGCGCCATTACGGACAAGACCAAAGCGCTTTACGCCGAGACCATCGGCAATCCGCGCGGCGACGTGCTCGATATCGAAGCGGTTGCCCGCATCGCGCATGAGCACGGCATTCCGCTCATCGTGGACAACACGCTGCCGAGCCCGTATCTTTGCCGTCCGATCGAGCACGGCGCCGACATCGTCGTTCATTCCGCCACGAAGTTCATCGGCGGACACGGCACGTCGATCGGCGGCGTCATCGTCGACGGCGGCCGCTTCGACTGGAAGGCGAGCGGCAAGTTCCCGGGCCTGACGGAACCGGACCCGAGCTACCACGGCGTCGTCTACACGGATGCCGTCGGACCGATCGCCTACATCATCAAGGCGCGCGTCCAGCTGCTCCGCGACATGGGCGCTTCGCTGTCGCCGTTCAACGCGTTCCTGCTGCTGCAGGGGCTGGAGACGCTGCATCTGCGCATGGAGCGCCACAGCGCGAACGCGCTGGCTGTCGCGAAGTTCCTCGAATCGCATGAAGCGGTGGAATGGGTCAACTATCCGGGACTCGAAAGCCATCCGTCCTACCAGCTTGCGCGCAAATATATGCCGGGCGGTCAAGGCGCCATCCTGACCTTCGGCATCAAGGGCGGCGTCGAAGCGGGACGGAAAGTAATCGACAATGTCAAGCTGTTCTCGCATCTGGCCAATGTCGGCGACTCGAAGTCGCTGATTATCCATCCGGCAAGCACGACGCACAGCCAGCTCGAAGGCGAAGAGCTGCTGTCCACCGGCGTGACGCCCGGCATGATCCGGCTGTCGGTCGGCACGGAGCATATCGACGACATTATCGCCGATCTCGAACAAGCCATCCGCGCAAGCCAGGCCTGATGAGCAAACAAGCGGCCCCGAACGTCATCCCGGCGTTCAGGGCCGCTTTCTCAATTGCTCGTCTCCAGGATCCATTCGGTACGCCAGCCGAGGTGGCGGCACATCCGCTCGAGCCGGCGCATGTCGCGCCGCGTTTCGATCCGTGCGCAGCCGCGCTTCCTCCGGCGCCCCCGCCGGCCGCCAATCTTCCGCCGGCAGATCGGGACCATCCGCCGGAACGGTGATGCTGAGCCGCCATGACCGGTACCCGGGATGCCGGCTGAGCGCCCGCAGCATGTCCGATACGACAACGGCCTTAAGCCCCCGCTCGGCGGCGGCATCCAGAATGACGGGCAATGCGCCCGGCGTGCCGCGCGCAATATCGTTGCAATGGTGGACGACGACAATGCCGCTTTCCAAGGCTGGCGCCACATTCGCGGCGATGGATTCCGCGTCAATGCCCGCCCAATCGCCGGAATCGAAGCCCCCGACCGCGACATAGCCGATCCCGCTCAGCCATTGCAGATTGCGCTCGCGATAATGCAGGTAGGGAAAACGGAAAAACGCCGGGGCCGGACGCCCCGTCGCTTCCTGGTATGCGATTTCCGCAAGCCGGATTTCTTCGAGGAACAGCGCCTGATCTTCGATCTCGCCCATGCGGCGGTGATGATAGCTGTGATGCGCGAGCTCGTGTCCTCGGGCGATGATGCGGCGTGCGAGGCGGGGATGACGGTCCAGCCACTCCCCGGTGAAAAAGAACGTTCCCCGCGCGCCCTTGTCCTCCAGCGCCTTCAGCCAGCGTTCGATCGGCACGAGATCCGGCCCGTCGTCGAACGTCAGCGCAAACGCCGGCACATCCGCCCGCCCGGCATCGAGGGTTGCCCGGCCTGTGTCCGGTTGGACGGCATGGAAGACAGACCGGCTCATGTCCGTCCTTCCTCCCGAACCCGGAACCGGGGCAGGTAGGCCGCATGCGCTTCCAGCAGTTCGTCGAGCAGCTTCCGCGCCGCTTCCGCCGATCCGACGAGCGGGTGGATCGTCAGCGCTTGCAGCGCCGCGTCCCTGTCGCCGTGCACCGCCGCTTCCACCGTCAATTCTTCGTAGGCTTTCACGACCTGCAGCAGGCCGCGGATCTGCGGCGTGACGGGCGTAGACGGCGGCACCGGATGCGCTCCGGCCGCATCGATGACGCAGTTCACTTCGATCGATGCGTCATCCGGCAGGCAGCGGATCGCGCCGCCGTTCCGGACGTTGACGGTCTGGATGTCTTTCCGGTTGTTGCGAATCGACGAGATGAGATTGACGGCGGCTTCCGAGTAATAGGCGCCGCCCCGCTGCTCGAGCTGCGGCGGTTTGACCGCGAGTTCAGGATCTTGGTACAGCTCGAACAATTCGGCTTCGACTTTCTTCACGACCTCCGCGCGCGTACCGCTCTCTTGCAGCTCCTGAAGCTGTTTTTTCAGCATCTCTTCTTTCATGTAGTAATAACGATGGTAACTGCAGGGCAGCGCGCCGATTGACCGGAGCAGTTCGGCATCCCAGCCGAGGTCGGGAATATTCTTCATCGTCAGGCCGGCTGATCCCGCCGCCCGCCGCAACAGCTCATCCGTTACATCGCGCCCCTCGACGGCAATGCGCGTCACCCAGTTCAAATGATTGATGCCGGTCCACTCCAGATCGACGGCCTCCGCGTCGACCCCGAACAAACGGGCGATCTGCTTTCGCGTGCCGATCGGAAGATTGCACAGGCCGATCGTGCGGACATTCGAATATTTGAGTGCCGCTTCGGTCACCATGCCGGCGGGATTCGTGAAATTGATCAGAAAAGCGTCCGGCGCCAGTTCCTCGATATCCCGGCAAATGTCGAGAATGACCGGAATCGTGCGCAACGCTTTTGCAAAGCCTCCGGCGCCGGTCGTCTCCTGTCCGATAAATCCGTGCTTCAGCGGAATGGCCTCGTCCTTCGCGCGGGCGTCCAGCAAGCCGACCCTGAGCTGCGTCAGCACGAAATCCGCGCCCTGGATGGCGGATCTGCGGTCCATCGTCAGCTTCACCCGGATCGGTTTGCCGGCCTTTTCGACCATCCGTCGGGCAAGCGCGCCGACAATCTCCAGCTTATGCCGTCCTTCTTCAATGTCAACCAACACGAGTTCTTCAACAGGCAACTCTTCAAATCGCTGAATGAAGCCTTCCACCAGTTCCGGCGTATAGGATGAACCGCCGCCGATCACCGCGATTTTCAGCGGATTTCGCGCCATACCGCACCTCCGTGCATAAAAGTCACTTGTCATGATATAGTGGAAAGGAGGAGCAGTCAATGAATCGGACAGAAAATTGCAAGCGCTTTTATTGGGTGGAGGAGGAAGAGCCATTGACCCTGATCCTTGGCGTTGACGGCGGCGGTTCTAAAACGCGCGCCGTTGTAACGGACGATAGCGGAGTCATACGCGGCGAAGGACAGGCGGGCTGCGGGAACCACCAGACGAGCGGCATCGATGCAGCATTGGCCGAGATCCGCGCCGCGGCCGAACAAGCGGTTCACGAAGCGGGCGCGGCGCCGGATGAGATTGCGGCAGTCTGTTACGGATTGGCCGGAGCGGATCGGCCGGCCGATTTTGCGGTCTTGCGCCCGGCGCTCGCCTCGCTGCCCTACCGGAACTGGGATGTCGTGTGCGACACCATGACGGGACTGCGCACGGGCAGCCCCGACGGCATCGGCGTTGTGCTCGTCTGCGGCAGCGGCACGAACGCCGCCGGACGAAACGCGCGCGGCGAGACGATCCAGACCGGCGGATTCGGCTATCTGTACGGCGACGCGGCGGGCGGTTCCCATATGGCGGAAGAGACATTCCGGGCCGCGGTCCGTTCGTGGGAACTGCGGGAGATTCCAAGCCGGCTCACGCAAGACGTGCCCGCATGGTACGGGTTCGAAACGATGGAGCAACTGGTCAACGACTGGCTGGACCGCGGCATTTACCATGTCTCGTCTGACCTCACCCTGGTGCTGCACCGCGCGGGGGAAGCGGGCGACGAACTGGCGGTCCGCCTGCTCCGCAGCGCCGGTCGTGAACTCGGTCTGGCCGCCGCGTCGGTCATCCTCCGATTGGGCGGATTCGCCGCATTCGGAAGCCGTCCGATCCCGATCGTCCTGACCGGCTCGGTCTTGCAGAAAGGCCGCAGCCCGCATCTGCTGGGCGCGTTGGAAGAGACGTTGCGCGACAGAGCCGGGGCGCCGTTCGAACTCGTCATCCCGAAGATCGAACCGGTATTCGGTGCGGTGCTGCTGGCCATGGACCGTCTCGGCTTCCGGGCTCCGCAAGACGCCTTGCAGCGTTGGGCTTCAGAATCTCCGCGATAACGCCACGAGAGCGGATCGGCGCCGGCAGCGGAGCGAGCGGGCATTCGAGGGTATCCGGGGCATTTGAGGCATACAGGGCATAAGGGCATACGGGCATACAGGGCATGCAAGGCATGGTGTCGTTCTCCGGCCTTTTTGTCCATATCCCCGTCGCTCAGCAAGTTGGAGTGAACCTCATACCGTATGCATCGCTCAACAAGCCAATCCGCCATTCACCGAGGCGAACATTTCATCCGGCAAATTATTCACCTGGTGAAAAATTTGCACGGCAAACGGTTGCCGGCGCGCAATTCGCGACTGTTCTTCCTTTCGGAATTATTGTCCCGATGCCTGCGGCAGCAATCGGGCGGCAAGCGCCTTCAATTCGGCAATCATCCGGCGCGTATTCCGGTACGTCTCCCAGTCCGGGCGGCCGGGTACGGGACGGGCCCTCAACTGTTTTCGGGTCGGTGCGCCGGAAGCGGCGGCCAAATGCAGCAGGTGCCGTTCCGCATTCTGTCCCCGGCTGGATTGATTGAAGCGATAGGCATACTCATTCAAATAAGCTTGCCGGTACTTGGCTCCTACGCCCCGGTGTACGGAATTGATGCCGCAACCGATGTCCATGGCGATTTTCCACAGAGAAAAAACGCGTGTCCGTCCCAGTGTGTCGGTGCGCAAATCGACCGCGGACCGGCTTCGGTCCACATGTTTTTCGATAAAGCGGAGGGCGCCTTGGGGTGTAATCTTCCATTGGTAGGTGTCCCCGCCTGTGTCCTGCATCAGCTTGATCCCCAGCACATGTCCATCAGGGCCGCCTTCCATGCTGCCGCCGATCACGAAAGGATGTTCGCGATCGCTGAGGTTCCTCACCCACGGCAAGGGTCGGGGACCGGCGTTGCCGAGTTGAAGCCGGACGAGCCCGGTCAGTCGGTCAAGCTCTTCGTGGCGGGACATGGCGCTGCGCAGCTTGTGCAGCATGAGCCAAGCCGTCTTGTAGGTCACGCGGATCTGGTCGGCAAGCGCGGCGGCGCTTATCGGCCGGGAAGAGATAAGCGCGATGGCGGTGAACCATTTTCGCAGGGGAACGCGGCTTCTCTCCATGACGGTGCCGGAAATGAGCGAGCATTGACGGCGGCAAGACGCGCAGGCGAACAGCGGGAGCCGACGTCCGGATATGCGATAATGTGCCGTGCTGCCGCATCCCGGGCACCGGAAACCGCCGGGCCAGCGCGCTTGCATCAGGAGATCGGCGCATTTCTGTTCCGGGTAATCGAGAAATCGAAGTGCCGGCTCATTCGCGAACATCCCCGCTCAGCCCCCTGACAATTGTGACTGATCCCATTATACCAAACATATGTTCTCATTTCAATGGTTGGTTGGGTATTTTTGAATGATTTTCCGGGACGCGTCTTGTATTCGGTCAAATCAGGGAACAATGAATTCCGCTGCATCGCCGCATGAGCGAACGGGATATGGATGAAAAGCATCCTGGCGGAGTTCGGCTGCTGAGCGAAGGGGATATGGTCAAAAAGCGGCGGAAAGAGCATCACTAGTCCGAGAAGCACCGCATTCTCACTTCCGACATTTATCCATGCAGACAATACGTTATTCCATGCCTGCCGCATGTTCCAATATGTTACAAAAAAATTGAGAAAATTTTGTTCAAAAGGAGCGGCGGATATGGCGATACATATCGATGAAAGAGCTGGCCTTTTTCACCTGCAAGGCAAAGATGTCAGTTATGTGATGCAGGTTGTGGACGGATATCCGGTTCACCTGTACTGGGGGAAGAAGCTGCGCGCGGACGGCAATCTGCAGGACATGCCGGGGCTGCCGAAGCATCGGAATCTGGACCAGATGCCGCAGGAATATTCGCAGTACGGCAGCGGCGACTTCCGCTCGCCGGCCTATCAGGTGCAGCTCGAAGACGGGTCGCGCATTACGGAACTGGTGTATCAAGGCTATCGAATCATTCCGGGCAAGCCGAGGCTCGAAGGACTGCCCGCAACCTATGCAGAGGCCGATGACGAGGCGGAGACGCTGGAGATCACACTGGCGGACGCGTATTCCGGCCTTCGGGTCGCGCTCTTGTACACGGTGTTCAAGGATTCGAATGCGATTGCCCGTTCCGCCCGGCTGATCAACAGCGGGAGCGGGCGGCTGAAACTGCTGCGCGCGCTCAGCATGAGCGTCGATATGGACATCCCGGATTACGAAGCGGTCTATCTCGCGGGCGCCTGGGGGCGGGAAGCGCATCTGCAGCGGCGGCCGATCGGACCCGGCGGCACGAGGATCGAGAGCCGGCGCGGGATGAGCGGCCATCAATTGAATCCGTTTCTTGCGCTGGCGGAGCCCGGGGCGGATGAGGATCGCGGCGAGGTGTACGGATTCAGCTTCGTTTACAGCGGCAATTTCCTCGCACAAGCGGAAGTCGATTCGATGCGGAAAGTCCGCGTTCAGGTCGGCATCAATCCGTTCGATTTCTGCTGGCTGCTGATGCCGGGCGAGTCGTTCCAGACGCCCGAAACGGTAATGGTCTATTCCGACAATGGTCTCGGCGGCATGTCGCGCACCTACCACAAGCTGTACCGGACCCGGCTGTGCCGCGGGGTCTACCGGGATCAGGTGCGGCCGATTCTCGTCAACAATTGGGAAGCGACGTATTTTCAATTCACTGCCGACAAGCTCGTATCCATCGCAAAAGCCGGCGCCGAACTCGGCATCGAGCTGTTCGTCCTTGACGACGGCTGGTTCGGCAAGCGCAACGATGACACGACTTCGCTCGGGGACTGGGTCGTGAACCGGGACAAGCTGCCGGACGGTCTGGAAGGTCTGGCGGAACGGATCAACCGGCTCGGCCTGAAATTCGGGATCTGGGTGGAACCGGAGATGGTTTCCCCGGACAGCGACCTGTACCGGGCACATCCGGACTGGTGCCTGCATGTCGAAGGCCGCAGACGGACGCTCGCCCGGACGCAGCTTGTGCTGGACATGTCCCGTCCGGACGTGCGGGAGCACATCTACGGAATGCTCAGCGCCATTTTCCGATCCGTGCCGGTCGCCTATGTCAAATGGGACATGAACCGCAGCCTGACCGAAATCGGCTCCGCGGCGGCGCCTCCGGAGCGCCAGGGAGAGATTGCGCACCGCCATATGCTCGGCGTGTACGAACTGATGGAGCGGCTGACAGGCGAGTTCCCGCATATTCTGTTCGAGAGCTGCTCGAGCGGCGGCGGGCGTTTTGACCCGGGGATGCTGTATTACATGCCGCAAACCTGGACCAGCGACAACACGGACGCGGTGGAGCGACTGAAGATTCAATACGGCACAAGTCTCGTCTATCCCGCGAGCGCCATCGGCGCGCATGTCTCCGCCGTTCCGAACCATCAGGTCGGGAGAGTGACGCCGCTCAAGATGCGCGGCGATGTGGCGATGTCGGGCAATTTCGGATACGAGCTCGATCTGACGAAGTTTACGGACGAGGAGAAGGAAGAGGTCAAACGGCAGGTCGCGCTCTACAAATCGATCCGGCCGATCGTCCAGCAGGGTGAGCTGTACCGGCTGCTCAGTCCGTTTGAGGGGAACGAGACTGCCTGGATGTTCGTAACGGAAGATCGTTCCGAAGCGCTGCTGTTTTACTTCAAAGTGCTCGCCGAACCCCATATGCCGAAGAAGCGTCTCCGCCTGAAAGGGCTCGATCCGCAGCGGGACTATGCGGTGGAAGGTTTCGGCACATTCGGCGGCGACCGGTTGATGCACGCGGGGCTTGCATTCCAGGTGCCGCCCGGAGACCATTTCAGCCTGGTGGTGCGCTTGCGCGATGCGGCGGGGGGCAAGGGATGAGCAAGGCCAGGCAGGTTCTGTGGACGGGGGCTGCAGCCGCAGCGGTTACGGCCGCCGCCGCGGCATTTTTGCTCCTGAAGGAGCCGCAGCCGGAGAAGGAGATGCAGCCGCTGCTGTTCGAAGCCGAAGCCGGTGTGCTGAACGGAGTTCATGCTGCTGCGGAATTGTCCGGCTACTCGGGTGACGGTTATGTAACCGGATTTGATGACGATGAAGATTCGCTGACGGTGTTCGTCGAAGCGCCGGAAGACGGGCTTTATGATATGTGGGTCGGTTACAGCAGTCCGGGCGGCGACAAGTATACAATGCTGTCGCTGGACGATCGCCAGGCGGCCGAGATCCGGCTGGCCGCTTCCGGGACATTCACGGAGGCGTATGCGGGCAAGTGGCTGCTCCGGACCGGGCGAAATGAAGTGCTTATCTCCCGCAACTGGGGATGGTACAATATGGATTACATCAAAATCCGCAAAGCCCGAAAGCGTCCGGAACACCGGGTCGTACGCCGACTGGTCAATCCGGACGCGACTCCGGAGACGGAGGAATTGTTGCTGGCGGCCATGACGGAGAACGGCCCCATTCCGGATCCCGATCTGCTGGTCAAGACCGAAACGCACTGGAGCTGGTTCTGCACCTGGAACGGCGATTTCATAAACGACGGCATTCAGAACAGCGAAGACCATATTCGGCATGTGTTGCATCATGAGTACGTTCTTACACTTGATGAAGTGAAGGAGCTCAGATCCTGAGATTACGGGGCGATGATCATGAACGATCGCGGAACGATTGCCACGCTTGCGGCGGCGGTGCTGCTGTTCGTCGGCGTTTTTGGTGCGATTATCATCTGGGAAACAAGCCGGCTGGACGATGCGCCGGAGCCGCGGCAGGTCCGTACCGATCATGCGGAGGATCGGACGGAGGGGCGGTCGGGTTCATCGCTCCTCATCGAAGCGGAATCGGCCGGTCTGAACGGTTTGACGACCGGCATGGATGGGAACGCATCCGGCGGTTGGTTCGTCGAAGGGTTCGACGCATCGGGCGACGTCCTCCGTTTTGAGCTGGATCTGGATAAAGCGGGCACGTATATGATCGTCGTCCGGTACAAGACGTATGGCGGGGACAAGCCGAACACACTGAGGCTGAACGGAGCCGCGCCTTTCCAATACACGTTCAAGGATTCGCGGGATTGGAACGATGCGGTCATCGGCCAATTTGAACTGAAGGAAGGAACGAACACGCTGGAGATCGCCAGCGACTGGGGCTGGATCGCGGTCGATTACGCGGAATTCATCGGCGGCGCCGGCGGTCCCGTCCGGTCGGTCGAGCTGATCCTGGAGGACGGGGCGGATTCGGGTCCGGCCGATGTGCCCGTAACGCTGGTCGCGCTTGCCGACAACGCTGCGGAATACCGCTTCTACGCCAGGGAAAGGAATGGCAATTGGCAGCCGATCAATGACTACGGAGATGCCCACCGCGTCATCTGGCTGCCTCCGCGGATCGGCAGTTATGAACTGAAAGTGGCCGCGCGCGGCATCGGATCGGGCGAGGAGGCAGAAGCGGAGGCGATCGTCTCGTATGCGGCGAGATCCGAACATGAGGGCAAGCCGCTTGTTCACCCGGTTTTCAGCGATCATATGGTGCTTCAGCGGGATGAGGAAGCATTCATCTGGGGCTGGGCTGCTCCGGGCGATCGGGTGACGGTTGCGCTCGACGGACAGACGACGTCGGCCACGGCCGACGCTTCGGGGAGATGGCGCGCTTCGCTGGGGGTTCATCCGGCGGGAGGACCGCATACGATAACGGTATCCTCGCGTTCGGGCAAAATCGAATTGAACGATGTCCTGTTCGGCGACGTCTGGCTGGCGTCCGGCCAATCGAACATGGAATGGCGGCTGTCGCAAGCCATCAACGCGGCGGACGAGATCCAGCGGGCGAATGAATCGCTGGTCCGCTATGTCAAATATGACGCGCGGACAAGCGCGGTGCCGCTGTCGGGAGCCGATCTCCGCCAGACCTGGCAGCCGGTGTCTCCGTTGACGGCGCCGAACCTGTCGGCGGTGGCCTGGTTCTTCGCCCGCGAGGTCACGCGGGAGACCGGCGTGCCGGTCGGCATCATATTCGCTGCCGTCGGGGGCACGAAGATCGAGACGTGGATGAGCCTGGAGGCGGTGCGGCAGGTTCCGCAGCTCAAGGCGGAAGCGGAAGCGGTTCGCATCGGCGTCGAGGCGATCGACGCCTTCACGTCGCCGACGGCGCTGTACAACGGCATGATCGCGCCCGTGGCGCCGTACCGGCTGAAGGGCGTGCTCTGGTATCAGGGCGAGAGCAACGGCGGCGAAGCGTCCTACCACCGGACGCTGAAGCTGTGGATCGATGACTGGCGGAGGACGTTCCGGGATCCTGGGCTGCCGTTCGTCATCATCCAACTGTCATCCTACGGCTCCCTGCAGAGCGTCAGCATGCCCGTGAACGACCGCTCGTGGTTCGCCATCGTGCGCGAAGCGCAGCTCAAGGCGGTGCAGGGCGATCCGCGCGCCTGTCTCGTGGTGACGACGGATATCGGCAACCCCGGCGATATCCACCCGACGAACAAGCAGGATGTCGGACGTCGGGCGGCAAGCTGCGCGCTCGGCACGGTCTACGGGCGGGATGTCGTGCCTTCCGGACCGATCTTCGAATCGATGACCGTCGAAGGAAACCGCGTCCGCCTCAAGTTCCGGCATGCCGAATCGGGGCTGATGGCCGGGCTGAAGGAAGGGCTCGAACCGGTGAAACCGGCACCGGATGGCGAGCTGCTCGGGTTCGCGGTGGCCGGGGAAGACGGCAAGTTCCACTGGGCCGAGGCGGAGATTGACGGCGATGAAGTGGTCGTCTGGTCCGATCAGGTCGAGGCTCCCGCAGTCGTCCGCTACAACTGGGCCGACTCGCCGATCGGCAATTTGTACAACCGCGCGGGCCTTCCGGCACCGCCGTTCCGGACGGACGGCAAGCCGGTGCTGGATGTGGTGAGCGGCGCGGGCGGCGGCACGTACGAGCCCGGCGAGACCGTGGAGATCATCGCCTATCCGCCGCAGCGCGGCCGATTCGTCCGCTGGATCGGCGATACGGCCAATGTGGAAGATGTGACGAGCCGCAAGACGACAATCGTAGTCCCGAATGCGCCTTATACGGTCGTCGCGCCGCTGTATGAGACCGACTGATGTATGCCGGCTTGATGCTGCGGGTTGTTTTTCGGCTTGAGGCAGGATTTCGGCGGGCCGGAGTGGAAGAAGTGGGTAGCGATTCGGGAAGGGAGGCGCATGCCGTGGACGTCCGCTTGTTCACTTTGGCGGAAGCGAACGCGTTGCTGCCGGAATTGAAAATTCAGCTGGCCCGGCTGCAGGCGTTGGTCCGCGAGCTCGAACACCGCCTGGAAGCTCTGCACCTCAAGAAAAAGGAATACAGAAAGCGAAAGCATGCGGGAAGCGGCGGACGGCCGGAATACGGCACGGAAGATCCGTTCTTCCTGGACGAAAGCCGGATTGAATTTCTGCGCATGGAAGCGGAACTGATCATCGGCAATTTCAAGCGGAACGGCGTGCTGCTCAAGTCGGTGTTCCCCGGGCTGCTCGATTTTCCTTCCGTCGTGGATGGCAAGCAGGTGCTGATCTGCTGGAAGGAAGGCGAGGAGCGGGCGACCTGCTACCACGGCTGGCATGACGGATACCAGGGCCGCAGGCCGCACCCGGACGCGTGATTACATCGTCGTGATGACCTTGTCGATGATCCCGTACGCCTTCGCTTCTTCGGCGGACATGTGCGTGTCGCGGTCCATGTCCCGTTCGATCCGCTCGATCGGCTGGCCGGTCCGTTCGGATGCGATGCGATAGATGCGCGAGCGGGTTTCCATGAACCGCTTCGCGGTGATCGCGATGTCGCTGGTCTGCCTCTGCGCGCCGCCGTGCGGCTGGTGGATCATGATCTCGCTGTTCGGCAGCGCGAAGCGGTAGCCGGGTTCTCCGCCCATCAGCAGCATGGCGGCGAAGGACGCGGCGAAACCGACGCAGATCGTATGCACTTTCGGCTTCACGATCTGCATCGTATCATAGATGGCGAACCCCGCCGTCACCGATCCGCCCGGACCGTTGATGTAGAAATAGATGTCCTGATCCGGCGCTTCGGCGGAAAGGAACAGCAGCTGCGCCACGATCGTGTTCGCGATCTGATCGTCGATGGCGCTGCCGAGCATGATGATCCGGTCCTTGAGCAGGCGGGAATAAATGTCGTACGATCGCTCCCCGCGGTTGGTCTGTTCCACCACTATCGGCACATATGGCATGGCGTTATCCTCCTTCATGCATGCTTTTGTTTCGACTGATAAACGAACAAGGAGGGCCGAAGGGTACGCGTATCTTTTCGGGGAGCATAATCGTTTATATGCGGGGATGCTCAAAGGATTCAAATCCGGCGCGCTCGGCAGCCATCCGAATCCGAAAGCGCTGCTGATGCGTCTGGCTTCGTGATAGACGAAGGCCGTCCGGAACGGAATGTCCGAGCGGCCTTTCTGCATCCTTATTGCCCGGTTGCGGGCATGGCTTTCAAGGCAGGCGCGGGTTCGCGACCGTCGCCGTAATCCGCGGGAGCGCCCGGGACGGTGCCTGCCGCCGAATCGGATCCGTTGACGGCGGCGCGCTTCGAGACGGGCGTGTCCGGATCGACGCCGCCTCCCTGATTGGAGGCGTTTCTGTCCGGCGCGGTCTGTCCGGGATCGGTCGGCTCAGGGAGAGTCCTGACGGCTCCCGGCGTATTCTCCGTCTTCGGCGCAGGTTCGATGATCGGCAGAATGGTCATCGTGCCGTCTCCACCATCGCCGCTCTCACCGGCTGCCGGATCATCCGGCTGCGGTTCGGACGGATCGACCGGCGCCGGCAGGTCGACCGGTTGATCGCCGGCGCCATTGCAGGCATTCGTCGACGGTTCGGCTCCCTGCCCGTCGACGGCCCCATCTTCGTCTTCCGGCAACGGATTGTCCGCCGGAGCATTCGTTCCTCCGGTTCCCGGCTTTCCTTCGTCCTGCACGGCCGGTTCCGGCGCGCTGTTGTTCTGATCCTGCGAATTGTCTGCGTTGCACCCGATGGTCGCGGCCAGGGCAAAAGCGGTTGCGGCCGCCGTGATGATCCGCCATGTCTTCATATGGCATCCCTCCGTTATCTGGTCTCATCCCCAGGACGTTCCAGGATACGGAAAGGTTGCAACCCGCAGGCAAATTTCCCAGTGACAAACTCGGCGGCGGTTACGGCGTGCTTTTGCGGGCGGCGAGCAGGAACGCGCCGGCCAGAATAAAAACGATCGCAAGAAAAGGCTGTCCGAGCGCCAGTTTGCCGAGCAGATTGCTGATCGAGAAAGCGACGAAGAAGATGAGCGACGCTCCCGCGAGTATGTTGATCGGGATGAGCAGCGCTTTGTTCCGTCCGCTGAACCAGTAGAGTTCGAACAGCCCGACGGCAACCGCCAGAATGAAGCCGGGCCACAGATACGACCAGCCGTCGGTCAGCGTCGCGATCTGACAGACGATGCCGGTCGTCGTGACGATGCCGGCGGGCACGAGCACGCCGACGGCGCTGCGTCCGAACACGCCGAAATACAGCCAGTGAAGCAGAATGCCGACCGGTATGACGAACAGCGTCGGCCAGAAGTACGCGAAGACCGAACCGGTGCTGATGTTTTCATCCCGCATGAAAAACAGATAAGCTCCGAGCAGAATCAGCGCAATGCCTGCGATGGCTCTTCCTTTCATTCCACTATGCTCTCCTTCGGTCAGGTTGTTGGAACCAGAATAGCACACCGGAAGGACGGTCGTCCTCATGCTGCGGCATATGTTCTTCCTGGACTCCGGTCCAGGGGAAGGAACGCAAAAAAAATCGCGGCCGAAACGCATCATCGGCCGCGGGTGTGTGTCTATGCGGGGCTTCAGGAATTGCCGGGTTTCCGGACGGGATGCTTCATCCGGACGAACTGACGCAATTCTTCGGTCAGACTGTCCTTCAGTTTCTCGATCAGCCGGTCTTCGGAAATCCCCTTGGACTTCGCGATTTCGCCGATCGATTGGCCTTCGGCAAGCCTGGACTTGAGCTCATCCTTCGACATGCCGAGCACGGATGCGATCTTGTGCATCATGAACAGATGGCCGGGATGACGGTGAAGCGGGCGCAGGATGTCGCGCGAGTCCACGGCCGCTTCGATGTGCGCCTGAAGACCGCTCTTGATCTCCCGGGCGCGCGCGGCGGTCAGCCTGCCTTCGGCGACCCGCGCGTCGATGCGCTTCGCCGCGGCCTCCGACAGCCTGCGGATCAGTTCGTCCTTCCCGATGCCCTTCTTCGCCGCGATTTCGGCGAGCGTCTTGCCTTCCTTCAGTTCCCGCCGGAGTTCATCCCGGTTGAGCTTCAGAATATCCGCCGCTGCGGAAAGGATGCCCGCATGCACATAGCCCGAAGCCTGGGCTTTGTCCGCAGCCCGCCCCTTGTCCGGATGCGCGGCCGCCGTCTGGGCGGCAAACAGGAGAACCGCCGCCAGACCCGCGGCGAGCGCCGCATGGATCAAAAATTTTCGTCTCATAGGCCAGCTCCTTTGCTGTCATGGTTGGCGTTCCCTGTTAGTATTGGCAATTCGGACCGGGATTATTGCGGGCGGCAGCGGCGGTTGTCCGTCAGAGCAGCATGTTCGCCCCGTCGAGCCGGATGGCCGCGCCGGACAGATATTCCGTTTCATCCGATGCGATGTAGCAGACGAGGCTGGCGACATCCTTCGGCAAGCCGACCCGCCCGAGCGGGAATTTCTTGCGGAACCGGATCTCGTGTGCCTTGCGCTCCTCTTCGGTCATCTCGACCTGCTTCGGCGCCGTTCGTGCGACCAGCACGGCGCCCGGCTCGATGACGTTGACGGTAATGCCGTATTGCGCCAGCTCGATGGCAGCCTCCCGGGCGAGCATCTTGATGCCGCCCTTCGTCATCGCGTAGACGGGGTCGAAGTCGGACGGCCGCTTGCCGTGAACGGACGAGATCAGAATGACGCGCCCGTTCGGCCGCGATTTCATGTAAGGCAGGGCGGACTGGATGCATTGCCAGTATCCCTTCAGATTGACGTTGAACACCCGGTCGAACTCTTCCGGCGTGTAGTCGAGCAGATCGCGGTTAAGCTGCAAGGCCGCGTTGTTCACGAGGATATCGATGCCGCCGTAACGGTCGGCGACCGCCGCCGTCATGCGATCGATTTCTTCCTTGTTTGAGACGTTGCCCTGCACGATGAAAGCATCGCCGCCGAAGGCCTCGATCCGCCGAAGCGTCTCCTTCGCGCCGTCCGCGCTGGAGTTGTAGTGAATCGCCACTTTGGCGCCCCGCTCGGCAAGCGCGACGGCAATGCCTTGCCCGATGCCGGTGCCGGCGCCGGTCACGAGCGCGATTCTTCCGGCCAGATTGTTCATGGGGGAACCCCTCCTCGAAGCCGCATGGCTATGCTTGTCTTGAATGCCCTTCCATTATACCGCCAGGCTTAAGCGGCGTCGATGAACGGATTTGACATGAAGTTGTCGGCATTTGATGCGGCGCCCCGCCGATGGAGCCGCAGAGCCGGCAGAAACAGTTGACATCCGGGTTGACGGACGCTATGATAGCTGTAGTAGAAAAGTAAGTATATATTATTTTGTAAGTAAATGTCGAAGGGAGCAAGAAACGATGGCCAAAACGAAATGGGCGGTCGACACGATGCATAGCAGCATCGACTTTTCGATCCGCCACATGATGATTGCGAAGGTGAAGGGATCGTTCAACCAGTTTGAAGCCTCCATCGAGGCGGACCCGAACGATCTGACGACGGCGGACATCGCGTTCAGCGTGGACGTCGCCAGCGTCGACACGCGCAATGCCGACCGCGACGCGCATCTGCGCTCCGCCGATTTCTTCGATGTCGAGAACCATCCGAAGATGACGTTCAAGGCGACGAAGATCGAGAGGACCGGCGACGGCGAGTACGAAGTGACGGGCGACCTCACGATCCGCGGCGTCACCCGCTCCGAGACGTTCAAGGTGACGTTCGAAGGCGCCGGCAAAGATCCGTGGGGCAACTACAAGGCCGGCTTCAGCGCCGAAGGCACGATCAAGCGTAGCGACTACGGCCTGACGTGGAACGCGGCGCTCGAGACCGGCGGCGTGCTGGTCGGCGACGAGGTGAAGATCCATCTCGAGATCGAAGCGGCCGAGCAAGCCTGACGGGAATCATAGTTTTCGAAAACAGGGAAGGACCGGTACCGCCTGGGAGGCGGCCGGTCCTTTTATGATGCGCCGGATGCTTGCTTCATCGGCAGGCGGCCTGCATAATGGGAGCATGGAATGGCGAGGAGCATGGAGGACAAGCGCATGAAAAACGGAAAATTCCGCGTCTCCGCCGTGCAATACCGGCTGCAGACGATTGATTCATTCGACGCGTTCGCCGCGCAGTCGACGCATTATGTCCGCGCCGCGCAGGAGTTCGGGGCGGACTTCGTGCTGTTTCCCGAGTTTTTCACGACGCAGCTGCTTTCGATCGGCGACGGTACAGGCCGGGCGCTGCCGATCGGCCGGCTGCCGGAGTTCACGGACCGCTACCGCGAGCTGTTCGCCGGGCTGGCGAGGGAGACGGGGATGCACATCATCGCCGGTACCCACGTCATCGAGCGGGGCGGGAAGCTGTACAACACCGCCCATCTGTTCATGCCGGACGGCCGGGTGTTCGAGCAGCCGAAGCTGCATCTGACGCCGACCGAAGTGAGGGAATGGAATCTGGCGCCGGGCGAGGATCTGAAGGTGTTCGAGACGGATCACGGCACGATCGCGCTGTTGACGTGCTACGATATCGAGTTCCCGGAAATTGTGCGGATGGCGAAGGCGAGGGGGGCGGACGTCATTTTCTGTCCGTCCTGCACGGACGACCGCCACGGCTTCTTCCGCGTCCGCTATACAAGCCATGCGCGGGCGGTCGAAAATCAGGTGTACGTCGTGCTGACCGGCACGGTCGGTTCGCTGCCGACGGTTGATTTCATGCGGCTCAACTACGGTCAGGCCGCGATCATCACGCCGAACGACATTCCGTTCCCGCCGCGCGGCATTCTGGCCGAAGGCGAAATCGGCGAGGACATGGTGATCACCGCCGATCTCGACCTGCGGCTGCTCGAAGAAGTGCGCGAGAGCGGCTCCGTGACGACGTGGCGCGACCGGCGGACCGATCTGTATCCGGACTGGCGTTAGGTCGGAATGGAAGCGGCGGGCGCAGCAGTTCGGCGGCGAACGCCGGATCGAAATGGACGATCGTCCGCAAATACGGCAGGCGGCGATTGATGATCGGCGCATGCAGCGTCATGCCGTGCATGATGATGAGATCGCCGGGGGCGAGCTCGAACATGCGCCCGCCGATCAGATAGGTGCAGCCGCCGCCGTGGAAATAGTAAATCTCATATTCCGGATGCGCATGGAACCGGCCTGTCGGGTATTGATCCTGATTGAACGATGCGTCGATCGGCAGTCCGAATTGGTCGCGCAGGGTCATCGAAAACTCCTCCTTGCTGCCAAGTGTACCACAACGGCAGCTGCCGGGCGGGAGTTTTTTTATCGAGAAAAAAGTCAATCAGGATCAAATGCGGCCGCAAAACGGTTACTGTCGTGAAAGTGCTGACATATCCAAGATGTTAGGATGGGGGCGGAGAACACCAATACCGAAAGTCAGGAGTGGAAGCAATGCTGCGCATCGGAGTGATCGGGCTCGGCAACATGGGCACCTCGCATGCGGATGTGCTGGCGCGCGGCGAAGTGGCAGGCGGCGTGCTGGCTGCGGTATGCGATGCCCGGCCGGAGCGGCTGGAATGGGCGCGTGAGCAGTACGGCGATCAAGTGAAAGGTTTCGGCGACGCGGAACAGATGATGGCCTCCGGAGAGATCGACGGCGTGGTGATTGCGACGCCGCATTACGATCATCCGCCGCTGGCGATCCGCGCGTTCGCACACGGGCTGCACGTGCTGATTGAAAAGCCGGCGGGCGTCTATACGAAACAGGTGCGCGAGATGAACGAAGCGGCGGCTTCGGCGGGCACCGTTTTCGCGATCATGTACAATCAGCGGACGAATCCGCTCTACCGCAAGCTGCGCGATCTGGTCGAAAGCGGCGAGCTCGGCGAGATCCGGCGGACGAACTGGATCATTACGGACTGGTACCGTCCCCAGAGCTACTATGATTCCGGAAGCTGGCGCGCGACATGGGAAGGCGAAGGCGGCGGCGTGCTCATCAACCAGTGCCCGCACCAGCTCGATCTGTGGCATTGGACGACGCTGCTCAAGCCGAAAAGAATGCGCGCGTTCTGCCGCTTCGGCAAATACCGGAACATCGAGGTCGAGGACGAAGTCACGGCTTATGTCGAGTACGAAAACGGCGGCACCGGCGTGTTCATCGCGACGACGGCCGAGGCGCCGGGCACGAACCGGTTCGAGGTGACCGGCACGCGGGGCAAGATCGTCATCGAGGACGGCAAGATGTCGTTCTGGCGGCTGCGCGTGTCCGAACCGGAGTTCAACGCGTCGTACCGCGGCCTGTTCGGCAAGCCGGAGTGCTGGAAGGTGGAGATTCCGGTCGAGCCCGGCAGCGGACCCCAGCACAAGGGCATCCTGCAGAACTGGACGGACGCGGTGCTCAAGGGGACGCCGCTGCTCGCGCCGGGCGAAGACGGCATCCACGGCCTGATGCTGTCCAATGCGATGCTGCTGTCGACCTGGACGGACGACTGGGTCGAGATGCCGATTGACGAGGACCGGTTCCATGTGGAGCTGATGGCGCGGATCGACGAATCGCGGCAGCGCAGGACGCAGGGCGCGAAGGCTTGAGAGAGGAGCGGAGACCATGAAGGGAGACGGCATGAACTACGCGCCGCAGGGAAGGCCCAGCCCGGTCGTGAAGCCGGGCGAGTTCGTGTTCGCGGCGATGGATCTGGAGCACGGCCACATCTACGGCATGTGCAACGGGCTGATTGAAGCGGGCGGAACGCTCAAATGGGTGTACGATGACGATCCGGCGAAGGTCGAGCGGTTCGTGAAGACGTATCCGGGTGTGAAAGTTGCGCCCTCGGCGGACGCGATTCTGCAGGACCCGGAAGTGATGCTGGTCGCCGCCGCCGGCGTCACGTGCGAGCGCGGGCCGCTCGGCGTGAAGGTGATGCGGCACGGCAAGGACTATTTCGTCGACAAGGCGCCGTTCACGACGCTGGAGCAGCTGGAGGAGGCAAGGCGGACCTGCGCCGAGACGGGGCGGAAGTACGCCGTCTATTACAGCGAGCGGCTGCATGTGGAGAGCGCCGTCCACGCGGGCGACCTGATCGAATCGGGCGCCATCGGGCGGGTCGTGCAGGTGCTCGGACTCGGGCCCCACAGATTGAATGCGGCTTCGCGGCCGAAGTGGTTTTTTGAACGGGAGAAATACGGCGGCATCCTGTGCGACATCGGCAGCCACCAGGTCGAGCAGTTTCTGTTCTACGCCGGCTGCAAGGACGCGAAGGTGCTGCACAGCAAGGTCGGCAACTACCGCAATCCCGAGTACCCCGAGCTCGAGGACTTCGGCGATGCGACGCTGCTCGGCGACAATGGAGCGACGAACTATTTCCGCGTCGACTGGCTGACGCCGGACGGCCTCGGCACGTGGGGCGACGGGCGGACGGTCATCCTCGGCACGGATGGCTACATCGAGCTGCGCAAATACATCGACATCGCCCGGTCGCCGGAAGGCGGGCATCTGTACCTGGTGAACGGGGAAGGCGAGTTCTACATGGACTGCCGCGGCAAGGTCGGCTATCCGTATTTCGGCCGGCTCATCCTCGACTGCCTGAACCGGACGGAGCACGCGATGACGCAGGCGCACGCGTTCAAGGCGGCGGAGCTCTGCCTGATCGCGCAGGCGCGGGCCGAGCGGGTGTACGGATAAAAAGGGTTCGGCGCGAAAGGCGGGACACACGCGTGAAGAAGGAGCAGATTGCGGCGCAGCTGTACACGCTGCGCGAGTTCACGAAGACGGCGGAAGATCTTGACTTGACGCTGCAGCGCGTCGCCGAAATCGGGTACACGGCGGTGCAGGTGTCGGCCATCGGGCCGATCGATCCGCGCGAGGTGAAGGCTTCGGCCGACCGGCACGGGCTGTCGATCTGTGCGACGCATGTGCCGTACGCGCGTCTTCTCGGCGACCTGGACGCGGTCATCGCGGAGCACAAGCTGTGGAATTGCCGGTACGTCGGGCTCGGCATGATTCCGCGGCATTACGCCGAAGCCGGGCGCGAAGGGTACGAGGCGTTCATCCGCGAAATGTCGGAGCCGGCGCGGAAGCTGCGCGACGCCGGGCTGCAGTTCGTCTACCACAACCACAAGCTGGAGTTCGAGAAATACGGCGGCCGCACGGCGATGGACCTGCTGCTGGCGGAGACGGACCCGCTTGATTTCCATTTCGAACTGGACACGTACTGGGCGCAGGCAGGCGGCGCCGATCCGGCGGCCTGGATCCGCAAGCTGGACGGCCGGATGAAGGTCGTGCACCTGAAGGACATGGCCATCTACGAGGACGAACAGCATTTCGCCGAGCTCGGCGAAGGCAACATGAACTGGGATGCGATTCTGGACGCCTGCCGCGCAGTCGGCATGGAATGGTACATCGTCGAGCAGGACGTCTGCCGGCGCGATCCGTTCGAAAGCCTTGCGGTCAGCTGGAAGTACCTTGCAGCGCGGGCGGATCGGTGAGCGATGAAAAAAGGCGGTTCGGCATGCAGCCGGACCGCCTTTTTTGCCGGTTATTCCGCCTTCGCCTTGCGGAAGGCGTCCATGTACGCGCGCGCCTTGTCTGTGATCAGGTCGTAGTTGCCGGTCTTGACGGCATCCTTCGTCAGATCGCCGCCGATGCCGACCGCGAACGCGCCGGATTTGATCCATTCGCCGAGGTTGGACAGCGAGACGCCGCCGGTCGGCATGATGTTGGCCTGCGGCAGCGGCCCCTTGAGCGTCGGGATGATGGACGGGCTGAACATGCTGCCCGGGAACAGCTTGACGACGTCGACGCCGAGCTCGAGCGCCTTCGTGATGTCGGCGATGGTGACCGCGCCGGGCATGACGGGAACGCGATACCGGTTGCACAGCCGGATCGTCGCTTCGTCGACGCTCGGCGAGACGACGAATTCGGCGCCGGCGAGAATCGCCGCGCGCGCCGTCTCGCTGTCGAGCACGGTGCCGACGCCGATGATCGCATAGTTCGCAGCCGCCGGGTCGCCGCTCTGATATTTCTTCGCAAGCGCGGTGATCGCTTCAAGCGCATACGGCACGGTCATCGTGATCTCGATCGCGCGGATGCCGCCTTCGATCGACTTCTCCGCCATCCGCACGACATCCTCGGGCGATTCGCCGCGCAGGACGGCGACGACGCCCGCCTCGTGCAGCCGGCCGATCAACTGAAGTTTCTTCATCGGGACAAGGCTCCTTTCGGTTCTAACGCGCCATCCAGCCGCCGTCCACGCAGAGGATATGCCCGTGCACATAGTCGGACGCGCGCGAAGCCAGGAAGACGACCGGCCCTTTCAGGTCGTCCGGCACGCCCCAGCGACCGGCAGGGATGCGTTCGGAAATGCTGTGATAGCGCTGCTCGTCCGCGCGGATCGGCGCCGTGTTGTTCGTCTCCATGTAGCCCGGCGCGATGGCGTTGACGTTGACGCCTTTGCCCGCCCACTCGTTGGCGAGCGCTTTCGTCAGCCCCGCCACGCCGTGCTTGCTGGCCGTATAACCCGGCACGTTGATGCCGCCCTGGAACGAGAGCATGGAGGCAATGTTAATGATTTTGCCATAGCCATTCTCTATCATATGCTTTCCGGCGAGCTGGGACAAGAAGAAGACGGCGTTTAAGTTGAGCGCGATCACGTCGTTCCAGTCCTGGCGCGAATGGTCCGCCGCGGGGGTGCGGCGGATGATGCCGGCGTTGTTGACGAGAATGTCGATCCGGCCGAACGTCTCGACGGCCTGCCGCCAGGCCCGTTCCGCTTCTTCCGGACGGCTCAGATCCGCGGGGATGTCTTCCGCCCGGCCGCCGAAACCGCGGATGATGCCGGCCGTCTCGGCGCTGCCCGAGCTGGACACCAGGGCGACGGATGCGCCGGCTTCCGCCAGGGCGATCGCCATCGCCCGCCCGAGTCCGCCGGAAGTGCCGGTAACAAACGCATGGCGTCCCGTCAGGTCGAACCAATCTTTCATTCGGAAATTCCCTCGCTTTCTTGTCCTTGTTCCGATCCGGAAGCGGAAGCTTCGCGCGATCCGCCCGGCGCCTTGACAATCCGGGCGCCGGCCGCCGCATAGCGCGCCGCCGTCTCCGCGTCCAGGCCGCTGTCGACGATGAGCTGGTCGACGTCCGCAAGCGCGGCGAAGGTGCGCAGCGCGATACGGCCGAATTTGTGCCGGTCGGCCAGCATGTAGCGGTGCATCGCCGTCTCGATCAGCGCGCGCTTGAACTCGACCAGTTCGCCGGTGTAGATGGAGAATCCGTAGGTTTCGTGCACGCCCGTCGCGGTCAGAAACGCTTTCCGCAGATTGAGGCCGCGCACGAACCGCACCGCTTCCGGACCGGCCAGCATGTTCCGCACGCGGCTGCCGCCGGGAACGACGAGCCGGATCTCCGGCTTGAACGCCAGCTCGCCGATGATGTACACGTCGTTCGTGACGACCGTAAGCGGTTCGTTCGGCAGCCGGCGGGCCAGCTCCAGCGTCGTCGAGCCGCCGTCGAGGGCGATCGTGTCGCCCGGCTCGATCAGCTCGAGCGCTGCGGCGGCGATCTCCGCCTTCTCCGCGAGATGGCGCGTGACCGGCCCGCGCTCGGGCAGAATGCCGAACTGCTCGCGCTGCGCGAGCATCGCGCCGCCGCGGACGCGGACGAGCAGCCCGCGCTCCTCCAGCTTCGCCAGATCTTCGCGGATCGTCTTGCCCGTCACCTGCAGCCGCTCGCTCAGCTCCGCGACGGTCACTTCGCGATGCGCGAGCAGTTGCTCCATGATGGCTTCATGCCGTTTCAGCACATTCATGACGGATCAGCGCAGCTCCTGCATGGCGACGGGATCCATGTCGTCGAACGCCTGGTTCTCGCCCGCCATGCCCCAGATGAACGTGTAGCTGGCCGTGCCGACGCCGCTGTGGATCGACCAGCTCGGCGAAATGACCGCCTGCTCGTTGCGGACGACGATGTGGCGCGTCTCCTGCGGCTCGCCCATGAAGTGGAAGACGACGCCGCTGTCCGGCATGTCGAAGTAGAAGTACACTTCCGACCGCCGGTTGTGCGTATGGCAGGGCATCGTGTTCCACATGCTGCCCGGCTTCAGCAGCGTCATGCCCATCACGAGCTGGCAGCTCTTGATGCCGCCTTCATGAATGTACTGGTAGATCGTCCGTTCGTTTGACTGTTCGAGACTGCCGAGATGGCGAGGCGTCGCTTCGCTGATTGCCGCTTTCACCGTCGGGTAGGTCTGGTGGGCGGGACACGAGTTGAAATAGAACTTCGCCGGCGCGTCGGCGCGGTCGCTCGCGAAGATGACGTCCTTCGCGCCGCGGCCGATGTACAGGCAGTCTTTCGGCTCCATCGCATAGACCGTGCCGTCCACCGTCACCGTGCCGCTGCCGCCGATGTTGATGATGCCGATTTCCCGCCGTTCGAGGAACGTGGCCGCGCCGATCTCCTTCGGGTCGGCCTCCAGCTTGACCGGAGAGCCGGCCGGCTGGACGCCGCCGACGATGAAGCGGTCCACGTGCGAGTAGGTCAGCACGATCTCGCCGGGCTTGAACAGCGTTTCAATGAGAAAATGTTCCCTGAGCGCCGTCGTATCGTACTTCCTGGCTTCCTGCGGATGGACCGCGTAACGGATCTCCATCGTGCACTCTCTCCTTTTCACGTTCATTTTGGTTCAAATGATTCCACTAAAGTTCATTTTATATCGGCGTGGGGAAAATCGCAATCGCGGATTGCCGGTTTCCATCCCTTTTTGACCATATCCCCTTCGCTCAACCCGATGCGTGACGCGTCATCGGCAACATGCGTTTTCGGCGGCATCTTCCAGGCGCACGCTCCGCCAACGAAATCAGCCGGTTGATCACCTGCCGTAACCTGCAGCACCCGCAAATCATCAATGCCAACCGGACCGGCGCCAAGATATTATAGGAATAAAGGAGTCCAGCGGGATGCGGAGGAGGTACGCTTATGCTCTATCGGCATATTCTGGCGGCCTACGACGGCTCGGAACAGGCGAGGCATGCGCTGCGCGAGGCGGTGCGCATCGCGGACGCCGGGGGCGGAACGAAGTTGACGGTGCTGCATGTCGCGCCGGTGCCGGCCGGATTCGCCGGCGACATGCTGTTCACGCCGGCCGTGAGTCCCGAGGATGAACTGCAGCGCGCGTCCAAGTTGTTGAAAGAGGCGGAGGAAGCCGCGCGCGGTATCGTCCGGTTCAAGGCGGAGCTGGCGTACGGCGCGCCGGGACCGGTCATTCTGGAATACGCCCGGGCGTACGGCTGCGATCTGATTGTGCTCGGCAGCCGCGGACTCGGCAAGCTGCGGGAGATGCTGCTCGGCAGCGTCAGCCATCATGTCGTGCAGCACGCCACCGTGCCCGTGCTGATCGTCAAGAAGGCCGGGCGTCGTTGACAGCCCGGGCCGGCGGCGGCTATAGTGTTTACAGCGCTTACAATCAGAAACGAGCAGACGAGTGCGGGGAGTGAGAAACATGGGCGGCCCTTACTTGCTTGCCATTGACCAGGGGACAACGAGCTCGCGGGCGATCCTTTTCGATGCGGAAGGCCATATCGCGGCCAAGGCCCAGCAGGAGATCCGGCAGCATTATCCGCAGCCGGGCTGGGTCGAGCACGATGCCGAGGAGATCTGGATCTCCGTTCACAGCGTTGTGGCCACGGCGATTGCGCAGGCCGGCATCCAGCCTGACCAGATCAGCGCCATCGGCATTACGAACCAGCGGGAGACGACGGTCGTCTGGGACCGCAAGACCGGTCGTCCCATCCATCATGCGGTCGTCTGGCAGTCCCGCCAGACGGAGGACATCTGCGAACGGCTGCGCGCGGAAGGCGCCGAGCCGCTCATCCGGGAGCGGACCGGGCTGCTCATCGACCCGTATTTCTCGGGCACGAAAATCCGCTGGCTGCTCGACCATGTGGACGGCGCGCGGGAGCGGGCGGAGCGGGGCGAGCTGCTGTTCGGCACGATCGACTCCTGGCTCATCTGGAAGCTGACGGACGGCGCTCTCCACGTCACCGACGTGACGAACGCGTCGCGGACGCTGCTCTTCAACATTCACAAGCTGGAATGGGACGAAGAGCTGCTGCGGCTCATCGGTGTGCCGGCCGCGATGCTGCCGGAAGTGCGGCCGTCATCGGAGGTGTACGGCCGCACGTCGCCGAATGCGTTCTTCGGCTGCGAAGTGCCGATCGCCGGGGCGGCGGGCGACCAGCACGCGGCGCTGTTCGGGCAGGGATGCTTCGAGCCCGGCATGGCGAAGAACACGTACGGGACCGGCTGCTTCATGCTGATGAATACCGGCGAGAAGGCGATTCCGTCGAAGCACGGCCTGCTCACAACGATCGCCTGGGGCGCGGGAGGACGGGTCGAGTACGCGCTGGAAGGTAGCGTGTTCGTCGCCGGTTCCGCGATCCAGTGGCTGCGCGACGGCCTGCGCATCATCAAGGCGGCGCCCGATTCGGAGGCGTATGCGGGCCGGGTCGAATCGAGCGAGGGCGTCTATGTCGTGCCGGCGTTCGTCGGACTCGGCACGCCGTATTGGAACAGCAGCGTGCGCGGCGCCGTTTTCGGCTTGACGCGGGGCACGTCGAAGGAGCATTTCATCCGGGCGGTGCTGGAGTCGATCGCCTACCAGTCGAAGGATGTGCTGGACGCGATGGAGGAGGACGCGGGCGTCCGGTTGAAGGCGCTCCGCGTCGACGGCGGCGCGGCGATGAACGATCTGCTCATGCAGTTCCAGGCCGACCTGCTGGGCACGCCCGTCGAGCGGCCGGTGCACTACGAGACGACAGCGCTCGGCGCGGCGTACCTGGCCGGACTCGGCGCCGGCGTATTCGGCGGCCGGGAGGAGATCGCCGCGCAATGGCGGCTTGACAAGCGGTTCGAGCCCGCGATGGAAGCCGCGGAGCGCGACCGGCTGTATGCCGGGTGGCAGCGCGCGGTGCGGGCGGCGATGGCGTTTTGAGGTGAGGCGCCGGCTTCGGGGATCGGATGCGGACATCGGATCGGGTGCCGCATTCGGTCACTTTCGCTTATTCAGGGCATCTTTTCAAGGATTGTGACACTTTTCACAGCATTGCCTCTCCGGTTCCGTTACCCTCGAAGTGAACACGATGCACAATCGGAGGGGTGGACGTGAAGCCGCACGCGCATGGCATTATCGACGATCTGAACGCCGTACTCGGGCATCCGTTGTACCCGCTGGGCGATGCGATGCAGAGGCTGCAGGAAGAGCGCAGCCTGCTCATGGAAGAGTGGAACGAACTGGCCGTCCTGTCCCGATCGATCTTGAGACACCGGAATTCCCGTTTTCACGAAGACGAGATCCGCTGGCTGATGGAGAAAGCCGGCGATTTCCGCGAAGACCTGCGCGAACATGCCGCCTGGACAGAGAAGCAGCTCGGTCCGTTGCTGGAGCAGGCGCTGGAGGCCGCTGCCAGCCTGCTCGATGATTTGCACGCGGCGATCCGGCTGGCGGAGAACCGGCTGGACCGGTACTTGGCCGGCCTTGCGAACGCGGCGTCCGAGCCGGAGCGCGGGCGCGAAATTCCGGATCAGCTGCTGCAAGCCGGGCGGGCTTTCGACGCCTTGTTCCGTCTGGAAGAACGGCTCCTGGATGATCTGTGGGAACGCACGGGGTCGGACGGCACGGGTTGATTCACGCGGTATTTTTCGCTACAATCAGGACAACACGATACGGAAAGGGTGACCATTGGTCCGATGCGCAACTGAGATCCTGACGAATGGAGACGCATGAAGAACGAACGGCGGACGCCGTCCATGACGGCTTGTTCCGTGTTGCCCGCGGGCGCCTTGCAGGCGCCGGATACGGCTTGTTCGTTCGCAGTTTCCGGACAGGATCTTGCGCTTGCCGCGGCACAGCTTCCGCCGCATGGACCTTGGGTCGCGCCTTCATACGGGATGGATACGCCCGCCCTCCGCTGCAGCCGTGCGGCGGCAGCGGCGCGTGTGCCTTTCGCATGACGCAAGCCTCCTGTCCACATAGATGGATACGGGAGGTTTTTTTCATGACGATGTTGTTTGAAGCGTCACAGGTGGAAATGTTCATCGGCGACAGGCGGCTGTTCCGCGCCGAACAGCTGCGCATCTCATCCGGTGAGCGGATCGGCCTTGTCGGCATGAACGGCACGGGCAAGACGACGCTGCTCCGGATGATTGCCGGCGAAGTGAAGCCGGATGCCGGGGCGGTCCGGATCGCGGGTTCGCGGGCAGTCATTCCGCAGCTGAAGCCGGACGAAGGGACGCTGAGCGGCGGAGAGACGACGGCGCTCTGCATGGAGCGGGCGCTGGCCGAACGCGCCGCGCTGCTGCTCGCCGACGAGCCGACCATGCATCTCGACGCCGACCATATCCGCAGGCTGGAAAAGGCGCTCCTCGCATACGAGGGCGCGTTCGTCGTCGTGTCCCACGACCGGGAGTTTCTCGATCGCGTCTGCACGCGCATCTGGGCGATCGAGGACGGCGCCGTGTCGAGTTACAGCGGGAATTACTCGTTCTATCGGCAAATGCGCGAGCTGGAGCGGCGGCGGCATTGGGAAAAATACGAATCCTACGTGGACAAAAGGCGACAGCTCGAAGCGGCCATTCAGCAGAAAGCGCAGAAGGCGGCGCGCCTGGAGAAGGCGCCGCGCAACCTGAGCCCGTCGGAAGCGCGGATGGGCAAGGATCATTACGGCTCCGTGCAGAAGAGCATCCATCAATCCATCAAGGCGATCAAGACGCGCATTGTCAAGCTCGAGCGGGTCGACAAGCCGCGGGAGCCGGAGCGGGTGCGGATGGACATCCCGGAAGCGGCGCGCCTCGGCAGCCGGATGATCATCCGCGTGGACGGGCTCGAAGCCCGCGCCGCCGGACGGCTGCTCTGGCGCGACGTCCGGTTCGGACTGCCCGCGGGCAGCAAGACCGCGCTGCTCGGTCCGAACGGGTCGGGCAAGACGACGCTGCTGAAGCGCATCCTGGAGGGCGGCGAAGGCGTGACGATCGCCCCGGCGGCGAAAATCGGATACTTCAGCCAGAACCTGGACATTCTGCGTCCGGACCGCACCGTCTTCGACAACGTCTCCGACGGGGCGGCGCAGCCGCCGGAAGTGGTGCGCGCCGTGCTGGCCCGGCTGCTGTTCAAGCGCGACGACGTCCACAAGCCGGTCGGCGTGCTGAGCGGCGGCGAACGCGTCCGGACGGCGCTGGCGAAGCTGATCGTCGGCGACGTGAATGTAATGGTGCTGGATGAACCGACGAATTTTCTCGACATTCCGTCGATCGAGGCGCTCGAATCGCTGCTGGCCGACTATGCGGGCACGGTGCTGTTCGTCACGCACGACCGGCGTTTCGCCGACCGGACGGCGGACCGCATTCTGGAGATCCGGGACGGCCGGGTGCACGTGTTCGAGGGCGGCTGGCGGGAATATGAGGAGCACAAGGCGCGCATGGCGGAGTCCGGGGATGCGGCGCTGGAGGAAGCGTTGATGACGGTGGAGACGAAGAGGGACGGGCTCGACATTTCCCGGGAAATGGTGTCGACATGCGAAGCGGCCGGTCAGGACGGGGACCTGACCGGCCGCTTGTTTGCATGCCGGCATGAAAAATCCCGGCGGCCGCTCCGGAATCGGCCCCCGGGATCAGGATTACGCGTGCTGCCGGCCGAACAGCCGCGTCCATAAAGAAGGCTTCTTGCGCACGCGGTGCCGCTCGGAACGCGGAATCGTAATGGATGGCATGTCCGCTGCCGGCTGCCGCTGCGAAGTTTGCGGCGGCGCGCCCGCCGGGGCGTCCGGCGGCTGCGCGGTCACCGGACCGCGATGGCCGGAGGCCGCGGACTCCGCGGACGGATCCGGCGCTGCGGCGGCTGCTTCGGCGCCGGCAGGCCGCGGCGTATCCGCGGAGGCGTCCCGCGCTTGCGGGCCGGCATCTGCGGTTCCGGACGCGCCCGGTTCCGGGGCGGACGACGCCGGCCCGGCTTCTGCGTCCCCGCCGGACGCGCCGCCCCCGGACAGGTCCGGCGCCCGCGGCGGGTGGGCCGGGTTCGCCCGGTAATCGGCGGAAGCATTCGCCGCAATCTCATCGGCGATTCGCGCCGCTTCGCGCAGCTCGTGCAGCAGATGCTCGATCGGTACTTCGTGCTGCTCGTGCGCCGGCGGCCGCTGACGCTTGAAGAGGGCGGCGGGCGCGGGCTTCGCATCCGCACGCTCGGTCTGGGGATCCGAATCCGCAACGCCGGACTCGGTGTCGCGCCCGGCCGCCAGCATGACGGCGGCGTTGCCGATCGCCCGTTCGACGCCGGCCCAGATCGCAAATCCGAACGCCGCCCGGTCTTCCGCGGCGGCGGATTGACCCGCTCCGCGGCCGCCGGCTTCTTCCCTCCCTGTCGGCAATTCCGGCATGGCAAGCCGAGACTCCGTGATGCGATCTCCGATAAGGGCGGACTCCCGCCGGGCGCCGGCATCCGGCTCGGCCAGCCGGTCCACCAGGCTCGACAGCCTGTCTACCCGCATTTCCAGTTTCAGATGCTCTTCCCTGAGCGCTTCGATCAAACTGTGCAAATGGCGCAGCGTAAGCCTCGGGCGCGCCGCCTTTTCTTCCGCCGTGTCCGCCGGCCGGTCGACCCGCGCTTCCCTCGTTCCGCCGTGAGCTGCGGACCGTACGGCGTCCGCTTCCATCGTGCTTCGCATGACATTACGCCTCCTTGCATCGTTTGTGACGGCGTTCCGGTTGACGGAACGGCCTGTCTTCATCTTATTACGCCGCGGCCGAGGAGGCTGTCGAAGCCCGCTGTCAAGCCGCAAAATGCTCCGTTGGTACCGGCATGTCCGCCGCCCGGCCGGGACGCCGCCCGGAAAGTCCCGATTCGTCCGCCCGCACGACAGCGTTCGCAGCGCCATCCGACGCTGCCCGCATTCGCAGGCGACGGCAAGCGGTCCCCGATCATGCTTAATTACATTTTCCATGCCGGTGTGATAAGATGATCCTGACTTTGGAGCGCCGATGCCGCCGGGGCTTCAACCTGTCTTGGCGCACAATTTCGGCCATCACGGGGAAGAATAGGGCTGCGAGCTTGAAGCTGGCCGGCATTTGTGCCGGACTTTCGAATGACAGGGGAGCGTGGTGCCAGGTGGAACGGACAGAGCAGCGAGCCGGATGGCGCTTCGACAACCGGTATGCCCGGCTGCCGGAGTTGTTCTATGTGAGACAGGAGCCGGTGCGGGTGCGCGAGCCGCGGCTCGTCATGCTGAACGAGCCGCTGGCGGCCGAACTCGGCCTCGATGCGGAGGCGCTTCGCTCCCCCGAAGGCGTCGAGGTGCTTGCGGGCAACCGGCTGCCGGAGGGTGCCGAGCCGCTTGCCCAGGCATACGCCGGCCATCAGTTCGGCTATTTCACGATGCTCGGCGACGGCCGGGCGCTGCTGCTCGGCGAGCAGCTCACCCCCTCGGGAGCGCGCATCGACATTCAGTTGAAGGGATCGGGCCGCACGCCGTATTCCCGCGGCGGCGACGGCCGGGCGGCGCTCGGGCCGATGCTTCGCGAATACATCATCAGCGAAGCGATGCATGCCCTCGGCATTCCGACGACGCGCAGCCTCGCGGTCGTGAAGACCGGCATGCCCGTCATCCGCGAGACCGTGCTGCAGGGCGCGGTGCTGACCCGCACGGCAGCCAGCCATCTGCGCGTCGGCACGTTCCAGTTCGCGGCATGGCGCGGCAGCCGGGACGACCTCAAGGCGCTGGCCGACTTCGCCATCGCGCGCCACATGCCGGAGGCGGCGGAGGATAAGCAGCCGTACCTGGCTTTGCTCCGGGAGGTGATTGAGCGCCAGGCCGCGCTCATCGCCCGGTGGATGCTGGTCGGGTTCATACACGGCGTCATGAACACGGACAACATGACGATCAGCGGGGAGACGATCGACTACGGCCCGTGCGCATTCATGGACGAGTATGATCCGCTGACCGTTTTCAGCTCGATTGATACGCACGGCCGCTATGCATACGGACGTCAGCCCGCGATCGGCGCATGGAATCTGGCGCGGCTGGCCGAAGCGCTGCTGCCGCTGCTTCACGAAGACGAGGAGAAAGCCGTCGAACTGGCGGAGGAGGCGCTCGGCGAATATGCCGGCCGGTACGAACGCCATTGGCTTCAGGGCATGCGCGCCAAGCTGGGGCTGTTCGGCGAAGAGGAGGAAGACGAAGCGCTGGCCCGGGATCTGCTCGAGCTGATGCGCAAGGCCAGGGCGGATTACACCCGCACCTTCTTCGACTTGACGCTCGGCCGGCCGGAGGATACGCCGATGCACGGCACCCGGGAGTTCGAGGACTGGCTTGCCCGGCGGCAGCGGCGGCTCGCGCGGCAGCCGCAGACCGAGGCCGAGGCGCGGCGGCTCATGATGAGCGCCAATCCGGCGGTCATCCCGCGCAACTACCGCGTCGAGGAAGCGCTGGCCGCCGCGGAAGCCGGCGATTTGTCCGTCATGGAGCGGCTGCTGGCCGCGCTGGCGGCGCCTTACGATTACGATGCGGACCATGCGGATTATGCCGCGGTGCCGCCGAAGCCGGATCGTCCGTATCGGACGTATTGCGGGACTTGAAGCGGAGGCATGATCGTCCGCATGGCCGGATGGCCGCGGATCGGATGTCGGCAGAAGGACGGTTACGGATGACCCGGTAATCATAGACCGGTAAACGGTGACTGGCGGCGGATAACGATAACTGGGACAAATGTCGGGCGGATGCTTCGGCGGGAGGCCGGGGCGCCCGCCTTTTTTCTGTCGGAAAATGTCGTTTTGTAAATCATTTTTACTAAAAAGTCTAATGAAAACCATGTGGTTTGGACGATAAAAGAGGTGTATGCGTATTTCGGGCAGCGGTTGTTCCATCAATTTACAGAAAGCGGGGCTTCACAATGGTCAGACAGCGCGTCGGCTAGGCCGAAAAGACGATGACGGCGGCAGCAGCCGCTCGATGAGAAAGGGGAAGATGCAGGAATGAATCTGTTGCAAAGGTTGACGACGATGAAAAAAACCGAGATGCAAGCCCAGTCCGAACAGACGGCGGCGGCCGATCTCTCCTGCGCGAAGGAAGCGGCGCTGGAGATGAAGACGCAGTACGATCAGCTGCTCGCCGATCTCAAGCGCAGCAGTATATCCAAAGCGGCCTCCGCTGGGTCGTGGACATGGATCTGGAGAAGTTCTTCGACCGTGTGAACCACGACATCCTGATGGCAAGAGTGGCGCGGAGGATAGAGGACAAGCGCGTGCTCAAACGGATTCGCGCTTACCTGAACGCCGGGGTGATGGCCGGGGGTGTGGTCGTGAGAACGGAAGAAGGCACGCCGCAAGGCGGCCCGCTCAGCCCGCTGCTTGCCAACATCCTGCTGGACGATTTGGACAAAGAACTGACCAGACGAGGACTGCACTTCGTCCGCTATGCGGACGATTGCAACATCTTCGTGGCCAGCAAGCGGGCCGGGGAACGGGTCATGGAATCGGTCATCCGATTTGTGGAAGGAAAGCTGAAACTGAAAGTGAATCGGGACAAAAGCGCGGTAGACCGGCCGTGGAACCGAAAGTTCCTCGGCTTCAGCTTCCTGTCGAACAAGCAGGCAACGGTCCGGTTGGCACCCAAGACGATTCAGCGTTTCAAGAAGAAAGTCCGGGAGATAACGGACCGCTCGCGCCCGCTGACGATGGAAGAACGGATTCACCGACTGAACCGCTTCATGATGGGATGGATCGGTTATTTCCGTCTGGCTGCCGCCAAGAACCACTGTGGTAACCTCGACGCATGGATGCGCAGGCGACTACGCATGTGTCTGTGGAAACAATGGAAGAGACCCAGGACCAGATTGCGTAATCTCCGTGCACTCGGCGTGCCCGAATGGGCGGCTCGAATGATGGCGAACTCACGCCGTGGTCCGTGGGAAATGTCCCGTAACACAAACAATGCCCTTCCGACTTCCTACTGGGAAGCGAAAGGGCTGAAAAGTCTGCTTTCTCGTTACCTGGAACTTTGTTAACCTTACGGAACCGCCGTATGCGGACCCGCATGTACGGTGGTGTGAGAGGTCGGGGGCTAGCCGCCCCCTCCTACTCGATTTACGCGTTCCGTTTGCCCAGCCGGATGACGTGCCACGAATGTTTCGGCAGTTCCGCCTCGAGCAGGCCGTCCCGCATCTGCGAGCGCCCGCCCGCATGCGGCTTCACCCGCTCGCCGTCGGGACCGTTCACCGCTTTCAGATCGTCGTGCTCCAGCACGAGATGCTCGAGCACGCCGTACCCCTCGAACCCGCGGATCGCGCACTTCAGTGTCAGCGCGTCGCCGAGGCTCCGGTTCAGCGCGAACACGGTCAGCTCGTCCTTCTCCGGATTGTGCACGGCGATGCTTTCGAGCGCCGGCACGTCCGTGAACTCCGCCGTGTCGTACTTCGGCGAGTCGATGACCGGCTGCAGCGCGATGCCCCGGCCGTATTTCGACGCATGCAGGAACGGATAGAAAATCGTCTGCCGCCATGCCCGGCCGCCGTTCTCGGTCATGATCGGCGCGATGACGTTGACGAGCTGCGCGAGGCACGCCATCCGCACGCGGTCGCTGTGCTTGAGCAGCGTGATCAGCATGCCGCCGACGAGCAGCGCGTCCTCGAACGTGTAGATGTCCTCGAGCTGCGGCGGAGCGATGCTCCACGGCTCGATCTTCTTGTCCGCCTCGTTCGAGTGGAACCAGACGTTCCATTCGTCGAAGCTGAGGTTCAGCGTCTTCTTGCTCCGCTTCTTCGCCTTGATGTAGTCGCAGGTCGCCTTCACCGTCCGGATGAAATGATCCATCTCGAGCGTCGAAGCGAGATAGGACGCGGTGTCGCCGCTCCGGTTGCCGAAATATTGGTGCAGCGACACATAATCGACGTGGTCGTAGGTGAAGTCGAGCGACACGGCTTCATATTCCGGGAACGTCGGCATCTTCGCGCTGGAGCTGCCGCAGGAGACGAGCTCGATCGTCGGATCGACCCACTTCATCACCTTTGCCGTCTCCTGTGCCAGCCGGCCGTATTCCGCCGCCGTCTTGTGGCCGATCTGCCACGGTCCGTCCATCTCGTTGCCGAGGCACCACACCTTGATGTTGTGCGGCTGCTCATAGCCGTGCTTGCGGCGAAGATCGCTCCAATACGTGCCGCCCGGGTGGTTGCAATATTCGACCAGATTGCGCGCTTCGTCGATGCCCCGCGTGCCCAGGTTGACGGCCATCATCGCCTGGGCGCCGGCGGCCTTCACCCAGTCCATGAACTCGTTCGTGCCGAATTCGTTCGTCTCGATTGTCCGCCAGGCCAGCTCGAGCCGGCGCGGCCGCGCTTCCTTCGGACCGATGCCGTCCTCCCAGTTGTACCCGGAGACGAAGTTGCCGCCCGGGTAGCGGACGATCGGGACGCCGAGCTCGCGGACGAGCCGCAGCACATCCTGCCGGAAGCCGCGCTCGTCGGCCTCCGGATGGCCGGGCTCGTAGATGCCGCCGTAGACGGCGCGCCCGAGATGCTCGATGAACGAGCCGTAGATGCGGGGATCGATCTCGGCGATGCGGAAGTCTCGGTCCAGTGTCATGCGTGCGTTCAGTGTCATGTCTCGTCTCTCCTTTTTTCTGGTTGCGGCCATGAGCGGCCGGCATTACGCCGGAATCGGCGTCAGCCCTTGATGCCGCCGGCGGTCATGCCTTCAATGAAGTATTTCTGGAAGAACAGGAACACGATCAGGATCGGTACGATGGCCAGCACCGCTCCGGATATCAGCATATCAAAATTGTTGCCGTATGGCGTAAGCAGCGTCGCCAGTCCGATCGGGATGGTGAGCTGCTCGTTCGTTCTCAGCACGATGAGCGGCCAGAGGAAGTTGTTCCATGAGAACAGCGACTGCAGAATGAACATCGACGAAAAAGCGGGCGCCATCAGCGGCACCATGATCCGGAAAAACATGCCGAACTCCGTGCATCCGTCCACCCGCGCCGCGTCGAGGAAATCCTTCGGCAGTCCGCCGGCGTACTGGCGGAAGAAGAAAATCGGCAGCGGCGCCACCATGAAGGGCAGGATGACGCCCCACATGTTGTTGATCAGCTTCAGCGAGATCGACAGCTTGTAAAGCGGCAGGATGATGATCTCCAGCGGGATCATCATCGTCACGAGCACCAGCGCAAACAGCGCGTTCCGGAATCTGAACCGGTAGACGGCGAGCGCATAGCCGACCATCGACGAGAACAGCAGGCACAGCACGGTGAAAATGGCGGTGATGACCAGACTGTTCTTGTACCAGGTCAGGTAGAGCGACTGATCCGAGAACAGGTAGGTGTAGTTCTTCAGCGACACCAGCTCCGGATCGAGCCGGAGGTTCAGACCGTAGCGCATCATCTCCTGCGCCGGCTTGAACGACGCGACGATCAGCGTGACGATCGGGAAGACCGCGAACAGGCCGAGCAGAACGAAGAGGATCACGAGCGCCGCGGTCAGAAAGCGGCGATGTTTTGCGTTGCCTGCGCTCATGTCAGTCCTCCCTCCGGAACATGCCCGTCAGCTTGAGCTGGATCATCGTGACGGTGAACGTGATGACGAGCAGGGCGATGCCGACCGCCGAACCGAGGCCGAGATTGTTCTGCTCCAGCCCGTTGCGGTACAGGTAGCCGACGATCGTCAGGCCGATGTCGTTCGGCGACCGGTTGCCGGCCCACAGCATGTAGCTTTCCGTGAACATGGCGTAGCCGCCGTAAATGCTGATCGTCAGCACGTAGATCGTGATCGGCTTCAGCAGCGGCAGCGTGATCCGGATGAACCGGTCCCAGGCCGTCGCGCCGTCGATTTCCGCCGATTCGTACAGTTCCCGCGGAATGTTCTGCAAGCCGGCGAGGAAGTACAGGATGTTGATTCCCATCCACCGCCAGGTCGCGAGCACGACGAGCGTGAACATCGCGAGCCCTTCGTGGCGCAGCCATTTCTGCGGTTCGAAGCCGAGGGCGGTGACGAACGTGTTCATGAGCGAGCCTTCCAGTTCGCCGAACGCCAGCCGGAAAACGGTGCCCGCCACGACGACCGACGTCAGCGCGGGAATGAACAGCGTCGACCGGAAAAAGTTGCGCAGCACCATCAGCTTCGAATTGAGAAACACCGCGAGCACAAGCGGCAGCGGAATGAGCACGAGCAGCGTGAAGACCGTGTACTCGGTGCTGTTCATCAGCGCCTTGCGGAACGTCGGGTTCCACAGGCCGCGGTAGTTTTCGAGGCCGATGTAGCGAACCTGGCCGGGCAGCACTTCCTGGAAGCTCATGTTCACGGCGGACAGCACGGGCCAGGCGAAAAAGAGGGCGAACGACAGGATGAACGGCAGCACGAACAGCCAGGGCGCGGCCGTCTGCGAGTATGCCAGCCTCCGCAGCGGGGAACGCCGGACGGCCGTCTGCCGTTCCGTTGTCGGAACCGGGTGCGCCATCGCGTTATGCCTCCTTCCGTGAAACGGCAATGCACCGGTCCCGCTGTCCGGGCGGGACCGGCGCTGTGCCCGTTTCGGGCGTTACTGAATCTGCGACTGCGTCTCTTCCAGCACCTTGACCGGATCTTCGCCGTCCTGGAGAATCCGGACGAGCACCGAGGTCCGGAACGCATCGGAGATGGGCGGCGTCTGCTCATTGACGATGACGCCTTCGATCTCGTCCTTCACTTCCAGCAGCACGTCGAAAATGTCTTCCCCGAAGTAGTCGGTGAATTTGTTCGGCTCGCGGAGCTCCGGCGCATCCCAGACATCCGAGCGCAGCGGGTCGAAGCCGAGGAACTTCCAGATTTCGATGTTGCCTTCGCGCGACAGCTTCGCGAACGCGAGGAACGCTTTCGCCAGATCCTGGTTCTTGGAGGTCGTCGTGATGACGGTGCCCGTGCCGCCCATGCCCGCCGAGCGCGGCTCGCCCGCGTTCCAGGCCGGCATCGGCTTGATGACGATCTTGCCCTTCAGGTCGGGCATGTAGTCGGTGAACCGGCCCATGTACCACATCGGCATCCAGACCGACGCGGCGCCGCCGTCGTTCATGAAACCGTAGTATTCCTCGGCGTGGTGGCCGCCGCCGGGCGCCGGAACCGCGATGCCCTGCTTCACAAGATCCTGCTGGAACGCGAGCGGTTTCACGACCACGTCGCTCGTCAGGTTCGGCTTGCCGTCCGCCGTCTGCAGGTCGTCGCTGCCGGGCGCCTGCGCCACCTGGGGCCAGATGGACCACATGTCGTTCAGCTCGACCGTCGTCATCGGCTTGCCAGTTGCTTCGAGCACTTTCTTGCCGGCCGCCGCGAAATCGTCCCAGGTCTTGATGTCATCGGGATTCACGCCGGCCTGATCGAGCAGCTCCTTGTTGTAATAGATGACAGACGCGCCGACGTGGAAGTCGATGCCGTAGTAGTTGCCGTCCTTCGCGTAAATGTCGAGCCGGGATTTGACGAGATTGTCCAGCTCGGGCTCGACGATGTCGTTGAGCGGGACGAGCTGCGGCGTGCCCTTCAGGAAATTCGGGAACTTGTTCAGCTCCACGTCCGCCAGATCCGGCGCGCCCGTGCCGCTCTGCAGCGCGACGAGCAGTTTGTTGTGCATGTCGTCGTACGGGTAGACATTGGCTTTGAGCGTGATTTTCCGGTCGGGATTCTGCTCGTTCCACCGTTCGGCCATGTGCTGGTAGAACTGCTCGTGCAGTTCGTTGAACGTCCAGAACTCGAGCGTCGTGCCGTCGCCCGACGACCCTTCGCCGGATTTTCCGCCGCCGCCGGAGCAGGCGGCCAGGGCCAGCGACAGCGCAAGGATCAGCGCCATGAACAGGAATGAATGCCGTTTCACATGTCTTCCCCCTTCAAATCGGATGTTCATGCTATTGCTTAATCTCGCCCGGGCGGGACGTAAGCCGGAACTTGCGTGAGTCTTTTAATTTACAAATCACTAAAATAATTTATGGCTTCATGTTATTTGGGTGATTTTGTTTTGTCAATACCTAAATGAATGCGTTTACCTGGCGGTTTAACATGAAAAAACTTTAAAACAAAAGTCGAATCGCCGGGAAAACCGGCCATGATGCGGGCGGGAACGGCGGGAAGACGGGGGGAGAAAAATGTCGTTTGAAGGGGACGTCGTGAACGGATTGTCGGCATTTTGCGGAACACTTCTCAATCCGGCGGCTTTAATTTATAATAAGTTGAAACAAATTGCGGATGAGAGGATGCGACCCGTTGATCCATATCAAAGAGCTTAGGTCCGGCCTGAATCTGTTCAAGGCGCTCGGTTCCGAAATCCGGATCGAAATCCTGGAGCTGCTGAACCGCTACAACAGTCTCAATCTGAACGAAATCGCCGAGAAACTGGGTCTGTCGAACGGCGCGGTGACGATGCACATCAAGAAGCTGGAAGAGAGCGGACTCATCGAAATCACCACTGCGGTCGGCAAGCACGGCATCCAGAAGATCTGCTACCTGAACGAGGATCTGCTGACGGTCGAGCTGCGGAGCAAAGGGCCGGAGAACGTCTACGAAGTCGAGATCAAGGTCGGCCACTACTGTGACTACCATGCGGAGCCGACCTGCGGTCTGGCGACGAAGGACAGCATCATCGGGGAGTTCGACAATCCGCGCTATTTCGCCGATCCGATGCGGATCGACGCGGAGATCATCTGGCTGACGCGCGGATTTTTCGAATACCGGATTCCGAATTACCTCAAGCCGAACCATCGGCTTACCGAGCTGCAGTTCATCATGGAGCTGAGCTCGGAGGCGCCCTGCTACAACAACGACTATCCGTCGGACATCGTGTTTCACGTCAACCGGGTCGAGGTGGGGACCTGGACGTCGCCCGGCGATTTCGGCGGGGAGAAGGGGACGAACAACCCGGACTGGTGGCCGCCGCACCTGAACCAGTACGGGCTGCTGAAGCTGCTCCGGATCAACGAGAACGGCACGTACATCGACGGATGCCCGATTTCGGACGTGAAGATCACCGACATTCCGTTCGACGGCCATTCGGACATCAAGTTCCGGATCGGTGTGTCCGAAAGCGGCCAGGTCGGCGGACTGACGATCTACGGGTCGCATTTCGGCAACTACAAGCAGGACATTGTCGCGCGCGTCCTGTACGAGGTCGTGGACAAAGGGTGACGCGAAGATGACAATCGGTGCGCGCATGCTCAAGACGGGGCTGGCGGTGGTGCTGGCCATTTACGTGAGCGGACTTTTCGGCTTCGGTACGCCGATCATCGCGACGGTCGCGGCCATCTTCACGATCCAGCCGTCGATCTACCGCTCCTGGCAGCAGGTCCACGATCAGATCCAGTCGAACATCATCGGCGCCGCGTTCGCGCTGGGCGCCGCCCAATGGCTTGGCGTGACGCCGATCTCGGTCGGCATCGTCTGCATTGCGGTCATTCTGCTCAATATCAGGCTCAAGACGACGAGCGCGATCGGCCTGACGCTCGTCACGGTCGTGGCGGTCATGGAGGCGCACGCGGAAGGGTGGCGATTCGCGCTCGAGCGGTTCGCCATGGTGCTGACGGGGATCATTTCGGCCTTCCTCGTGAACGTGCTCGTCCTCCCGCCGCGCCCGAAGCAGCAGTTCCGCGAACAGGTGCATGAAGCCTACAACATTCTGTCGCTTTTGCTCCGGACGGCCGTCTCGAATGAAATCCGGGAACGGGTGTTCAAGGAAGAGCATGAGCGGCTGGAGCAGATTTTCCGGCGGCTGGACGAGCAGTACACGCTGTTCAAGGAAGACCGGGTATTCCGGCCCGCCGGCCGGCGCAAGCGCGCGCGGCAGCTCTTGCTCTCGCGTCAGATGATCCGGACGCTGCGGCATGGTTCCCAGCTGCTGGATGCGGTCGAAGAGCATTTCTATTCGTCGCCGGACGCGGCGGAGTGGGCGGAGCGGTTCGACCGGCGGATCGAGGCGCTGACGAAATGCCACGAGCTATTGCTGCTCAAATGGGAAGGGAAGATCAAGCCGGTCGCGGTGATTCGTCCGGAACCGTCGGATGATCTCGCGAAGGATCTGTCCGCGTACATCGGCAAGCAGCCCGTGGAGCGAAGACGGCTCCTGTTCGTCGCGTCCGCGATGTTCGAGTACGCGTATCATCTGGACCGGCTCGGCAAGCTGCTGGATCGGATCATGCGGGACCAGTCGGCGGACGAAGGAGCGGAAGAAGGAGCGGACGAAGCGGCGGAAGAAGCGATGGGCGAAAAGCCCGGTCAGCGCGACGCGCGCGACAGATAGCGGGATTCAAGCTTCTTGCCGCCGAACCACATGGCGGCGATGACGACGACGGCCGTGACGATGCGCCAGGGCTGATGGGCGAGCTGGGTAATGTCGAACGACAGGAACGAAACCGAGAAAATCATGACCGCCTTGCCCATCAGGATCGCCAGCGCGAACGTGCCGAACCGCACGGTGCTCAGTCCGGAAGCCAGATTGACGAGGAAAGACGGCGCGAACGGGAAGCATGCGAGCAGGAAGATCGGCGTGAATCCCTTCCGTTCGATCCAGCGGAAGAACCGCCGGGTCGCGGGGAAACGGCGCTGCAGCCAGATGCCCGGCCGTCTGCCGATCAGCCGCGCGATCCAGAAGACGGAGAAGGCTCCCAGGCAGACCCCGATCCAAGAATAGAGGATGCCGAGCCCCAGGCCGTAAACATTCGCGTTGACCGCGATGAAGACGAACAGGGGCAGGAAGGCCAGAAACGCTTCCAGGAACGGCAGCAGAATGCCGGGCAGCGGCCCGTAGGCGGCATAACTCTGGATCGCCTGCCGGATTTCGGCTTCGTCCATTTGCTGCAGATCACGGAACCAGTCCATTATGCTTTCAAACATGGTGAATCAGCCGCTTTCTTGTTTTGACTTGCCGGTTATTTGCCTGCGGACACGCGGCCGGCAGGTTCCGCGGGCCGAAGCGGATACAGGAGATAGAACAGGCCGATCAGACCGAACAGGACGGCGCTCGTCCAGACGACGTCGGCTTCTGTGCCGAGCGACGCGATGATGCCGCCGGCCGCGGGGCCGATCATGATGCCGATCCCCTCCAGCGTGGAGAAGATGCCCCAGCCGAGCCCCTGATGCGACTGCGGCAGATAGGATGCGAGCAGCGCGTTCCAGGCGGGCAGCACGGCGGAATAAGAGATGCCGAGCGCGCCTGCGATCAGCAGGCATTCCCAGAACGGCGGCGCCGTCGACAGCACGAGGAGCAGCGCGGAGAACGTGCAGAACCCGGCGGAGAGGAACGCCCGCTTGTGACCGACGCGGTCGGACAGCCGGCCCATCGGCATCAGCCCCAGCACGGTCAATCCGCCGGCGGCGAGGAGAATGAGGGAGTAGGTGCTGCTGCTGACGGACAACTCCTTCTCCGCGAACGCCGGCAGCACCGGCAGGAGCATGCCGGCTCCCGCCGTCTGCAGGATCATGCCGGGCAGAAGCGCCCGCATGCGCGACAGCTTCTCGCGCAGGAGCGCGACCTGCCGGGTGAGCGGAATCGTCTCGATCATGCGCTCGCGCCGGTTCGAAATGAACAGCGACAGCCCCCAGGACAGCGCCGTCACGAGGGCGATCAGACGGCCGGCCGCGGCAGGCACGTGATCGAGCAGCAGATTGCATACGATCGGTCCGGAGCCGATGCCGATGAACCAGATCGTGTACAGCAGCCCCATCTGGGTGGCGCGCTTGTCTTCGGTCACTTTCATCAGGCAGACGATCCAGATCGGCGAGATGCCGATGCCGAACAGTGCGGCGGACAGGATGAACAGCCACGGAACGTCCGCAGCTTGCATCAAGGCGACGCCGGCCAGCGAAACCAGCAGTCCCGCGTGGACGATCGTCCTTGTCGAGAACCGGTCCAGCAGCCAGCCGATGACCATTTTAAGCGCCGTATCCGTCAGGAAATGGGCCGTAATCGCCGTGCCGACAATGTCAAGCGACAGGCCCAGCATTTTCTCTCCATAGATCGGGATGAAACTTGCCGCGACCGCCCCCCGCACGAATTCGACAAGGAGCAGGATGACGCCCAGCAGCACGATTCCCCCCCGATTTGACCGATTGAACAGACCTTTCACCTCGCCTCTCCCGGTTCTGATTGAAAGCGTCCGCCCGGGCGGGAGGCTTCATTCAGCCGTCGGGATGGCAGTTTATGTCTTTCCGTACCATTATAGTCAAGATCGGTTGAAAAATCATCCGACGCGGGTCGGGGCGCGGCGATGTGCGGGGAAAGTCAGATCAGAAGGTTGAACAGATGCGGATCCTTGTTCAGCTCGATGAACTGGATGCCCTTCGCGCGCATGCGGCTCACGAGCGGTTCGTAATCCTCCGGCTGCTTCAGCTCGATGCCGACGAGCGCCGGACCGCTCTCCTTGTTGTTCTTCTTCGTATATTCGAACCGGGTGATGTCGTCCGTCGGTCCGAGCACGTCGTCGAGAAATTCCCGCAGCGCGCCCGCCCGCTGCGGAAAATTGATGACGAAATAATGCTTGAGCCCTTCGAAGATCAGGGAGCGTTCCTTGATTTCCTGCATCCGGTCGACATCGTTGTTCCCCCCGCTGATGACGCAGACGACCGACTTGCCGGCGATCCGGTCCCGGCAGGCATGCAGCGCCGCCACCGTCAGGGCGCCCGCCGGCTCGACGACGATGGCGCTCTCGTTGTACAGCTCGAGAATCGTCGTGCACACCTTGCCTTCGGGGACGGCGATGACGTCGTCGAGCAGTTCGCGGCAGATGGCGAACGTCAGGTCGCCGACCCGTTTCACGGCGGCGCCGTCGACGAACTTGTCGATCTGCTCGAGCGCCCGGACTTCGCCCGCCTCGATCGATGTCCGCATGGAGGGCGCGCCCTCCGGCTCGACGCCGATCACCTGCGTCTGCGGCGATACGCTCTTGATATAGGAAGCGACGCCGGCAGCGAGACCGCCGCCGCCGATCGTCACGAACACGATATCCGGCGGCGTCTCCGCGTCTTCCAGCAGCTCAAGACCGATCGTGCCGTTGCCGGCAATGATGCGCGGATCGTCGAACGGATGGATGAACGTCATGCCGTCCTTGACGCTGGCGTTCACCGCTTCCTTGTAGGCGTCGTCGAACGTGTCGCCGACGAGCACGATCTCGACGGCATCGCCGCCGAAGAACGCGACCTGCTTCACTTTCTGCCGGGGCGTCGTGCCCGGCATGAAGATCCGGCCTTTCACGCCGAGCGTGCGGCAGGAGAACGCCACGCCTTGCGCGTGATTCCCGGCGCTTGCGGCGACGACGCCGCGGCGAAGCGCTTCTTCGTCGAGCGTCCGCATCATGTGGTACGCGCCGCGGATTTTGAACGACCGCACGACTTGCAGATCTTCCCGCTTCAGACTGACGCGGGCGCCGAACCGCTCCGACAGCACGCGGCTGTACTGCAGCGGCGTCCGCACGATGACCTCTTTCAACAACTGGTGAGCCTTGACGATGTCAGCGAGCCCCGTGCCGTTTCCGGTCTGCGTCAACTTCTCCATTTGAATGCCCCCGCTCGTGCATGATCCTGCAATAATATTACAGTTATACGCGCGTCGGCGGCGAATGTCAACCGCGGCGATGTTCGTCTGCCCGGCGGCTGAGCAACGGAACGGCGCCTGCCCGCGACCCCGCATGCCCGGCGCGGCGCGAAAAGTCCGGCCCGAAAGCCGAAACCGATGGAACGGCGAGGCGGAATTCACGTATATATACCGTGGGATGCCAGCGAAACTTACGGTTTCCGGGGCGACAAACAATTGTCAATTGAAGCGCTTTCCAACGTCCGGTATACTGAATGCAGTCCGGATGTTTCGATGATTTCCAGATCCAGAAAGGCGGGAGACACCATGTCCGACATGTGGCTCACGTACACCGGCGTGCTGTTCGGCGTCGCGGTCGCCGCCGCAGGCGTGGTTGCCTATCTGCGCATGACCCGTGCGGAGAAGCGTTCGGACGAACAGGACGGCGGCCTGAATCCGCCCGGCTCGAATATGCCGAATCGGCGGGAAGATGGTTGAATTTTCGCAAATTTCTTTGCATATCGGCGCCCGCCTGCTATAATGGAAGCATGTGCGGCATATTCCCTCCCGGCAGACATGCAAGCCGCGGCTCTGAACGAAACGAGCGAGCGTCCGCGGATGTCCGCCGCAAACGGGTTCTCATATGCCGGCATCGTTCCGTTCCCGCAAGCGTATGTTGTACGGAACGGCCATTCAAGGATTCGGGAGGGATGCGGCTTGGCAAAACGCGGCCACAACGAAGTCAAGGAAAGCCTCAGGGAGATGGCGCGCATCTATCAGCCGAAGGACGCCCGGAAGTTCGTCCGGGAATACATCCGGAAATATCGGATCACCGGTGGTTACGAAGACGAGCTTACCATGATCGTCGAACACGAACTTGACAAAATCAATTCAGCAAGTTGATGCAGAAGACTTCAGCCAGGGACGCGTATGGACGCGTCCCTTTTTCGTCCCTGTGCGGGAAATCGCTTCCGTCAGCGGCGAAACGCTGGCAGCCGTCGTCCAGGAAGTCCTGAGATTCGTACAATAAATCTGAAATTCCAGTACTATTCTCTTGCATGATGCGCAAATTACAATGTAAGAAACCGAACAACTCTCGATTGGCTCGGTTGTTTGAAGCAATGGTTACAGTCGGCTGATACTGCACGAAAGGGATGATGAAGATGGGATGAACGCGCCTGCGGCTGAGACTATGAGAGCGCTTCCAAAGAAAAAATGGAAAAGCCCGATCGGGAAAGAAACCCTTCCCGGGTATATTTTTATTTCCCCCTGGCTGATCGGCTTCCTGCTGCTGACGGCATGGCCGATCGGGCAATCGCTCTACTTGTCGTTCACCGAATACTCGATGCTCAGCGCGCCGCAATGGATCGGCACCGCCAACTATGAGCGGATGTGGAGCGACGCGACGTTCTGGAAATCGCTCCGCGTCACGTTCACGTTCGTCCTGTTCGCCGTGCCGCTGCGACTCGCGTTCTCGCTGCTCGTCGCCATGCTGCTCAACCGCGCGATGCGCGGGATGAATCTGTACCGCACGCTGATCTATTTCCCGTCGCTCATCGGCGGCAGCGTGGCGGTCGCGGCGCTGTGGCGCAACATGTTCGGCGTCGACGGCTACATCAATTCGATTCTCGGCTTTTTCGGCATCCCGGGCATGGGCTGGATCTCCCACCCGGACACGGCGCTTTACACGCTGATCCTGCTGAACACCTGGCAGTTCGGGTCGACGATGGTCATTTTCCTGGCCGGTCTGAAGCAGATTCCGACGGAACTGTACGAAGCGGCTTCCGTGGACGGCGCGGGACCGGTGCGGAAATTCTTCAACGTCACGCTGCCGATGCTTTCGCCCGTCATGTTCTTCAACCTGGTGCTCACCGTCATCAACTCGTTCCAGATGTTCACGGCGGCGTTCATCATTACGAAGGGCGGCCCGGTGCAGTCGACGTACATGTACGCGCTGTTCCTGTATGAAAAAGCGTTCAAGCACTATCAGATGGGCTACGCTTCGGCGCTGGCATGGGTGCTGCTCGCCATCGTCGGCATTCTGACGGCCATCAACTTCCTGGCCTCGAAGTACTGGGTATTCTATGAGAACGAAGGGGGCGGCAAACGATGAGAATCCGCGCGTCATCCGTTCTCAACCATGCATTCATGATTGCATTCTCCTTCATCATGATCTATCCTGTCATCTGGTGGATCGGCGCATCCCTCAAGAAGACGGAGGAACTCAGACTTCCGACCATCTGGCCGGAAGTGCCGATGTGGGAGAACTACACGAAAGGCTGGGAGTTCTCGGCGAACTATACGTTCGGCCATTTCTTCGCGAATACGCTGCTCATGGAAGTGGGCAACGTTGTCGGCGGCGTGCTGACGGCTGCGGTCGTCGCATTCGGTTTCGCGCGGCTGAACTTCCCGCTGCGGGGCTTCTGGTTCTCGCTCATGATGATGACGCTCATGCTGCCCGGACAAGTCACGATTGTCCCGCAGTATATTCTGTACAACACGTTCGGATTCGTCGACAGTTACGTGCCGCTGGTGCTGCCGCACTTCTTCGGCGGCGGGGCATTCTTCATCTTCCTGCTCGTCCAGTTCATCCGCGGCATTCCGCGCGATCTGGACGAGGCGGCGAAGATCGACGGCGCCTCCATTTACGGCATTTTCGGCCGGATCATCTTCCCGCTGATCAAGCCGGCGCTGGTGACGGTCGGGATCTTCACGTTCATCTGGAGCTGGGACGATTTCTTCTCGCAGATGCTGTACCTCAGTTCGGTCGACAAATTCACGGTCGGTCTGGCGCTGCGGATGTTCATTGACCAGTTCGAAGTGCAATGGGGTCAGCTTCTGGCCATGTCGCTGCTCTCGATCGTGCCGTCCGTGCTCATTTTCTTCTTCGCGCAGAAACATTTCGTCGAGGGGATCGCGACCACCGGCTTGAAAGGTTGAGGCGAAGGGAGTGCGCTGCAGAAAAATGGGAAAAGCGACAGCCATGAGAAAAGCGGTCACATGGCTCGCTGCGGCCGTGCTGCTGCTGGCCGCGTGCAGCGCAGGAGAAGGCGATCGCGACAGATCTTCGGAAATGCGGCAGCCCGCCACCGGGCTGCCGGAAGCGGACATGAACCGCCAGGTCGAGCTGGGATTCATCTGGTGGGGACCGGAGGAACGCCACAAGGCGACGCTTGCGGCGCTGGAAGTGTACACGGCGCAGCATCCGAACGTGACGTTCAAGCCGGAATACATGGCTTGGGAAGCTTACTGGAAGAAGCTTCCCTCCCTTGCCGCGTCGAAAACGGTGCCGGACGTGCTGCAGATGGATGCGGCCTATATCCAGGACTACGTATCGCGCGGCATCATGGCCGATCTGTCGGACATTGATCTTACGGGCATCGTTCCTGATCAGATTCTGGAGAACGTCAAGATCAACGGCAAGCTGTACGGCGTTCCGCTCTCGTACAATGCCCAGGGCATCGCTTACAATCGCGCGGAACTCGAAGCGGCGGGCATTCCGCTGCCGTGGAAGGGCTGGACCTGGGAAGAGTTTTTCGACTGGGCGCGCGATGCGAAAACGAAGCTGCCTCCGGACCGCTATCCGATCGGCGACAGCACCAGCGCCTGGGACTGGTTCCAATGGTATCAGGCCTCGTACGGCGGCGGGGCGATCATGTCGCCGGACGGCCGGGAGTTCCATCTCGACCGGGAGCTGTTCTTCGAATACCACACGATACTGGCCGATCTGCGCCGCAGCAATGTCGTGCCCCCCGCGGACGTCTCGCTTACATTCCTCGAGAATGATCCGCTGGCCGATCAGATGACTTCGGGCAAGGTCTTGACCCGCGGCGCGACGGTCGGCTCGATTGAGACGCTCGAGCAGCTCATGCCGGGCAAGGTCGACGTCGTCAATGTGCCGGTCGGTCCGGCGGGCGGCGGCTGGGCGCAGCCGACAATCTTCCTTGGCGTCTATGCGGACAGCGACGAGCTTGCGCATGCGAAGCGGTTCGTCAAATGGTTCATCACCGACAGGGAGGCGGGCAGGACGCTCGGGCTTACCCGCGGCATCCCGATCTATGAGGAGATCTACAAGGAGCTGGAACCGAATCTCGAGCCGAAAGACCGGCTGGGCAAGGTGCTGGCGGACGTCGCGGCGGAATACGCGATGCCGTTCTACGCCGCCGGCGCCGGCTTCACGGAATGGGTGGACGCATATAAACTGACGATGGAAGCCGTCATGTTCGGCCAGAAGTCATTGGAGGACGCCTACGCCGAATTGAACGCGCTCGGCGAATCCATCGCGAAGCAGAACCGAAACCGGTAAGCCATTACCACACGGAAGGAAGATCGGACGATGAAGCTGGCGGAATTTTTGGGCACGAGACCGAATCAATTGTGGCGGCTGGGCAGACAGATGGGGCTGGATTATGCGGTGACGGGGCTTCCTTTTGATGAAAAGCACGAGAAGCCGTGGGACCTGATGCCGCTCATCCGGATGAAGCAGCGGTTCAAGGACGCGGGTTACGAGTTGCTCGTCATCGAGTCGATGCCGCCGTCCAACAACATCAAGCTTGGCACCGAAGGCCGCGACGAAGAGATCGAGATCTTCAAGCAGTTCATCACGAATATGGGCGCAGCCGGCATTCCGGTGCTCTGCTACAACTTCATGGCGCAGTTCAACTGGTTCCGCACGTCGACGACGACGGTGACGCGCGGCGGCGCGCTGGTCTCCAGCTATGACCATTCGCTGATGGAAGGCGCACCGCTGACCGAGGCGGGCGAAGTGTCGGAAGACCGGCTGTGGGAAAATCTGAAATACTTCATGAAGCAGATCGTTCCCGTGGCGGAGAAGGCGAAGGTCAAGCTGGCCCTTCATCCGGACGATCCGCCGATCTCGCCGATTCGCGGCGTGTCCCGCATTCTGCGCAGCGCCGACGCGCTGCAGCAGGCGATCGACCTGGTGCCGAGCGAGTACAACGGCATCACGCTGTGCCAGGGGACGCTGGCGACGGCCGGCGAGGACATTCCGGCGACGATCCGCCGCTTCGCGAAGCAGGACAAGCTGTTCTTCGTTCATTTCCGTGATGTGAAGGGAACGCCGGAGAAGTTCGAAGAGACGTTCCATGACGACGGCAAGACGGATATGTATGAAGCGATGAAGACGTATTATGAAGCCGGATTCGACGGCCCCGCCCGTCCGGACCATGTGCCGACCATGGACGGCGAGACGAACGAGAACCCGGGATACGAGACACTCGGCCGCCTGTATGGCGTCGGCTACATCAAAGGACTGATGGAAGCGGCGCAGAAAGAGCTCGGCCTGAACCGGTAAGTTGGCTTTGGGAGTGACAAGCGAAGATTCTTCCTTTATTTCGCGGATACGGGGCGTTCCGTCCGAGATTAGAGGAAGATTCTTCGCCTAATTTTTTGAAATCGTTTGATATGCGCCGATTCGGGAAAAATAAGCGAAGCTGCTTCTTCTATTTCGGCCGGATTGTTGAAATCCGACAAAATAGGTGAAGCTGCTTCGTTTATTCGCGGGCGCCGGCCATCCCGGCGTCCGGATCCGGCAAGTCTCTACCATTAAATATGATGTGCAGTCTGGTTTCATTGCGCGCCGCGGGCGGCTTTCCGGGCTTTCAGTTCCCTGAGCGGAGTCGGCATCGTCTTGCCGCCGGCGAACTGGTGTTTCACCAGTGTGTTGAACGCGTCGATCCAGGGCGCAAGCGACCGTCCGGCCCAGGCTTCCTTCGCGTATTCGTTCAGTTCGTTGACGAAATCCATGTTGGCGGAAATGTGCACTTCTTCGACCCGGGGCGCAAGACCGCGGGTGCGGCCCGCGATCGTCTGCTTCAGTTCCTCGGACAGTTCATGATGATCGTTCACGGCGAAATACGAATTGTAGGGCGTCGCAGCCTGGCTGCCGTTCCAGTACGGGCTCCCCGTGTCGAAGTTGTACACGCCTTCGCCGGAGCCGCCCATGTTCTGGTCGGTGCGCCTGTCGCCGCCGTTCTTGATCGTGCCGACGCCCGTCCAGTCCAGCATGATGCCGACATACGCGTTCTTGTCCGTCAGCATGACAATGGCGCCCGCCACGCCGTTCACCCGCGACACTTCGTTCGAAAGCAGGCTGCTGTATTCCACCCAACGGTTGTCGTGCTGCCGCGGGTCCGCGGTCTTCGAGCCGTACATGCGCGCGCCAAGCATCTTCGGATCGTTCGGCTTTCGGGAACCGTAGTCGTATGTGCTGCTCTCGAATTTGTTCTTGTAAGCCGTGCACCCGGCCGGAAGGACGGCGAGCGCCGCGGCCAGAACGGCATAAGCGAGCCTGAGGGTCATGCGTATGCACCTCCGGATATGGGCCTCATTCTTGGATGTAGGTTTCGCGGGCGGACAGGCGGAATATGCGCGGGGGCGGCATACATAATTCGCCATGAAATCAGCGATAATGGAATTGTTGAAGGCGGGGCGAAGGCGTTCCGTCCACGGCCGTTCGAACGGCTTTTTGTCCGGATGGCCGGAAACGGCACTGCGACACCATTTTTGACGGCTTTGGGAACAATTTGTGAACTTGCCCGGTATCGTTGACAATCGATGGACCAAACTCTTATATTTAATAAAGTGATTGAACTGTGAGAAATGTCACAGAAATGCTGTGCGAATTATCACAGAATATCTGTGCGAAATATCACAGAACGACGGGAAAACACGCAGTTTGCCGCCAGCCGCGCCACGACAGGCAACTGTGAATACGGAAGAAGCGGGGTTGATTTGTGTATGAAGAAACGGTGGCTACAATGGCTGCGCCTGACGACTCTGCTTGCGGGAGCCGCTCTGCTCCTGTCGGCATGCGGGCGCGCGGATCTGTCGGCGCTGAATCCGCAAGGTGCAGTGGCCAAAGAGCAGCTTGATCTCATGAAGCTTTCGATCGCGATCATGATGCTGGTCGTCGTCGTCGTCTTCACGATCACGATCTACGTGCTGTTCCGTTTCCGCCGCCGTCCGGGGAACGACGGTATCCCCGTCCAGGTCGAGGGGAGTCATAAATTGGAAATCGTATGGACGGTCATTCCGCTGATTCTGCTTGTTATTCTCGGCGTTCCGACCGTGCAGACGGTATTCGCGCAGGCGCAGGATCACAGCAAGGACGAGAACGCGGTTGTCGTCAAAGTGACCGCGCATCAATATTGGTGGGAATTCGAGTATCCGGAAGAAGGCATCGTGACCGCGCAGGAGCTGGTCGTACCGATGAACAGCCGGATCGTCATCGAAGCGAAGACGGCAGACGTGCTGCACTCGTTCTGGATTCCCGCGCTGGCGGGCAAGATCGACACGAACCCCGCCGGCAACGTGAACCGCATGTTCTTCGATACGCCGGACAAGACCGGCATCTTCCTCGGCAAATGCGCCGAGCTGTGCGGACCTTCCCATGCCCTGATGGATTTCAAGGTGAAGGTCGTGGATGACGCGTCGTACGCGAACTGGATCGCCGCGATGAAGGCGCCGGCGGTGCTGCCGGAAGATCCGGCCATTGCCGAAGCTTTTCAGAAGAAATGTCTCTCCTGCCACGCGGTGGGCGAGCTTGGCGGCCCGGTATTCCCGAACCTGACGGGCATCGGCGACCGCGAGACGGTTGCGGGCATTCTGGTCAACACGGACAACCCGCAATATTGGAATGAAGGTTCCGTATATGAGAACATCTACAGATGGCTCGAAGATCCGCAAGGAATCAAGCCCGGCAACCTGATGCCGAAGGTGGAACTGACGCAGGAAGAGCTTGAAGGCATTGCCCGCTATCTCGCGGATTACAAGCTCAACTACGAGTCCGAGGAACTGAAGAACAACGACGCCACTTCCGACAAGGAAGAAAGGCAATAATACAGCGGGGATTCAAAGGAGGTTCTACCCTTGGCTCACGGTTCGCACGCGGTGAAGCGATATACCGGCATCATGGATTGGCTGACCACCGTTGACCACAAGAAGATTGGCGTCCTGTACCTCATGGCGGGAGGCTTCTTCTTCCTGATCGGCGGTCTGGAAGCGGTCCTGATCCGGATCCAATTGTGGAAACCGTTAAACGATTTTGTCAGTCCCGACACCTTCAACCAACTGATTACGATGCACGGCACGACGATGATCTTCCTGGCGGTCATGCCGCTCATCTTCGGACTCATGAACTGCATCGTACCGCTCCAGATCGGGGCGAGGGACGTGGCGTTCCCGTTCCTGAACGCGCTCGGCTTCTGGACGTTCTTCTTCGGCGGCGTGCTGCTGAACGTCAGCTGGTTCCTCGGCGGTGCTCCGGACGCCGGCTGGACGTCTTACGTTCCGTTGGCGAGCACGACATTCAGCGACGGCCCGGGCGTGGACTACTATGTGCTCGGTCTGCAGATTTCCGGTATCGGTACGCTGCTCGGCGGCATCAACTTCCTGGTGACGATCATCAACATGCGCGCACCGGGCATGAGCTTCATGCGGATGCCGATGTTCACCTGGGCATCGTTCGTGACGTCCATGCTCATTCTGCTCGCCTTCCCGGCGCTGACGGTCGGTCTGGTCGCGCTGATGTTCGACCGGATCTTCGACGGCAACTTCTTCGACCCGAGCGCGGGCGGCAACATCATGCTCTGGGAACATATCTTCTGGATTTTCGGACATCCTGAAGTTTATATTCTGATCCTGCCGGCCTTCGGCATCATCTCGGAAGTTGTCACGACGTTCTCGCGCAAGCGGCTGTTCGGCTACAGCTCGATGGTGTTCGCCACGGTCCTGATCGGCTTCCTCGGCTTCATGGTCTGGGCGCATCACATGTTCACGTCGGGCCTCGGTCCGGTCGCGAACGCGCTGTTCTCGATCGCGACGATGCTGATCGCCGTTCCGACGGGCATCAAGGTGTTCAACTGGCTGTTTACAATGTGGGGCGGCTCGATCAAGTTCACGGCGCCGATGCTGTTCGCCATCGGGTTCATTCCGACCTTCGTCATGGGCGGCGTCACCGGTGTCATGCTGGCTGCAGCGCCGGCGGACTATCAATACCATGACTCGTACTTCGTCGTTGCGCACTTCCACTACACGATTGTCGGCGGCCTGGTGTCCGGCCTGTTCGCCGGGGTGCACTACTGGTGGCCGAAGATTTTCGGGCGCAAGCTCAATGAGACGCTCGGCAAGACGACGTTCTGGTTCTTCATCATCGGCTTCCATATGACGTTCCTGATCCAGCACTTCCTCGGGCTGCTCGGCATGCCGCGCCGGATCTTCACGTATCTGGACGGTCTCGGCTTCAACGAGATGAACCTGATCAGCACGATCGGCGCGATGCTTATGGGCATCGGGGTCATCTGCTTCGTGATCAACGTCATCGTGACGTCGGCGAAGCCGAAACACGCGACGAACGACCCGTGGGAAGACGGACGGACGCTGGAATGGGCGATCGCATCGCCGGCTCCGGAGTACAACTTCGCGCAGCTGCCGCTTATCCGCGGGTATGATGCCTATTGGAAGGAGAAGCGGGAGGGCAACAAGGAAATGCAGCCGGCCGAGCCGCTCGGTCCGATTCATATGCCGTCTCCGTCGATCCTGCCGTTCATCATGTCGGTTGGCTTGTTCATCTCCGGCTTCGGCTTCATCTTCCACCAGTATGTCGTAGCCGGCATCGGACTCGCCATCACGCTGGGATGCATGTTCCTGCGTTCGGTCATTGAAGACCATGGTTACCATATCGAACCGGAAGAAATTCAGGCCAAGGGGGTTTAAAGCATGAGCGGACACTCGCATGCAGACGGCGTTCTGCCTCACGAACCGGAGAAGGCGACGCTTGAAGGCCGCAACAAGGTGCTCGGCTTCTGGCTCTTCCTTGGCGGTGAAACGGTCCTGTTCGGTACGCTGTTCTCGGTATTCATCGCCCTGCGCGATCAGGTGAACGGCGGCCCGACGGCCAACGAACTGTTCTCCCTGACGATCGTCGCCATCGCGACGCTGATCCTGCTCACCTCGAGCTTGACGAGCGTCTTCGCCATCCAGGCGATGCATCGCAATGAGCCGAAGGCCATGGTGGGCTGGCTGCTCGTAACGGTTCTGTTCGGCCTCGCGTTCCTCGGCCTCGAGATTTACGAGTTCGTCGAATATGCGCATGAAGGCCATACCTTCGCGGCCAGTGCCTTCAGTACCTCGTTCTATACGCTGGTCGGGTTCCACGGCGGTCACGTTGCATTCGGCATTCTCTGGATCTCGCTGCTGATCTGGCAAGTGCTGAGACGCGGACTCACCGTCGTCACCGCGCCGAAGATTTACATCGCCGGTCTGTACTGGCACTTCATTGACGTCGTGTGGGTTTTCATCTTTACCGTCGTCTATCTGATGGGTAAGGTGGGATGAGCAAATGACAGCCGAACATGCAGCTGCCGTCGAGCAGCCGAAGAAGCGCGTCAAGCATGAAGGCCCGAAAAAGCATATCATCGCCTACATTTTCTCGCTGGTCTTGACGATTCTCGCGTTTGCGACCGTCATTACGGGCGAAGTGAGTATCAATTTCGTTTACGTGATGCTGGTTCTGATGGCGGGCGTACAGGTGTTCATTCAGATGGCGTTCTGGATGCACATGAAAGACCGCGGGCATCTGTTCCCGATCATCGGGATCTTGAGCGGAGTCATCATCGTGTTCACGATGATCATCATGGCCGTTTACTGGACCTGGTGGTAATTCGGCAATGGAGAAGAGGCGCGTCTTGGCGGATCGCCTCTTCTTCTTTATTAAAACCCGCCCATGAGGACGGCGCCAGCCGTTTTTTCTTAGACAAGGAGGTGCGGATTTCCGATGTTGCCGGACCTGTCTTATTTCACCTTCGAAGAGTTGTGGAGCCCGTTCTTCTTTTTCGGGGTGGCCCTCACCGCAATCGGTTATCTGTACTGGATCGGCCCGTGGCGGGAGAAGCATCTGCCCGATGAGCCGGCGGTGCCCGCATCGCGGCGGATGCTTGCGCTGTGCGGATTTGCGCTCTTCTATCTCGCGCAGGGCGGACCGCTGGAACTGCTCGGCCATCTGAATTTCATGTTCCACATGATCAACATGTCGCTGTCCTATCTGATCGTGCCGCCGCTCATCCTGCTCGGCACGCCGGCGTTTGTATGGCGCAAGCTGTTCGGCGCCGTCTTCTGGCGCAGGTTCAGATGGGCCGCGAACCCGATTTTTACACTGCTGCTCTTCAACGGCCTGTTCTCGTTCTATCACGTTCCGGTTGTGCATGACTACATTATGACGCATTACGCGGTGCACGCCGTCTATTACGCCGTCCTGCTCATCGCGGCTTTCCTTATGTGGTGGCATGTGACGAGCCCGGTTCCCGAGTGGAACCGCCTTTCCGATCTGCGCAAAATGGGCTACATTTTCGCGAACGGCCTCCTGCTCACACCGGCGTGCGCGCTGATCATTTTCGCCGGGGAGCCGCTCTACCGGGTGTATACGGATCCGGCCATCTGGGCCAGCGCCATGGGCTATTGCGTCAGCGGCAACGGCGAGGCGCTGCTCGCGCTGGTCGACGGTCCGTCAGCCTTCACGATGCTCGGACCGTTCGAGGACCAGCAGTCCGGCGGCATCATCATGAAGCTCGTGCAGGAAGTGATGTACGGCTCCATTCTGGCCTACGTGTTCTTCCAATGGTACCGGAAAGAGCGCGAAAAAGAAGATGGAATGCCCGCGTCTCCGGCCGGAAGTCCGGGAAACCAATCCTAACGATCGAAGACTTGCAGCCCTGCAGCCGCAAACCCGGTTGCAGGGCTTCTTTGTGCTAACCAAATGGAAAATTAATAAAAAAAGGGATTGACAATCGTGTGCTTAGTGTTTATAGTTTATATAAAGATATACACAGTATGATCGGTGATGGCACAGGAGGTTGAAGGGACAAAAGATGTGGCAAGGCGCATGGCGGATTGCGAAACATGAGTTCAACCTCGCATGGCGGGGATACCTGATGACGCTTCTGGTGCTTGCGTACGCATCGTTTTTCACTTCCGTTCTGCTGTATGGCCATTTGAGCGGAGAGATGACCAGCCGGTCGGCATGGAGCCTCGATCTCGGTTATTTCTGCATGATGCCGCTCTTCGGGTTCCTGATGGATCAGACGGCGTTTCGCTACCGGCGGGAGGACACCTATTCGCGGAAGCTGGCGGAATGGCACACGATGCCGATCGGCATCGGCCAGATCATCGCGGGCCGGATCATGCTGCTGATCCTGCTCCTGTTCGTCAACTGTCTGCTGTTCTTCGGCATTCAATACGCAGCCGTCGAAGAACTGCGCGAGCTGCTCGACCCGGCGGCATTCGTCGTCTATGCCCTGACCTGGATCGGTTACGGCGTCTTCGCCGCCATCCTGCTGGTGTTCATGGAGCTCGGATATTCCGGACGCGTCTACTTCTACTTCTGCTTCGTGTACGTGTTCATGCAGGGCGTGATCACACTGCTCCTGGCTTTGGCCGGCAAGAGCGCCGTGGTCTTCACCCTCGAAGCGGCGGCGGGCAGAAACTGGGAGACCGCAATCGCATCGGTGGCGGCCGCGGCGATGGCGGTCTGGGGATTCGGCGAACTGCTGCATCGCCGCATCAGCAGGCGAAGCTTCTGGACTTGAGGGGCGGTGAGCCGGATGTGGATGTCCATCCAACTGAACGAATACAGTGCCGAACCGCTGTACCATCAGATTGAAGTCCAGCTTCGGGCGCTCATCGTGAGCGGCCAGCTGAGCGAAGGCACGATGTTGCCGTCCATTCGGGAGATGGCGCAGCATCTGAAATGCAGCGTCATTACGATCCGGCGCGTCTATCAGGATCTCGAAGCGGAAGGACTGCTCGTTACCCGTCAGGGTACGGGAACGTTCGTCGCGAAGGTCAACCCGGAGGAGCGCCGCCGGCATCGGCTGGATGCGGTGACGACGGCCATGCGCGAAGCGGTGGCCGCGGGGCTGCGGGTGCAGTGCAGCGACGACGAGCTGCGGGAATTGTTCGAGACCGTGCTGCATGAGGCGAGGGCGAATCGTTCCCCGCCGGGGGAAGAAGGATATGGAGACAGCGGGAAGGAGGATGAGGGATGAACGGACAAGGCGGAACGGCGGTGCGCATGACGGGCGTGAGGCTGAGACAGCCGCATTTTCAACTCGGACCGATTCATCTGGAGGTGCCCGCGGGCTTTGTCACGGCGATCGTCGGACCGAACGGCTCCGGCAAGAGCACGACGTTTCGGCTCATGCTCGATCTGACGAAACCGGACGAAGGCGGCATCGAAGTGCTCGGCCGGACGATCGGGAACGGCAAGTCGATCGAGCTGTTGAATCGCGTCGGCTACCTCCCCGAAGAGCCTTACCGCCACGACAACGTCATCCGGGGCATGGACAAGGCGGAATTCTACAAACATTGGTATTCCGACTGGGACGTCAACCATTACCGGGAGCTGCTGCGGCTGTTCGAAGTGGACCATTCGCTCCGGCTCGGCAAAATGTCGAAGGGCATGCGGCGGAAATTCGATCTGGCGCTCACGCTCTCCCATCACCCGGACCTGCTGCTCCTCGACGAGCCGTCTTCCGGACTCGATCCGCTCGCCTGGCGCACGATGATCGAACTGCTGCACCGGTATATGGAATCCGGAGACCGCACGATTCTGATCGCTTCGCATGTCGTGGAAGAAGTGAAACGGCTGGCCGATTTCATCGTGTTCATGGTAAACGGCAAAGTGCTCGGCATGTATGAGAAAGACGAACTGCTCACCGGGTGGCACCAGTTCTACTTCCCGGGCGGCTATGAGAAATGGCGCGCCGTGCTGTCCGAAATGCCGGGGCTGGCCGGGCTGGAGGATGCCGGCGGGGTCGTCCGCGCGGTGACGAGTTCGGCGCGGGAAGCCGACGCCTGGATCGCTGCCAGGGAGCTCGTGCCGGCCGGGCGGAAGTCGATGGAACTTGACGATATTCTCGCCGTATTGGTGGAACGGGAGAAGCTGCAGAGGCAGTATGGAATGAAAGGAGTCGTGCAATGAGCACGTTGCAAGTTGAACGAATCGTAAAGCAATTCGGGGACAAGACGGCCGTGAACGGCATCAGCTTCAAGGCCGAAGCGGGCGAAATCTACGGTCTGCTCGGTGCGAACGGCGCCGGCAAGACGACGACGATGCGGATGGTGCTCGGGCTGATCATGCCGGACAGCGGCAGCATCCTGTATCACGGCAAGCCGTACAGCCGCGAGCAATTGCGGGACCTCGGCTATCTGCCGGAAGAACGCGGCCTCTATCCGAAAGTGAAAGTCAGCGACCAGGTGATCTATCTGGCGAGGCTCCGCGGCGTGTCCGCGAAGGAGGCGGACCGGCGGCTCAAGGAATGGCTCGAACGGTTCAACGTGCCGGAATACTACGACAAGAAGGTCGAGGAACTGTCCAAGGGCAACCAGCAGAAGATCCAGTTCATCTCCGCCGTCATTCACGATCCTTCCATTCTCGTGCTGGACGAGGCGTTCAGCGGCCTCGACCCGGTTAACGTCGAGCTGCTGAAGGCGGCGGTGAAGGATTTGCGCGACAAGGGCAAGACGATTCTGTTCTCGACGCACCGGATGGAGCATGTGGAAGAGCTGTGCCGCAACATTACGATTTTGCACCGGTCGAACGTCGTGCTGCAGGGCAGCCTCCGCGAGATCAAGAAGCAGTTCCCGCGCGAACGGGTGATCGTGCGGCTGGAAGACGACCGGGCCATCGAAGGCCTGGAGACGATTGCGGGCGTCCGGAGCGCCGCGAAGCTGGAATCGGGCTACGAGGTGCTGATCGACCGGCCCGATGCCGCGCAGGCGATTCTCGATCACGCGCGGCAACAGGGAGATGTCGTGCGGTTCGAGCTGATGGAGCCGACGCTGAACGAAATCTTTATCCGATCGGTGGGTGAGAACATTGAATAACCTGTTCACGGTCATGTCCTTCAGCATGCGCAACAAGCTGAGGACGAAAAGCTTCATCGTCACGACGATCATCATTTCGCTCCTTCTGTGCATCGCGGTCAATCTGCCTTACATCATTTCGAAATTCGCGAAAAACGACGAGCCGGACCGCATCGGCTTCGTGGAAAATGAAGCACCCGCCGTGACGGAAAGACTGCAGGCTTATTACGGCAGCCAGGAGAAGCCGGATATCGAACTGGTCGGCTACCCGGACGCCGGTTCGGCCGAAGCGAACGACGCCGCGATGAAGGAGCGGGTCAAGAACAAGGAAATCAAGGGCTACCTCGACTTTGAAACGGAAGGACGGACGTTCCCGGCCGTCACCTACAAGTCGGAGAAACTGATGGACACGGGCAGGACGTCTTCCCTGTCGGGCGCGCTGCAGGCGATCAAGGCCGACATCATTCTGTCGGACGCGAATCTGACGGAAGAACAGCGCACGGCGCTGGCGGAGCCGGTTCGCGTCGAGACGGTGCAGATCACCACGGCTGAAGGCGCGGGCTCGATCGGGGATCAAGGCAAGACGGTGGAGGAACAGGCGCTGGCGTTCGGTCTGGTCTATGCGCTCATCATCGTGCTGTTCATGGGCATCATGATTACCGGCCAGCTGATCGCGACGGAGATCACCGCCGAGAAAAGCTCGCGCGTCATGGAAATTCTCGTGACGAGCGTGGCGCCGCTGACCCAGATGTTCGGCAAAATCTTCGGCATGTTTCTGGTCGGGCTGCTGCAAATCGGCATCTATGCCGCGGTCGTCGTCATCAACGTCATGCTGCCCCACAACCAGGAGATGCTCAAGGAGCTGGACCTCAATCTTTCCAGCGTGGACCCGATGCTGCTCGTCTTTGCCGTCATCTTCTATCTGCTGGGGTACTTCCTCTATTCGACGCTGTACGCCGCGGTCGGTTCGATCGTGAGCCGGACGGAGGAGCTCGGTCAGGCGGTCGTGCCGTTGACGATGCTGTCGCTTGCGGCATTCTACATCGGCATTTTCGGCATTCAGCAGCCGCAGTCGAGCTTCGTGGAAGTGACGTCGTTCATTCCGTTCTTCACGCCGTTCGTCATGTTCCTGCGGATCGGATTGGCCGACCCCGCCCTGTGGGAAGTGCTGCTGTCGCTGGGCATCCTCCTCGCGACGATTCTGGCGCTCGGCTGGCTGTCGGCGAAAATCTACCGCACCGGCGTGCTGATGTACGGCAAGCGTCCGTCCATCAAGGAGCTCATCAAAGCGATGAAGGCCTACAAAGTCTGACGGCGAAAATGTTGCAGCCATTCGGCAATCGCCAACGGCCGGCCCCCTTCGCGGGGGCCGGCCGTTTCACGTTTTGTTATGAATCTGATGTTTTTGTTATCTACCGGGAGCATGGGGGCAGATATAATGAAATTATGAAGGCTCGCGGTCAGTAGACGAACCCGCCGAACAGGAAGCGGTACTCCCAATGGGTGCCCGCGATGCTGTCGACCCGGACGCCGCCGGATTTCTCGGAATAGGTGTGCAGCACTTGGCCGTCGCCGAGGTAGATGCCGACATGGGTGATGCGGGCATTGGTTTTGTCGACGTTCGCGTAGTCGGCTGCCTTGCTTCCCTGGTAGGACATGAAGAACATCAGGTCGCCTCGGCTCAAGGCCCGCCAGTCGTCCTTCGTCTTGCCGACCTCCTTCACGTAAGCGCCCTGGCTGCGGGAGTCGCCGGGCAATCGGAGGCCGATGCCGTCCAGGTATGCCTGGCGGACGAAGTCGGAGCAGTCGAACGTGCTCGTGTCGCTGCGGCTCGAGCCGAATTCGTACGGCGTACCGAGGTATTTGAGACCTGCGTTGATGGCCTGTTCGGCTGCAAAGGCGCGGTCCAGCTTCTTGTAGGGCTCGACATAGCTGGTCGAGATATATTTGGCGCTCGTGCTGACATAGCCGTAGACGCCGCCTGCGTCTTGCACGTAATACCAGTAATCGTTGTGTTTGTTCACGACGGTCAATTTCTCGCCCGCATACATATAGCGGATGCGTTCCGCAGACGTGCCCGGGCCTTTCCGGAACGTGACCGTGCTGACGATCACCGCGTTCGGCTCGAACTTGTATGCCGGTTCTTCCGGCTGATCGATCAGGTCTTTGTCCGTCTCATCGGGATCGGCCGGAACGGAAGGCTCGTCCGGCAGGGCGGGACCCGGGTCCTCAGGCGTATCGACCGGCGGCACGAACGATGTGCGGATATATTTCGGGTTCGTGCTGGCGTAGCCGATGACTTGGTCCCGGTCGGCGACACGGTACCAGTACTTGTTGACCTGCTCGAGAATCCAGACCGGCTCTCCCTTCTTCAGCATCCGGATGACGTCCGAATCGGTGGACGGACCGGTGCGCAGATTGACGCCGTAGATCACTTCGCCGTTCGGATCGGTCGTCACGGCGGCAGTCCTGATCTCCACATATTTGTCCAGGGAGGAGATATACCCGACCGTGCCGGACGCATCGCGGACCTTGAGCCAGTAGGCGTTCGTCCGCTCGATCAGATCCAGCACTTCGCCTTTGCGGAGATAGCGGATCCGTTCTCCTGATGTGGAGGGAAGGGTGCGGAAATTGACGGTGTCGATGACATGGACTTGCTCCGCGTATGTACGGGCAAAAACCGCGAGCGGCATCGAAGCCAGCGCGATGCATGCGGCAAGCGCCGCAACCAGCAGGTTCCTTCTCATGGCGAACCTCCGTCAGGATGATTTTGCCGCGGCAAGACAATCTTAGCATAGCTGAATTTGCCATAAGCGTTGAAAAACTTGCCAGATACGTTTCGTATCCGGATGCAAAATAGTAAAACATTCGCTGGATTTTGGCTGCGGATAGTCCGATATTCGCATGTTTCGGGCGTGTTTCTTCGGCGACGGATAGGACGGTCGCAATAACGAACGAAAGCCGGCGGCGGCCGGACGGGACGGGAGCACGAGAGGAAAATAAGCCCAACGGCATGGTCCGAAATTCGGCGGGAAATGCGAGCGGGGGTTGTTTGTGCCGCATTTTGGAGCATGAAAAGGATACAGGGGGGAGCACACGGGATGAGCAGGATGGGCAGGACGGCGGGATGGATCTTGAGCCTGATGTTGGTGTTCGGACTTGCGGCCGGATGCGCGGACGGCGGGAACGATGCGGAGCGCTCGCCGGAGCATGCGGAGGCGGCCGGTCCCGCGGGCAGCGGATCGGATGCCGGCGATGCGGCGGGCGGAGAGGAGGGCGAAGGAACGTTGAATGCCGGGGAGCTCGTCTACGACGGCGAGGATATCAAGGTCAATCAGGTCGGCTATCTGCCCGACGCGCCCAAGGTGGCGGTGCTCGAAGGCGAGGCCAAGGCCGAACGGTTCCAGGTCGTTGACGCGGAGACGCAGGCGGTCGTCTTCGAAGGTGAGGTCGGCCGGGCCGAGATCGACGCGAATTCGGGCGAACGGGTGAGGCATCTGGATTTCAGCGCCCTGCGGGAAGAAGGCGAATATGAGGTCGTCGTGCCCGGAGCGGGGGCGTCGCGGAAGTTCCGCATCGCCCGGAACGTCTATTACGCGCCGTTCTTCGACGCGCTCCGCTCCTATACGCTCGGCCGCGCAGGGCTGGCGATCGACGACCCGATAACCGGGCTGAAGCACGAAGCCGGACATCTGCAGGATGCCGAAGCGCGGCTCGACATCGACCATCCGCACGCGCCCGCGGGCACGCCGGTCGACGTCAGCGGCGGATGGTACGATGCCGGCGACTACGGCAAGTACGTGACGCCGGGCGCGGTGACGGCCGCCCAATTGCTGCTCGCATACGAACTGTACCCGGAGAAGTTCACCGCCGGGCAGCTCAAGTTCCCTGACGGGTTCGCGAGCGATGTGCCGGGGCTGCCCGACGCGCTGGCGGAAGTGAAGGTTGAGCTGGACTGGCTACTCAAGATGCAGCGGCCTGACGGCGCCGTATACCACAAGGTGTCGGGCTTGGCGTGGCCGGGCATGATCCGGCCGGAGGACGACACGCAGCCGCGGTACGTCTTCGGCATGACGACCTACGGCACCGGCATGTTCGCCGGCGCCATGGCGTTGGCGGCGCGCGTCTACGAGCCGTTCGATGCCGAATACGCCGGAAGGCTGCTCGAAGCGGCCGAGCGGGCCTGGCGCTTCCTCGAAGCGCATCCGGAGCCGATCGTCCTGAAGAGCGAGCGCCAGGACAACGGTTCGGGCGGCTACGACAAGAACGGCGACCAGGACGACCGGTTCTGGGCGGCGGCCGAGCTGCTGAAGACGACCGGCGATGCGCGGTACGCGGCGTACATCGGCGAGAAGCTGTCTCATCAGCTTCAGCGCGAGCCGGTCATCATCGGCTGGGGCTCGACGCTGGCGCTCGGACAGTTCGCCTACGCGACGGCGGAAGCGGGAGATCCGGCCGTCAAGGCGTCGCTCAGGCAGAAGCTGGTGAAGGCGGCGGACGACATCGTCGGCCGGATCGAGCGGGACGGCTACCGTTACGCGCTGTCGCCGAACGAGTACACGTGGGCGTCCGCCAAGAACGGCATGGCGAAGGCCGAGCTGCTCCTGCTTGCGCATGAGCTCGAGCCGAAGGAAGCCTATGTGCACGGCGCGCTCGACCAGTTGCATTACACGCTGGGGCGCAACGCGCTCGGCACGACGTATTTGACCGGTTCGGGGACGGAAATGCCGGACTATCCCCACAGCCGGATGATTACGGGAACGGGCACGTACATTCCGGGGCTGCTCGTCGGCGGGCCGAACAAATTCGGCGGCGATCCGGAGCTGGACAAAATGCTGGAGCGCGAGTCGCCGCCGCCGGCGAAGGCTTACCTGGATTCGCCCGGATCATGGGCGACGAACGAGTACGCGATCGACTACAATGCGCCGCTCGTATTCGTGCTGACATACTTTGCAGAGCCTTGAACGAGCATAAGGACGGCCGGTCGGGTGTCATACCCGGCCGGCCGTTCGGCGCTTGCGGCGGCGGCGTCATGCCTTGGGCGGCGCGGCCGACGTTCCCGCCACCGGCACGGTGGCCAGCCGGATATGCTCGATGGGCCGATCCGGCTGCGCCATCCGCAGGGCGAGCTGTTCGAACGCGCGGGAGCCGACGCGCACCGCGTCGATTCGGACGGACATGAGCTGCAGGCCGTCCGGCAGCGGGTCGGTGTCCGTCTCGATGGCGTCGAAGCCGGTGACGGACAGGTCTTCCGGGACGGTGAGTCCCATCCGGCCCAGCGTCTGGATCGTCCGGACGGCGACGACATCGTTCGCGCAGACGAAGGCGGTCGGCAGAGCCGGCATGGCGGCGAGCGACTCGGCGATCTCCGCGCCGTCGTAATAGTGGCCCGGCTTCGGCGCCACGGCGCAGCAGGAAGGATCGACGGAGAGCCCGGCGTCCATCATCGCCCGCCGGAAGCCGTTCCATCGTTCCCTGAACGACAGGCAGTCGGCGATGTCGCCGATGAAGCCGATGCGGCGGTGTCCCAGCGCGATGAGCCGCGCGGTCAGATCGCAGACGCTCTGCTCGCTCTCCATCAGCACCGTATCGAAGAGGGCGTCTTCGGCCCGCGCCGCGCTGTCGTGGTCGATCAGCACGGCCGGCAAGCCGAGCTCGGCGACGGCCCGCGCGTAGGCCAGTCGGGTGATGCCGGCCATGATGACCCCGTCCACATGCGCCTCCGTGAGCGAGCGGGGCAGGCGCAGCGAATCCAGATCTTCCTGGTGGACAAAATGCAGCACCATGTTCCAGCCGCGGCGCCGCGTCGATTCTTCGATGCCCTGCAGCACATCCACCCAGTAGCCCTTGCTGCCCGAACGGGCGAGGCTCGACCGGATCAGACAGGCGATCGTGCGCATGGCGGCGCCGGCCGCATCGCGCAGCTCCGCACGGTTTGCCTGGTCGGCCGGCCGGTAATGCTTATAGTGAAGCTGCGCGGCCATATCGAGCACCCGTTGCCGCGTGGCGGGCGGCACGGTCGGATGGCCGTTCAGCGCCTTCGACACCGTCGTGCGCGACAATCCGAGCATCCGCGCGATGTCGTTGGTGGTCGCTTTTCGTTTCATGGGGATGCAAATTCACCTGCCAGTCTTCCGCGGAAGGTATGGTCAACCGAAATGATCATTTTGTTCATTTTGTTAAAATTATAGCCCAGACGTCGGAAACACACCAGTAATAATTAAAAATTTCCACGCATAATTGAACAAAATGAACAAAAATCACCGGATATTCAATTTACCTATTGAACAAACTTATGTATAATGTGTGTGAAAATCAGCAGAATCTGATCTGCCGGGAGGACGTTATGAACGCGGTTCAACGATTGACAAGCAACTGGCAGTTCCGGGGCGTCGGCGGCCAGGAGTGGCTGCCGGCCGTCGTGCCGGGCTGCGTCCACACCGATCTGCTCGCAAACGGCAAGATTCCGGATCCGTTCCACGGGACGAATGAGCGCGATCTGCAATGGATCGACAAGCAGGACTGGGAGTATGAGACGACGTTTGACGTGTCGGCCGAGGTGCTCGGCGAGTCCAGGATCGACCTCGTATTCGACGGTCTCGACACCTATGCCGATGTGACGCTGAACGGCGAGCACGTGCTGTCCGCGGACAACATGTTCCGCACGTGGCGCGTCGAAGTGAAGCGGCTGCTCAAGGCCGCGGGCAACAAGCTGCACATTCGTTTCCGCTCGCCGATCAACGAAGACCTGCCGAAGCTCGAGAAGCTGGGCTACGCCTTGCCGGCGGTGAACGACCAGTCGGAGAACGGCGGCCTCGGCGACAAGAAAGTGAGCGTCTTCGCGCGCAAGGCGCCGTACCATTACGGCTGGGACTGGGGGCCGCGGTTCGTGACGAGCGGCATCTGGCGCGAGGTTCGGCTCGAAGCCTGGTCCGGCGTGCGCATCGCCGACCTGTTCATCCGCCAGCGCAGCGTAACGGCGGCCGAAGCGAAGCTGACCGCCGTCGTCGAAGTCGAAGCCGAGAGCGCATGGAGCGGCACGCTCCGGCTGTCGGCGGACGGGCGCGTCTGGGAGCGGGAAGTGGCGCTTGCGCCCGGCACGCAGACGATCGGGCTGGATGCGGCGATCGAGCGCCCGAAGCTGTGGTGGAGCCGCGGGCTCGGGGCCCAGCACCTGTACACGTTCCGCGCGGAGCTGCTGGCATCCGGCCGGCAGGCGGCGGCGCGGCAGGTTCGGACCGGCCTCCGCTCGATCCGTCTCGTGCGCGAGAAGGACGAATGGGGCACGTCGTTCTATTTTGAACTGAACGGGGTCAAGGTGTTTGCCAAAGGCGCGAACCATATCCCGCTCGACAGCTTCGTCACCAGAGTGACGCGGGAGCGTTACGAACATGAGATCGCGTCGGCCGCGCTCTCGAACATGAACATGCTGCGCGTCTGGGGCGGCGGCATCTACGAGGACGACACGTTCTACGAGCTGTGCGACGAGTACGGCATTCTCGTCTGGCAGGACTTCATGTTCGCGTGCAGCCTGTACCCGGGCGACGAAGCGTTCCTGGCGAACGTGCGCGCCGAAGCGGAGCAGAATGTGAAGCGGCTGCGCAATCATCCGTGCATCGCGCTCTGGTGCGGCAACAACGAGATCGACACCGCCTGGTCGCACTACATCGAGGACGCGGGCTGGGGCTGGAAGAAGGAGTATTCGCCGGAGCTCCGGGAGAAGCTGTGGGCGGATTACGAGGCGATTTTTCACGAGCTGCTTCCGGAAGTCGTCGGCCGGCTGGCGCCGGAGGCGGACTACTGGCCGTCTTCGCCGATGCAGGGACTGACGCGCGACGCGAACCAGCATGCCGGCAAGCGGACGACGTCCGGCGATATCCACTACTGGGGCGTCTGGCATGAAGTGGAGCCGTTCGAGCGCTACACGCTCAACCTCGGCCGGTTCATGAGCGAATACGGATTCCAGTCGTTTCCGGAAGAACGCACCGTCCGCTCGTATGCGCAGGATCACGAGATGGAACTGCTCTCCGACGTCATGCTCAGCCACCAGCGGCATCCGTCCGGCAACAAGCTGATCAAGCAATATCAGAGCATGTATCTGCCCGAGCCGAAGGATTTCGTCTCGTTCCTGTCCGTCAGCCAGGTGCTGCAGGGCGAAGCGATGAAGTTCGCGATCGAGGCGCACCGCCGGCGCAAGCCGTTCTGCATGGGCACGCTGTACTGGCAGATGGACGACTGCTGGCCGGTGGCGTCGTGGGCGTCGATGGACTATTACGGCCGCTGGAAAGCGATCCAGTACTACGCGAAGAAGAGCATGAAGGACATCATGGTGTCGATCGACGGCACGAAGGAAGGCGAAGTGGACATTCACATCATCTCCGATGTCCTGCAGCCGATCGACGGCACGCTGCACGCGGCGCTGTATGATTTCGACGGCAAGCTGCTCAAGCAGTTCAGCGTGCCGGCGAAGGTGGAGGCGAACGCCACCGCGGTCGTCTGGTCGTCTACCGTCGACGGTCTGCTCGAAGGGGCGGATCCGAAGCGCACGGTGCTGAAAGCCGATCTTGCGGCGGACGGTCAAGTGTTCGACAGCAAGCTGCACTACTTCGTCCCGGCCAAGGACATCCAATTGTCGAAGGCGAAAGTGACGATCCGGGAAGTGGCGGGTTCGAACGGAACGGCGTTCACGCTCGAGACGGACACGCTTGCGAAGCAGGTCGCGCTGCTTCCCGAAGCGGAAGGCGTCTTCAGCGACAACTGGTTCGACCTCATCCCGGGCATTCCGGTCACGGTCGAGTTTCTCGGCCGTGGCGCAGCCGGACGGGCGTTCGCGCCCGCTGCGCCGGGACGGATCACCGTCCGGTCGTTCGCGGACTGGATCGGGCTGTAAAACCGATGATCACAAGGCCCCTTGCCAGGCAAGGGGCCTTGTTTTACACTGAACCCGAACCCACCGTCTGGAGAGGAGATGCTCGACGTGGCTCAACCTTACGATCTTCCTTTAAGCGAGCTGGAGAAGTACAAGCCCCCGCTTACGCGGCAGCCCGATTTCGACGCGTTCTGGGATCGGACGCTCCGCGAACTGGCGGAAACGCCGCTGTCGGTTGAACTGACGCCGCATGATTACCCGGCGCGGGGCGTGCGTCTGTTCAAGGTCGTCTATTCGGGCTTTCGCGGCGCGACCATTCAAGGCTGGCTGGCGCTGCCCGAAGGCGAAGGTCCGTTCCCGGGGCTGATGCTGTACCACGGCTACAACTGGGCGATGGAAGGCCAGATTCACGACACGGTGAATTGGGCGCTCCACGGCTATGCGGCGTTCCTCATGCTGTGCCGCGGTCAGCAGGGCGAAAGCGCCGACAACACCGTCTACAGCCACGGCGCCCAAGCGGGATGGATGTCGAAAGGCATTCTGTCCGAGGATGAATATTACTACCGCGGCGTCTACATGGACGCGGTCCGGGCGCTTGAAGTGCTCGCATCGCTCGATCAGGTGGACCGCACGCGCATCGGCGTGAGCGGCGGCAGCCAGGGCGGCGCATTGACGCTGGCCGCTGCGGCGCTGTCGGACATTCCGGTCGTCGCGGCCGCGGATTATCCGTATCTGGCGCATTTCGAGCGGGCGATCGACATTACGCCGAGCGGTCCGTACCTGGAGTTGAACGAATTTTTCCGCCGCAACGGCGATCCGGAGATTGAAGCGCGGGCGAAGCGGACGCTGTCCTACTTCGACGTCATGAACCTGGCGCCGCGCGTCAAGTGCCGGACATGGGTGTCGATCGGCCTCGTCGACACGATCACGCCGCCGTCGACGGTGTTCGCGGCGTACAACCATCTGAACTGCGAAAAATCGATCTCCGTGTTCCGCTACTTCGGCCATGAATACATTCCGCGCGCGCACGAGCAGCGGCTGCGGCTGCTGCTGGAAACGCTTCAGCCGTAAGCGCCGCGCGGGAAGAAGCCTTCCGTCCATCCGTCGGGCGGGAGGCTTTTTTGGTTCATTCCGGAAGTTCCGCCGCCTGAAAACCGCCCGCGGCGGCAGATGACAGCCTCCGGCGCGCCGACACGGTCCGGGACGGGGTTATTTCCGCGTATTTCGCCTTTTCCGCCGTTTGACGCGTGTTTACGCCAGGCCTACACTTGGTCTAACGCACTTTTGGACCCGGAAGGAGACGCATTTCATTGAACACAGCCGTTCAAACCCGCGTGGCCGTGCAGACCGCGACGGTCTATTCGATCCTGTTCGCCGTCAGCGCAATCCATATGCTCAACGACTCGATGCAGACGGTCGTGACGGCGTTGTTCCCGGTGCTGCGCGATTCGCTGGCGCTGACGTTGTCACAGATCGGGTGGCTCAGCTTTGCCCTCAATATGACCTCATCCGTCATGCAGCCCGTGGTCGGCCTGTATTCCGACCGGCATCCGACGCCCGGCATGCTGCCGGTCGGCATGGGGATGAGCCTGCTCGGCATCGCCGGGCTGGCGTTCGCGCCGAATTACTGGACCTTGCTTCTGGCAACCGTCTTCATCGGCATCGGTTCGGCGGTCTTTCACCCGGAAGGTTCGCGGGTTGTCTATTTCGCCGCGGGCGAGCGGCGAAGTTTCGCCCAATCGATCTATCAGATGGGCGGCAACGCCGGTTCCATGCTGGCGCCGCTCATGACGATCGCGATCTTCATTCCGCTCGGCCAGCGCGGCGCGGCCTGGGGGATGCTGCTCGCCGCCGCGGCCATCGCCGTCGCGCTGTACGTCGTGCCGTGGTATCGCACGCAGCTCGCCGCATACGGGGTGCCGGTGAAGCGCAAGGGCAAGACGGCGGACGGCCGGACCTTGCACGACGGCCTGTCCGGCCGCACGGTCGCCTTCGCGCTGACGCTGCTCGTCCTGATCGTGTTCGCGCGTTCGTGGTACGCCGCAGGCATCAACAATTTCTACCCGTTCTATCTGGAAGACAAATTCGGGGTGTCGAAGCAGACCGCCCAGCTCGCCCTGTTCCTCTATCTGGGGGCCGGCGTGGCGGGCACGTTCTTCGGCGGCATCTGGGGCGACCGGTTCGGCCGCAAAACTATGATCATCTTCTCGATCGTCGGCTCGGCTCCGTTCGCGCTGGCGCTGCCGTATCTGCCGCTTGAGGCGATTTTCCCGGTCGTCACGGTGCTCGGCTTCATCATGATGTCCGGATTCTCCGTCAGCGTCGTCTACGCGCAGGAACTCATGCCGCGCAACGTCGGCATGGCGTCCGGCCTGATCGTCGGCCTCGCGTTCGGCATGGGAGCGCTCGGCGCCGTCGTCCTCGGCGAATGGATGAGCGCGATCGGCGAGAACCCGATCCCGGTCATCGACGCGGTCAGCTATCTGCCGCTGATCGGGCTGCTGGCGTTCCTGCTGCCGAAGGACCGGCGCCGTTGAGGCCGGGAAGCCGCGGGACTCCCCGGACATGCTTAAGCCCGTCTGCCCCATTCGGTGACAGACGGGCTTTCCGCATGCTTGTCAGGCCATCAACTGTTCCCATTCCGCGAACGCGGCTTCCAGCGCGGCGCGCTTCTCGTCGAGATGCTGCTGTTTCTCCTGCACGAGCGTGTAGTCCAGATACACGGCCGGGTCGGCGAGTTCCGCTTCGACCGCCGCGATGGCCGCCTCCAGCGCCTCGATCTCCGCTTCCAGCTGCTCGATCCGCCGCTGGCGCTGGCGCTCCTGCCGCTTCGCCTGCTTCTCGGCTTCGTAGGACGACCCGCCGCCCGCGCCGCCGCGTGCCCCGGCGGCATCCGCCGTTCCGCCGCTTTCCGTCCGATCCGCGGTACTTCCCGCCGTCTCGCCGGCCAGACGAAGCTCTTCCTGCTCGCGCTTTTTCTCCAGCATGTCGTCGTAGTTGCCCAGGTAAACCCGCACGCCGTCCGGCGTCAGCTCGATGATGCGCTCGGCCATCTTGTTGAGAAAATAGCGGTCGTGCGAGATGAACAGCAGCGTCCCCTCGAAATCGACGAGCGCCGTCTCGAGCACTTCCTTGCTGTACAGGTCCAGATGGTTCGTCGGTTCGTCCAGAATGAGGACGTTCGCCCGCTCGAGCATCAGTTTCGCCAGGGCGACCCGCGCCTTCTCGCCGCCGCTCAGCGAGGAAATCTTCTTCAGCACGTCGTCGCCGCTGAACAGGAAATTGCCGAGCACGGTGCGGATGCGCACTTCCTCCAGATGGGGAAAAGCGTTCCACACCTCGTCGAGCACCGTGTTGTCGGGATGGAGCTGCGACTGCTCCTGATCGTAGTAGCCGATTTTCACGTTGGCGCCGAATCGGACCGTGCCGGTCTCCGGCTTGATCCGTCCGAGCAGCGTCTTCAGCAGCGTCGACTTGCCGATGCCGTTCGGGCCGGCGATGGCGACGGTCTCCCCGCGCTTCAGTTGGAACGAGACGTTCCGAAACAGCGGCCGGCCGCTGCCTTCGAACCTGACCGACAGATCCTGCACATCCAGCACGTCCGCGCCGGTCTGCCGGTCGATCTCGAAGGCGAACGACGCCCGCTTCACATCCCCGGCCGGCCGCTCGATCCGTTCCATGCGCTCGAGCATTTTGCGCCGGCTCTGCGCCCGCTTCGTCGTCGAGGCGCGGACGATGTTGCGCCGGATGAACTCTTCCATGCGCGCGATCTCGTCCTGCTGCTTCTCGTAGGCTTTGAGCGCGGACTCGTACTCGGCCGCCTTCAATTCGATATAGCGGCTGTAATTGCCGGTGTACCGCTTCGCGGCGTGCCGCTCGATCTCGATGATGCTGTCCGCCAGCGCATCGAGGAAATAGCGGTCGTGGGACACGGCGAGAATGGCGCCCGGATAGCCGCGCAGATAGTCTTCGAGCCAGGAGAGCGTCTCGATGTCGAGATGGTTCGTCGGCTCGTCCAGAATGAGCAGATCGGGCGCCTGCAGCAGAATGCGCGCCAGCGCGAGGCGCGTCTTCTGCCCGCCGCTGAGCGAGGCGATCGGCGTGTCCGGCGGATACTGACCGAACCCCATGCCGTGGAGGACGCTGCGGATACGGGTTTCGATCTCGAATCCGCCGCGCTCGCGGAACGTATCGGACAGCGCCGCATACCGGGCCAGCAGCTCCTCGTAGCGGGTTTTATTTTCCATCTCCTTCGGATCGGCGATGCGGACTTCCATCTCCCGAAGCTCCCGCTCCATCTCGAGCAAATCCGCGAACACGGCGCGCATCTCCTCGTCGATCGTCCGGTCGGACTGCAGCCCGCTGCTTTGGGCCAGATACCCGATCCGCATGCCCTTGCGCCTGCTCACCACACCGTCATCCGGCGACAGCTCGCCGGCGATGATCGCGAGCAGCGTCGACTTGCCCGCGCCGTTCACGCCGACGATGCCGATCCGCTCGCGTTCATTCACGTGAAACGAAATATTGGACAGCACCGGTTTGGCGCCGAAACTTTTCGCGATTCCCGATAGTTGCAGCAACATGTCGATCCTCCGCAGCCTTCTCCCATGCAAGCCGTTCTCATGCGCCGCGCAACTCGCGGCCACACAGAACAGTGTACATGATTCCGGCGCGGAGCGGAACCTGCGTGTCGAATGCGGATGCGCCCGATCTATTCGTCCTTGTCGTGCAGCGTCAGCAGATAGTGAATGAGCGCATCCTGCTCCCGGCGCGTGAAGCCGGTCGTCTCATCGACCCAGTAGTTGTGGCCGATCCCTTCGACATTCGCTTCGCGCAAGTCCTTGTCGGCCTGGTTCGCCTTGACGACCCGCTCGCGCAGCCGCTTGTCGACCAGTGCGCGCAGGCTTTCGGCCGGGTCGGGCAGGATGCCGGCCTTGAACGTGCCGGGGATGCCGTATTGTCCCGGCTCGGGTCCGGCCGCGACGCCGCCGTCGTGCAGGTACGGAGCCGACCAGTAAAGTCCGTACAGGCTCGGCGTCTTGTAGCCGCCCGGCGAATTGCCGTGCGCGAAAGCCAGCCTGATCTGTTCTTCGGACATGCCGTTCAGCGGCATCCGGTGCAGCTTCGGCTTCTTGGGCAGCGGTACGGGCGTATCGTAATCGTACATGAGCGGCGGTCCCCAGAACTTCTCCGTCTTCTTGAACGACCGGGCGCGCGACGGGTTCGTGCCGAGGACATCGGTCGCGACAATCCGGTTGTTCGTGAGGTACGGTCCGGCATGGCAGGTGATGCACCCGGCCCGCCGGAACACCGCTTCGCCCTCCGCCGCGAGTCTCGCATCCCTTTTCAGGTGCGAACGCGGCGGCTTGAGCGTATTCTGGTAGGCGGACATCGCCAGCGTATGCCGGTTGATCGGGTATCCGGGAACGGACGACAGGACGCCGGATACCGATACGAAGGATGAACGCGGATGGGCAGGCGACGGCACCGACTGGATGATGCCCGGCGAGTCCGGCGTCGGGTCGACGGCCGCGAACTGTTCGGACGGCTTCGTTCCCTTGGCCGGGTCGTAACGATATTTGGACGAGGCCGCCCGCTGCAGCAGAATCCCCATGTACACTTCCTTGTCGAGCCCGAAGATCGGCTTGCTCAGCCCGGCCTGCGCCAGCGCGTCCATATTCTGCGCGTTCGGGACGCCGGAGAACGTCATGAGCCCTTTGAACGGACCGGCGAAAGCCGTGCCGTTCCAGTTGTACGGGTGATCGCCGAGCGTGAATGAATCGGGAATCTGGACCGGGTTGTTCTCCATGTCGATGGTTGTGTCGATGGAACCCGGCGGCCATTTCATGAGTTGTTCGTCGACCAGCCGTTCGAGCTCGTCCGGATCCGGCAGCGGCGTGCGCTTCCCTTCGCTGTCCGTTACCCAGCTTTTGGCCTGTTCCTTGAAGCGGATGAGGCCGCGGATCTGCTCCGTCGTCACGCCCGTGTGGGTGAAAAACGCGGCCGAGTTGTTGCCCATGGCGAGGAGGAGGCCGACGTTCAGATCGGTGTTCGGCGGACCTTCGACGACCTTGCCGCTCACCGGATCGTAGACGGCGTGGCAGGCGATGCAGCCGACGCCGACCCGCGGCTTGCCCTTGTCCAGCGAGACTTTCAGGCCAAGCGGCACATACGATCCCTTCGCGACGTCCAGGCCGGTGTCGATGAGATCGCCCTTGCGGATCGTTCTTCCGCCGATGACGGCGTCCTTCTCCGCCGCCACCCGCAGATTCGTCGTGCCTTCGCCCTTCAGCGCCGCCGTCGCCTTCAGAATCCCGCGTATCGTCAGCGGTCCGTCCAGCAGCCCCATGATATCCATCAGAAAATGTTCATTGCCGAACGTCTCGCCGTAGAACGCCCGCCTGCCGAGATCGAGCGTTTCCTCGTCCGTCGGCTCCGGGTTTTCCGGCGTCTGCGCCGTGCGAACCGTCGCGGCGGGACGGCGCGGGTTCAGGACGTGCTCCCGATCCGGTATGTAGATGTAACTCGGATGTGTATATAACAAAAGGATTGCAGCCAGACCGATGCCTGCGGTCGAAAGCAGGATGCCGGCTGCCAGCCGTCTGCTTCTTCGTTTTTTGTTCCGTTCCAACTTCAGTCACCGCCTTCGAAATCGGCCTTCGTCTCCCCGGGGGTGCGGCCGGAAAATATACGCATAGTATCCGCCACGCTGCGGGTTTCATGCGCGCCCCGCCATTGGCGAATTGCGCGGCGGAATGGTAAACTGATGACAGGATTACCGCAAGATGACGGGAAAGGCGGATGTCTTTCGTGGAATACGGCAGCCGGCATGCCGGCAAGGCGGCGCTGCGTCGGGAAATGGCCGCGCTGCGGGACCGCATTCCGGAACCCGAACGGCACCTGCGGTCCGAACGGGCCTGCCGCCATGCCGCGGAGTGGCTCCGGGAGCGGGGTGCGGACTGCTTCCTCGCCTATGCCTCGTTCCGCTCGGAGCTGGACACACGGCCGCTTCTCGAGTGGGGCTGGCGCAGCGGACTGGCTGTCCTGCTCCCCGTCTGCAACACGGCGGACCGGTCGCTCGAACTGTACCGGGTGCGAAGCTTCGATGAACTGAAGCGGGGCGCTTACGGCGTGCCGGAACCGGATCCGGCGCAAGCGGAGCGATGGCAGGATGCGCGGAGCATCGGAGCCGTCTTCGTCCCGGGGCTTGCCTTCGCGCCGGACGGAAGCAGGCTCGGCTACGGCGGCGGCTATTACGACCGGTTCGCCGGGCGGATGCGCGCCTCGGGCGGCGCGGCGCGATGGATGGGACTGGCCTTCGGGGTGCAGATCGTGCCCGAAGTGCCGGTCGAACCGCACGACGCCCGGCTGGACGGTTACATAACGGAAGACGGCGTCTACAGGTTGCCGAGGCGGGGAGGATGTTCGGATGGCGGACGGGAAGCTGACGCATTTCAATGAGCAGGGCCGGGCGAGGATGGTCGATGTGACGGACAAGGACGTGACGGCGCGGGCGGCCGTGGCCGAGACGACCGTCAGGATGCGCCCGGAGACGCTGGAGGCGATCCGTTCCGGCCGGGTCGGCAAAGGCGACGTGCTGGCCGTCGCGCAGGTGGCGGGCATCATGGCGGCGAAGCGGACGGCCGAATGGATTCCGATGTGCCACCCGCTGCCGCTGACCGGCATTGATATTCAATTCCGCGAAGCCGGGAACGACCGGCTGATTATTGAAGCAACCGTGAAGACGACCGGCAAGACCGGCGTCGAGATGGAGGCGCTCACCGCCGTATCGGCGGCGGCGCTGACCGTCTACGACATGTGCAAGGCGATGCAGAAAGACATGGAGATCGGCCCGACGCGGCTCCTCCGCAAGACGGGAGGCAAAAGCGGCGATTACGCAAGACCGTCCGAACAGGCGTGAAGATCCGCGGGGCTGATGGATTGCGGATGTCGGATTTTCTTTGCTGTCGGTTTTTCCTTACAGGAGGGGGAAACGGATGCGTTGGAAGGTTGCGATTCTGACGGCGAGCGACAAGGGGGCCGCGGGAGAGCGGGAAGACACGAGCGCACAAGTGATCCGCGAATTGATGGAAGAAGAAATCGGCGGCGAAATCGTCGAATACCGCGTCGTGCCGGATGACCAGGATGAGATAACGGCGGCGCTGATTGAAATCACCGAGTACTACCGTCCGGATCTGATCGTGACGACGGGCGGCACGGGACTCGGGCCGCGCGATGTGACGCCGGAAGCGACGGAGCGCGTCATCGAGCGGAAGGTCCCGGGCCTTGCGGAAGCGATGCGGATCGGGGCGATGCACAAGACCCGCGCGGCGATGCTCTCGCGCGGCATCGCCGGCATCCGCGGCCGCACGCTGATCATCAATCTGCCGGGCAGCCCGAAGGGCGTCCAGGAGAGTCTGATGGCGATCATCGACCAGCTGCCGCACGCGCTGGCGATTCTGACCGGACGGGAAACGGAACATGTGTGAAGCGGAGGCGGAGCATGAAGACGAGACTGCGCGAAGTGCCGGTCGAGGAAGCCGTGGGCCTGGCGCTTGCCCACGATCTGACGCAGATCATACCCGGGCAGTTCAAGGGCCGCCTCTTCCGAAAAGGGCACGTGGTCACCGAGGAAGACATTCCGAAGCTGCTGGACATCGGCAAGGCGCACATCTACGTGCTGGAGCTCGGCGAAGGCGATCTCCATGAAGACGATGCCGCGCTGCGGCTGGCCTCGGCGCTTGCCGGCGACGGGATTTCGTTCGGCGAACCGAGCGAGGGCAAGGTGACGCTGAAGGCCGAGCGGCGCGGCCTTGCCGTCCTCGACGAGGCGTTCGTGCGCAGCGTGAACCGGATCGGCGACATCGCGCTCGCGACGGTCCGGCGCGACCAGGTGCTGCAGCCCGGCGGCGCGATCGCGGCGGTGCGCGCCATCCCGCTCATCGTGCCGGAGCGGAAGATCGCGGAAGCCGAGGCGCTGGCCGCGGATTGGCGGGCGCGGCACGGGAGCGCGCCGCTCGCCGTGCGGCCGCTCCGCTCCGTACGCGCCGGTCTGCTCGTGACCGGAGGCGAAGTGTACAGCGGCCGGATCAAGGACAAGTTCGGCCCGGCCGTCCGCGCCAAGCTGGAGGCGCTCGGCTCCACGGTCGCCGAGCAGCGCTTCGCGCCGGACGATCGACAAAGAATTGTCACGGAAATTCACTATTTGCTGGGACGCGGGTATGATATGATATTGGTAACCGGGGGCATGTCCGTCGACCCGGACGATCGGACGCCCGGGGCAATCCGGGAAGCCGGAGCGGACATCGTCAGCTACGGGACGCCGATGCTTCCGGGTTCCATGCTGCTTGTCGGGTATTTCGGAAATGTCCCGATCCTCGGATTGCCCGGCTGCGTCATGCACGATCCGTACACATCGTTCGACGTCCTGCTGCCGCGCATTCTCGCTGGAGACCGGATCACGCGGGAAGAGATCGCCGGCATGGGCTACGGAGGATTGCTTCACGGATAAGCCGGCACCGCATCGAAGGCGCCGGGGCATGCGAACATTCAGCACGGCCGATTCCGCCTGGAGAAGCGGATGGACGCGGCTTGAAGGAGGGAACGACAGACCAATGGTCAGTAGTATTGGAGTGACGGGGTTCATCCTGCTCATCATCGTCGCGTTGCTGCTCTTCGGTCCGAGCAAGCTGCCCGAGCTCGGCAGAGCGTTGGGACGAACGCTGCGCGAGTTCAAGCAGGGCGCGCGCGAGATCGTGGACGACATCGAGCGCGATGAGAGCAAAGGCCGCCTGGAAGCGGGGCGCCCGGAGAATCAGGATTCAGCGGACAAGAAGCGGCTTCCGGAATAACCGGAATACGCTTTTTTTATGGAAGATGATGCGGATTTGAATGGGCCTGAAGGAGGAGGACAGGCATTGGCGGATCACGGCGTTCGGCCCGCGGGCGGACCTTACGCTCCCAAACCGGACGAAGAGAAACAGATGAATCTGCTTGAGCATATCGGCGAACTCCGGCGCAGGTTGATTTACGTGCTGGCGGCGCTGTTCATCGGACTTGTCCTGGGACTGCTTGCCGCCGAACCGGTTTACGATTATTTGATGAGTGTCGAGCCGGCCAGCAAACTGACCGAACTGCATGCGTTCTCGCTGTGGGACGGCATCGGCATGTACATGAAAATCGCTTTCGTGGTCGCGCTGCTGATCGTGCTGCCGTTCGCGTTCTATCAACTGTGGGCGTTCGTCAGCCCCGGCCTCAAGGCCCGCGAGCGGAGAGCGGCGCTCGGCTATGTGCCGCTGGCATTCGTCATGCTGGCGGTCGGGCTGGCGTTTTCCTATTTCGTTGTCTTTCCGCTGGCCTTCGATTTCACCACCCATGTCTCGCGAAGTCTCGATCTGGAGGAGACCTACGGGATCGCGCAATATTTTTCGTTCATGTTCAACATCATCGTGCCGATCTCGCTGCTCTTCGAACTGCCGATTCTCGTCATGTTTCTGACGCGGATCGGCATTCTGAACCCCGCGCGGCTACGCAAAATGCGCCGGTACGCTTATTTCGGGCTCATTTTCGTCGGCGTGCTCGTGACGCCGCCGGATTTCATCTCGGACATGCTTGTCGCGCTGCCGTTGATCTTGCTTTATGAATTCAGCGTCTACATGGCATCGTCCGTCCATCGCAGAATGCAGCGCCGGGAAGGGCGTCTGAAGGAAGACGAAAACTGAAATTTTTTGCGGTCCCGACGTCGGATCTCCCCTTGCATTGGAATATCAACTTGAGTATTATAAGAGTTGGTTGTTAGCACTTGAGCAGGTCGAGTGCTAACCTGCAGCATATCTTTCATGACGAAGGAGGCTCATTTTACATGATCAAACCTTTGGGTGACCGCGTACTGGTCGAACCGATCGCAAAAGAAGAAACGACTGCAAGCGGCATCGTTCTGCCCGACACGGCGAAAGAAAAGCCGCAAGAGGGCAAAGTCATCGCCGTCGGCAAAGGCGCTTACAAAGACGGCGTGCTTGTCGCTCCCGAAGTGAAAGTCGGGGACCGCGTGCTGTTCTCGAAGTACGCCGGCACGGAAATCAAATATGAAGGCAAAGATTATCTGATTATGAGAGAAAGCGACATCCACGCGATCTTCGAATAATCCGGATCGCCTGGATTCCCATGCATGGGCCGCTTCGCGGCCGCATATCCAGCGGATTTCGATCCGCTGTCCGGATGCGCACAGCATCGTACATCCGCAAGTCGATACTGAACGGTTCAAGGAGGTAATTACGCATTATGGCCAAAGACATCATTTTCGGTGAAGACGCCCGCCGCGCGATGCTCCGCGGTGTGGACGCGCTCGCCAATGCCGTGAAAGTGACGCTGGGTCCGAAGGGCCGCAACGTCGTGCTCGAGAAGAAATTCGGCAGCCCGCTCATCACGAATGACGGCGTCTCGATCGCCAAAGAAATCGAGCTCGAAGATCCGTTCGAGAACATGGGCGCCCAACTGGTGAAAGAAGTTGCCACGAAGACGAACGACGTTGCCGGCGACGGCACGACGACGGCTACCGTTCTGGCCCAGGCGATGATCCGCGAAGGTCTGAAGAACGTAACGGCCGGCGCGAACCCGATGGTCATCCGCCGCGGCATCGAAAGAGCGGTCAAGACGGCCGTTGAAGAGCTGAAGAAGATCGCGAAGCCGATCGAAGGCCGTCAATCGATTGCGCAAGTTGCGGCCATCTCCGCAGCCGACGAAGAGCTCGGCCAGCTGATCGCGGACGCCATGGAGAAAGTGGGCAACGACGGCGTTGTCACGGTTGAAGAGTCGAAAGGCATCCAGACGGAACTGGAAGTCGTCGAAGGCATGCAGTTCGACCGCGGCTATACGTCCGCTTACATGGTGACGGACACGGACAAGATGGAAGCCGTGCTCGACAACCCGTATATCCTGATCACCGACAAGAAGATCTCGAGCATCCAGGAAATTCTGCCGATACTCGAGAAAGTGGTCCAAACGAGCAAACCGCTGCTCATCATCGCGGAAGACGTCGAAGGCGAAGCGCAAGCAACGCTCGTCGTCAACAAGCTGCGCGGCACGTTCACCTGCGTTGCGGTCAAGGCGCCGGGCTTCGGCGACCGCCGCAAGGCGATGCTGGGTGACATCGCGGCGCTGACGGGCGGCCAGGTCATCACGGAAGAACTCGGCCTCGACCTGAAATCGGCGACGCTGGATCAACTCGGCAGCGCGCGTCAAGTCCGCGTATCGAAGGAAAACACGATCATCGTGGACGGCGCGGGCGACAAGAAGGACATCGACGCTCGCATCGCGCAAATCAAAGCCCAACTCGAAGAAACGACGTCCGACTTCGACCGCGAAAAACTGCAAGAGCGCCTCGCGAAGCTGTCCGGCGGCGTAGCCGTCATCAAGGTCGGCGCGGCTACGGAGACGGAGCTGAAAGAGCGCAAGCTGCGCATCGAAGACGCGCTGAACTCCACGCGCGCTGCGGTTGAAGAGGGCATCGTGTCCGGCGGCGGCACGGCGCTGATCAACGTGTACAACGCGGTTGCCGCACTGAAAGCCGAAGGCGACGAGCAGACGGGCATCAACATCGTGCTGCGCGCGCTCGAAGAGCCGGTGCGCACGATCGCGGCGAACGCGGGCAAGGAAGGCTCCGTCATCGTCGAACGGCTGAAGAAAGAGCCGGTGGGCATCGGTTACAACGCGGCTACGGACGAGTTCGTCAACATGTTCGAAGCCGGCATCGTCGACCCGGCGAAAGTTACCCGTTCCGCGCTGCAAAACGCGGCTTCGGTTGCGGCCATGTTCCTGACGACCGAAGCGGTCATCGCCGACAAGCCGGAGAAAGAGAAAGCAGCTCCGGGCGGCATGCCGAACATGGACATGATGTGATCGGCATAGTCTCAAGCCGACAATCAGAAGGCCTCTCCTCGCGGGGAGGCCTTCGCTTTTTTATGCTTTTCGGGGACGTTTTGGCTTGACACAAGAACTGCTATAATAGAGTGAAATATTTCAACCGCGGCGCGATGAAGGAGTGGAGGCGGCTTACGTGATCATCGGCATCGGACATGATCTGGTGGAGATCGCGCGGATCGAGCGGATTCTGCAGGGGCATACGGCGGAAATGTTCATCCGGCGCATTCTGACGGAAGAGGAAATCGCGCTGGCGCCGGCCGGAGGCAAGCGGCTGGCGGAATACGCGGCCGGACGGTTCGCGGTGAAAGAAGCGGTGTCGAAGGCGCTTGGCTGCGGCATCGGGGCGGCGGTCCGTTTTATCGATATCCATGTGCTGCCCGACCGGCTGGGAAAACCGACCTGCACCCTGTCCGCCCGGGCGTGGGAACGGCTCGGACTGGACCCGTCGGCGACCCGCATCCATGTGACGATCACCCACGAACGCGGTTTCGCATCGGCGTTCGCCGTCGCCGAACGCAGATGAACAATCGGAAGCATCAGACAATCCTGAAATTCTGGGAGCGACTATGGAACGAATTTATCGGATCATCCTGGAGCAGCATCTGAGAAGACTGAACGCAGAAGTGACGTTGGCCGCATGGAGTTCCTTCGCTCCCGGTTTCAGCCTGGGGCATTCGCGGCCTCACGGCTTCCGGCTCGTCTATGTCAGCAAAGGCACGGGTTGGATTGAAGTGAACGGAAAGCGATACGGCACCAGACCGGGCTGCCTGTCCCTGCTGCCCGCCGGAATCGAGCAGTCGTGCGGCGTGGCGGGGCCGGAGCCGGTCGAAGCCTATTGGGTCCAATTTGACGCCAATCTCGGCGATGCCGAGTTGATCGATATGCTGAAGCTGCCCGTCTGCGTCGACATGTCCGGGCACTCCGACATCATCCGGCTGTTCGAAGCGATGGTCGATGCTTACAACGACCGGTCCATCACAAGCGTGCTGCGCTCGAAAGCCGCGTTGTACGAGGCGCTTGCCTGCTTCCTCGAACAGTGCCAGGTGGATGAGGGAGCGTTCGGCAACATCGATGATTACGTCAAGCTGGGGAAGGTGCTGGACTACATCGACCAGCATCTGGCGGAGAATCTGACGCTCGAAGAACTGGCGAAAATCGCTTATCTGCATCCGAACTATTTCATCAGCCTGTTCAAAAATTTGATCGGCTACCCGCCCATCCAGTACGTCAACTTGCAGCGGCTGGAGAAGGTCAAGAAGCTGCTGGAAGAGACCGATATCCACATTGCCGATATCGCCGCTTCCGTCGGGATGCGGAATCATTATCTGTCCCGTCTGTTCAAGCAGCACACGGGCATTTCGCCGACGCGCTACCGCAAGCTCTACGGCGAACGGAAGGCGATGGCGGACCGGGCCGCCGCGAAGGGCGGGCGGATTTCGGAAGTTCAGGCCGCGGCGGCTGACGCCGGCACAGGGGGAAGCGGATATGAGCAGGGAGAAGACTGAAGCGGCTGCCGCTTTTTTCGCCGCGGAGCTGCTGAACTGGTACGATGCGAACAAGCGCGATCTGCCGTGGCGGCGGGATCGGGACCCCTACCGCATCTGGGTATCGGAAGTGATGCTGCAGCAGACGCGGGTCGATACGGTGATTCCGTATTATGAACGGTTTATGGAGCGCTTCCCGACGGTGCGGCATTTGGCGGAAGCGCCGGAGGAAGAGGTGCTGAAATGCTGGGAAGGCCTCGGCTACTATTCGCGGGCGCGCAATCTGCAGGCGGGCGCGCGGCAGGTGGTCGAGCTGTACGGCGGCGTCGTGCCGGACGACAAGGCGGCGATCTCGTCGCTGAAGGGGATCGGCCCCTACACGGCAGGCGCGATTCTGAGCATTGCCTATAACAAGCCGGAACCGGCCGTGGACGGCAATGTGATGCGGGTGATGTCGCGGTATTTCCTATTGGAGGACGACATCGCGAAGCCGTCCGCCCGGACGAAGATCGAGCGGCTGGCGGCGTCGATCATTCCCGAAGGGCGGGCCGGTGATTTCAATCAGGCCGTCATGGAACTCGGCGCGCTGGTCTGCACGCCGAAGTCGCCGGGCTGCCTGCTCTGCCCGGTGCTCGCGCAATGCGCCGGCCGGGCCGCCGGACGGGAGCGGGAGCTTCCCGTGAAATCGAAGGCGAAGCCGCCGCGCCCCGAGCTCCGGCTTGCCGCCCTCGTCGAGGGGCGGGGCGAGCACGCGGGCAAGGTGCTTGTCCGGCGGCGGCCGGACAGCGGGCTGCTCGCCCGCATGTGGGAGCTGCCGCATATGCTCGCGCCGGATGAGGCGGCGGCGGTGGAGGCGGGGGCCGGGCACGGCCGGTTCGATGCGCTCAGCCGAGGGCTCGCGGAGGAGGCGGGGCTGCTCGTCCGCCCCGAGCGGCTCTGGACGGAGGAAGAGCACGTCTTCAGCCATATCCGGTGGAAGGTGGACGTGTATCTCGCCGAATTCGGCTTTTTCCTGGAAGGCGGGCGGGAAGCGGCCGCCGGCGCCGTCTCCGAAACAGTCTCTGAAGCCGCCTCCGAAGCTGCATCCGGCGTTGCCGCCGAAACCGGCGCGCCGTATGGCGGGCGGTCGTGCGGGGAAGAGCCGCCGGACGGCTGGCTGTGGATCGGCCCCGGGGACATGGCGTCGCTGGCGTTTCCGAATGTTTTTCTCCGGATATTGAACGATTACTTCGCGCGGCGGACGTGAAAACAGCCGGGAGAATGCTCCCGGCTGTTGTTGGCAGGGGCTGCCTCGCAATATGGTGCAAATGATGCACCAGATTTTGCCCGGTGCGGGTCCGCCCGGTTCAAATGCAGCTCACGGCTCGACGAGGAAGGCGTCGCGCACCCTTCGCCAGAACGGAAACGGCCGGTACCGGGCGAAGCAGATCTTCTTGTCCGACACGGTGCACCGCAGCGAGCGGATGTCGTTCCGTTCGATGGTGATGTGGTCGACGACGAGCGCCAGCCGCTGCGACTCCTTCGCGGAGACGATGTCGCAATGATGGTGCTTCGGCAGGACGACGGACGAACCGAGCGTCCGGTAGACCCGGTTGTTGATCGACGCGATCTCGGCGATCTGCAGCGATTCGATCGACGGGTGGATGACCGCCCCGCCGAGGCTTTTGTTGTAGGCTGTGCTGCCGGACGGGGTCGACACGACGATGCCGTCGCCGCGGAACATCTCGAACAGCTCGTCGTTGATGTGGATGCTCGCGACCAGCGTGCCCTCGACGCCTTTGAGTGTGAATTCGTTCAACGCCAGGTACCGGTCGCTGCCGTCGGGCGTGTTCGATACGACTTCGATCAGCGGATAGCGGACGTACTGCGGCTTGTCTTCCGCCATTTTCATAACCAGCGTGTCCAGCTCATGGGCCTGCCAGTCGGCATAGAAGCCGAGATGGCCGGTATGCACGCCGATGAAACTGACCTGGTCGAGCAGGTGGACGTATTTGTGGAACGCCTCCAACAGCGTGCCGTCGCCGCCGATCGAGATGACGATGTCCGGCTGGTGTTCGTCCGGCGTGAACCCCTGGGCCGCGGCCAATGTATGGAACCGCTCGGACAATTGTTTCGAATGGTCGTCGCCCCGGTCTATCACGACATATCTCAACGGACAGTCTCCTTCCGCATCATTCTCCCTCGATCATAGCGAAAAATGACGCGATAGACAAACATGCCCGCTTCATCCGGTCAAGGTCCGAGCATCCCCCACAGCAGATAGACGAGCGCGAAGCTGATGATGCCGTGCGCCGCTCTGGCCGCAAGGAACGGCGGATAGCGGATATCCGTCGCGCCGATGATGCTGGCGATCTGCGCATGCACGGACAGCCCGGCCCAGGACAGCACCCACGCCGCGGCGGCCGCCCGATGCAGCAGCGTCGCGTCCGGTTCTCCGGCCGCTTTCGCGCCCAGCGTCACTTCGAACAGCCCGTTCGCGAATGCGGCGGACATTTGCGGCGGCAGTCCGGCCGCATGCAGGAACGACTGCAGCATGCCGACGAGCAGATCGAGGACATTCGCCCGGGCGAGCAGTTCCATTACGACGGAGAAAAAAACGACCAGACCGCCCACCACGATGTTGAGCCGCAGCGCCGAACCGATCGCATCCTGCAGCAGCCGGCCGAACGGGCGGCCGTCGGCCGTCCGGGCTTCATGCATGGCGGTGAGCGCGGCGGGCAGCAGCCGCGCGCCGTCCTTCGCGGCGGCGCGGGTGACCGGTTCCCGCCGTCTGTACTGGCGGAAGCTCAGCCCGATGATGAGAGCGCCGCCGTAGTGCGCGGCCGCCAGCAACGGCGCCAGGGCGGCCTGGTGAAAGAAGCCGACCGAGACGGCGCCGATGAGGAAGATCGGGTCGGACGTCGTCACGAAAGCGACGAGCCGCTCACCCTCCGTCCGGCTGATCTGTCCCTGTTCCCGCAGCCTGGACGTCAGCCGGGCGCCGACGGGGTAGCCGGAGATCAGTCCCATCGTGACGACGAAGCCCGCGATGCCGGGCAGACGAAAGACGGGGCGCATCAGCGGATCGAGCAGCGTGCCGAAGAAATGGACGACGCCGAAACCGAGCATAAGCTCGGCCATGACGAAGAACGGGAACAACGCAGGGAACAGAACGTCCCACCAGACGGCGATGCCGCGCAACGACGCGCTCAGCGAAGCGGCGGGATGCGCCGCCATCAGCGCGGCCAGCAGCAGACAGCCTAATGCGGCGAGCGGAGCCGGCCGCACCAGGAACCGAACCATTCGCGCCACTCCGCTTCCCTCCCGCAAGTGGACTCCTTCTCATAGATATGCTTGTCTGCCGCCGAACATTCCCACGGAAATGACGCCGGGCATCGACGGGCCATCCGGCCTGTCGATATCCCGTCCAAAGTATGGTATAATGCTGACTGTACTACTGAAGTGTTGACATCTTGGCGTTTGGAGTGAAACACAATGCTGCGTGAATACGGCACCCTGTATGACGCGATCGGCGGAGCGCCGGTTCTGCGCCGCATTGTCGAGGCTTTCTATCCGAAGGTCCAGGCGCATCCGCTGCTTGGACCGCTGTTCCCGGAAGACATCCGGCCTGTCATGGAGAAACAGTTCATGTTCCTCAGCCAGTTCTTCGGCGGACCGCCGTTGTATTCGGAAGCCTACGGGCACCCGATGATGCGCGCCCGGCATCTGCCGTTTCCGATTACGCGCGAACGGGCGGACGCGTGGCTCGATTGCATGCGCCGCGCTCTTGAAGAAGTCGGGCTTGCGCCGGAGCTCAGGGCAATGATGCTGGAGCGGTTGTCCGGTCCGGCCTATCATTTTGTGAATACGGTCGAACAAGGAGAGGCTGAGTCATGATCGATCCTTTATTCCAGGTGAAGGTCCAGTGTCCGTGCTGCGAGAACACCTTCTCCAGCTCCCGCGTCCGTCCGAGTTTCCGGAAGGTGACCCGCACCGATTCAGACTTCTGCAGCCACTATCGGGACGAAGTCAATCCGGATTTCTACGTCGTGCGCGTGTGCCCGAACTGTGGTTACGCATCCACCGAGAATTCGCTGCAGGAACTGACGCCCAGACAGAAGGAATTGTACAAGAACCGCATCGGCAAAAGCTGGGTGCGTCGCGATTACGGCGGACAGCGGACATGGGAAGAGGCGCTCGACTGCTACAAGCTGGCGCTGCTCTGCGCGCAGACGGTGGGAGACAAGGATCGCGTCATCGCCGGTCTTCTTCATCATATTGCCTGGATGTACCGGCTGCGGGATAACCAGGAGCAGGAGCGCCGGTTCCTGCGCTATGCGCTGGAAGCGTACATCCGCGTGTACGAACTGGAAGGCGTGAACATCGACAACGCGCGGCTGATGTATCTGATCGGCGAGCTTTACCGCCGGCTGGACGAGCCCTATGAGGCGGTGAGATGGTTCTCCCGCGTCGTCAACGACAAGCGGATCATGGACGCCGGCATGATCAAGGCTTCGCGGGAAGCGTGGCAGAATATCCGCCAGGAGATGTTGGAGAAGAAGATGGAATTGCCGGACGAGGTCGAGCTGCTGTAACCGAAGCGAGAGATCGAAAAAGCCGATCGATTCCGCATGCGCGGGATGATCGGCTTTGTTGCATTTGTCCGGGCGGTTTCATTTTCCGCGCAGCACGGTGTCGGTCAGCAGGTAATCCGGATCGGCGTCGATGACGATCACTTTGTTGCGGCAGCAGGGGAACACGAGCAGTCTCCGGCGTCCCGTGCGGATGTCGTCCAGATCTTCCGGGCGGATCGGCAGAATGACGTTGCCGGTCTTGCAGAACGGGCACTCCTGCACATAGAGGTCGCCCATGATCCGATCATACGGCCAGGTGCGTTCGAACGGGATCATCGCGATTCGTCCCCTCCGGGCTTGTCCGAAGCTTCGGAGTTCCGTCCGGCAGGAGGTCCGCTCTTCGGATCTTCCGTCCTGTCGCTTGCCTGTTCCCGGTCATTTTCCTGGTTTTGCGCCTGCTCCTTCGCGGCCATCTCGGCCAGCTTCTGCAGCAGAATGTGGCGAGGCATATGCATCAGATGCTCGAGCGGCACGCCGAGATACTTGGACAGTTTGATTGCGGTGTCGGGAGAGATAGGCCGCGGTCCGGGCATCGGATGTCCTCCTTCAGCGGGCTGAAGCCGCCGGTCGTGGTATAATTAAGGTTATACTACAACGTCAGCGGCGGCAAATCAATGCGCGGGTTGGGAAAGGAGCGTGTCACGGTATGGAAAAAACAGAAATGCGTTGGAGTCTGGAGAATATTTATCCCGGCGGGGCCGAATCCGGGGCGTTCGCGGCGGAGCTGGAAGGCCTTCAGCGGGATATTGAAGCGTTCGAACGTTCGCTTCGCGATGCGGAGGATGCGCCGGTGACCGCGGACCGGCTTGAGCAGTGGACGCAGGCTGCGCAATCGATTCTGGCGCGCCTCAGGGAAGCGGAATCGTTCACGGCCTGCCTGACGGCGGCCGACGTGAACGACCGCCGGGCCGCCGCATTGGATGACAGGGTGAAGAACCTGGCTGCGGCTTATCAGGCGGCGCTGACGCTCTATGACCGCGTGCTGGGCGCGGCCGATGAGGAGACGTGGAACGGCTGGCTGTCATCCGGAACCGGTCCCGGAGCGGCGGCATTCTATGTGGCCGAGCGGCGTGAGCGGGCGAAGGAGAAGCTGCCGCCCGAGCAGGAGGCGCTCGCCGGCGATCTGGCGGTGAACGGCTACCACGGATGGGGCGAGCTGTATCATACAGTCGTCGGGCGGACCCGTTTTCGGGCGGCGGATGAGACGGGAGAGACGAAGACTTATTCGGCGGGGCAGATGCAGAATCTGCTCTCGCACGGCGACCGCGGCGTGCGCCGGACGGCATTCGAAGCCTGGGAAGCGGAATGGGGGCGCCAGGCCGACCTGTGCGCCGAGGCGTTGAACCGGATCGCGGGCTTCCGGCTCAAACTGTACGGCCGGCGCGGCTGGAACAGCGTGCTGAAAGAACCGCTCGACATGAACCGGATGCGGCGCGAGACGCTGGAAGCGATGTGGGCGGCGGTCGACGAGAGCCGGCCGGCGCTGGTCCGGTATCTGAACCGCAAGGCGGAGCTGCTCGGAGTGGAGCGCCTCGACTGGCACGACGTCGAAGCGCCGATCGGCGCATCCGCGCGGACCGTGCCGTATGGGGAAGCGGCCGCGTTCATCGTCGACCGATTCCGGCAGTTCAGCCCGGACATGGCCGCTCTGGCGGAACGAGCGTTCCGCGAGCGATGGATCGAGGCGGAAGACCGCGGCGGCAAGCGCCCCGGAGGCTTCTGCACATCGTTCCCGATCGCCGGCGAGACGCGCATCTTCATGACGTATTCGGGTACGGCGTCCAACGTCTCGACGCTCGCGCACGAACTCGGCCATGCTTACCATCAGCATGTCATGAACGATCTGCCGCCGTTCGCGCAAGAGTACGCGATGAACGTCGCCGAGACGGCGTCGACGTTCGCCGAATGGATCGTGTCCGATTCGGCGGTGCAGGCGGCGTCCGATCCAGCGGAGAAGCTGGCGCTGCTCGATGACCAGCTGCAGCGTGCCGTCGCGTTCTTCATGAACATCCGCGCGCGGTTCCTGTTCGAGACGCGTTTCTATGAGCGGCGCAGGGAAGGCCTGCTGTCCGCGGACGAACTGTGCGCCTTGATGGAAGAAGCGCAGCGGGAAGCGTATGCCGGCGCGCTCGGCGTGTGGCATCCGCATTTCTGGGCGTCGAAGCTGCATTTCTATCTGACGGACGTGCCGTTCTACAATTTCCCGTACACGTTCGGCTTCCTGTTCAGCAGCGGCATCTATGCGCGGGCGGCGGCGGAAGGGCCGGCGTTCGCGAACCGGTACGCCGCGCTGTTGCGCGACACCGGCAGCATGACCGTCGAGGATCTGGCCTGGAAGCATCTCGGCGTCCGGCTGGACGACATGGCCTTCTGGCGCGAAGCTGCGGCCGTCCCGCTCAAGGACATCGACACGTTCCTGGCGCTGGCGGAGTGAGCGGGCGGGGAGTTCCCCGCCCCTTCTCATGAGTGAAAGCACGAACCGTGTCGCCGGCACCCTCCATTTACATAAGCGGAGCGGTTCCGGCCCCCTCCGGCCCCTTACCTCCTCATAAGCGAAGAAACTTCTTCTGTTTTTTCGAAAATCAGCCGAGGCGCTGATTCAGAAGAAGCTTTTTCGCTTATTTTTTTGATTTTGAGGATTTCGGCCGGATTTCGCAGGAATAGAGGAAATTATTTCTTCTATTACGGACGAAACAGCCGATTTGCGCGAAATAAGCGAAGATTTTTCTCCTGTCGTCGCAACCTCACAGCAACCCCAGCCGCTCCGCCTTGAGCGTCAGCGCATAGCGGCGGATCCGCACCTTGCCGGACGCGGGCTCCACATACCCTTGCATCCGGAGGCGGTGCAGCATCGGGCCGACGGTGCGTTTGGACAAGCCCGTCCACTCGGCGGCATCGTCCGGCGTGAACGGCCGCCCGTGGCGCATGGCGCGGCGGATCAGCTCCCGCTGCGGAAGCGGCAGCGACTTGTCATCCGCGCCGTAGCAGAGGCCGAGCAGCTTCTGGATGACCGTCCGGCACAGCTGCGGCCGCCCGCAGATGTCGTCATAGGAGAAGCGCAGCACTTTCCAGCCCTGAATCACGAGGTAATTTTGCCGATTGAGCTGCTCGGCGAATTGCCTGCGGTCGAGGTCGCGGTGGTGCGGGCCGTACCCGTCGATTTCGATGGCGGCGCGCAGCGCGGGCGGCGTGAACGCGAAGTCGATGAACAGCGGTTTTCCCCGTTCGTCCGCAATCTCATATTCCGGGTGCAAATCCGTGAAGTTTCCCGCCGCGGGCAGCCAGATCGTCTCGGCGAACAAACGCTCCGCATGGCCGTGCCCTTCCGCGAGTCTCCGGCGCCGCTCGCCCGTCCGTGCCACCAGATGCCGTTCAATCCACTCTTCATACAAGGAAGCCAATTTCCACACCTCCACCCGAAAAAAGAAAACACCGCCCAGCCCGTTGTCGGGTATGAGCGGTGTGCTTCACCAGCATTCATCGTAGCAAAACTGGCAGCAAAAGGCAAGTGGCGGGGCAGCCCGGCTGACAGAAGGCGAGGGAAGCGAGACGCAGAATTGACGTCAGCAGGCGAGGAAGACGCGAAACGGTCGGCAGAATAAAGAGTTAGGAGGACGGACCGGAGCGGTGTAACCGCTAAAATAAAATTAACAAGAAACACGAAATAATCTTGAACACGAATTCCCTGATTCTCCCTCACCCGATATAATCAAGCTGGAAATTCATCAGTGTAGGGTGAGGAGAATGAAATCTGCGGAAAGGTGGCCTATGTACATTGAAATCTATCAACTGAAACAGTTGGGGCTCAATGTTTCACAGATAGCCCGCAAACTGAACATTTCTCGAAACACCGTGTACAAATATCTGAACATGTCGCCGGAAGAAATGCAGGCATTCATCGAATCGGTGAAGACGCGGCGAAAGAAGCTGGATCCGTTTGAATCCCAAGTTCTTCAATGGTTGCGGGAATATCCGGACCTATCGGCCGCTCAGATTCATGACTGGTTGAAGGAACGGCGCTTGGATGCCAACGTCTGCGAGAGCACCGTTCGGCACTTCGTCCGGCACTTGCGTGAGCGGCATGGTATCCCGAAAAGCAAACCGATGCGCCAGTACGAAGCGGTGGAAGACCCGCCCATGGGACAGCAGATGCAAGTTGACTTCGGCGAAACGAGAACGCACGATCTTCATCAGCATCCCGTACGGTTATGGTGCATCACGTTTGTCCTGTCCCATTCCCGGTACAAATACGTGGAATGGCAGGATCGACCGTTTACCACGGCGGATGTGATCCGCTGCCACGAGAACGCCTTTGAATTTTTCGGCGGCATGACTCGCGAGATCGTCTATGACCAGGATCATCTTCTGCTTGTAAGCGAAAACCACGGCGATCTGATTCTGACGGCCGAATTTGCCGCCTACGTCCGGCAGCGCAGATTTCAGATTCGCATGTGCCGCAAGCAAGATCCGGAAAGCAAGGGGCGGGTGGAAAACGTCGTCGGTTTCGTCAAACGCAACTTTGCGCGCCATCGGACGTTTACCCACATCGACCGGTGGAACGAAGACTGTTTGGCTTGGTTGAACCGAACCGGAAACGGGCGGATGCATCACACGACCAAAAAAATACCGGCGGACGTGTTCGCCGAAGAGCGGCGCCATCTCCTGCCGGTTCCCGAAAAAATACAAACCAATTCTGCACCCAGTATAACAAGACGGGTGCGAAAAGACAATACGATTGTCTTTCAGGGGAACCGGTACTCGCTGCCGCTTGGCACCTACACCGGCACGGACACGTCTGTGGAGATTCGCGTGACGCCGGACAAGCAGTTGGTGGCGTTCGATCCGGCAACCGGCGAGGAACTGGCCCGCCATCCGCTGCATGCGGGTAAAGGCAAACTCATCAAAAACACCAACCATGCCCGGGATCGTTCCAAAGGGATTGGCGCCTATATGGAACACGTGGCCGCCCGCTTTCCAGAACCGGCGCAAGCCCGATCCTATCTGGCGGTCATCCGGGAACAAAACCGGCGTTACATTCGGGACCAGTTGCAATGGATCGATCGACACGCCAAAGACGCGGATCCGGATGTGCTGGCGCAAGCGTTGGCCTATTGTCTGAAACATCGACTCTACCAGGCCACGGATTTCGTGGATGCCCTGCACTATTACGCGGCTCTGAAATCGGCCGCGGCACCAGCCGTTCCGACCGATGTCCGGTTGCTCAGCGAGCCGGAACGGCAGAAACTGAAGATGAAGCCGCAAGTTCGCCCGTTTGACGTATATCAAGCCATCCTGGAGGGAGCCCGATGAGTGAAGCGACGATGGAACTGAAGTCCGTATTCAGCGCGCTGCAGTTAACCGCCGCCGCTGGGGCGCTGGACGAACTCCTGATGGAAGCCGAAACCAGGCAGTGGAGTTACCGCCAGTGTTTGCAGCGCGTGCTTTCGTACGAGTTGAAAAAACGGGAAGAAAAGCAGTTTGCCCGTCGGTACAAACGCGCCGCGTTCCCGGAACTGAAAACGTTGGACGAATTTCGGGTCGACGAACAACCGTCCCTGGGACAACGTCAGTTGCAGCAACTTCGGGAACTGATGTGGCTGGAGCAGCATTATAACTTGCTCTTTCTGGGCCCGCCCGGCGTCGGGAAGACGCATCTGGCGATTGGACTGGGCGTCGAGGCATTGAATCAAGGATATAGCGTCAGTTTCGTCACGATGGATCAGTTGTTGCATCTCTTGAAGACGCAAGAGATTTCCCGAAACGCCCAGCTGCGGGTGAATCGGATCATCCGTTCCGATCTGGTGATTCTGGACGATCTGATGTTCATGGCGCTGGATCGGCAGGAGGCTCACTTGTTCTTTCAGTTGATCAACAAACTGTATGGGCAGGCCTCCATCATCCTGACGTCCAACAAAGGACCGGAAGATTGGGGAGAACTGCTCGGGGATCCGGCCGTCACAACCGCCATTCTGGACCGGATCCTGCATCGAAGCGAGGTGATTCACCTGACAGGAGACAGCTACCGGCTCAAGCACCGCCAAACCATATTTGGAAATTTCTAGTTGTTGAAAATAAATTCGCGAAATTTGTTCAAAGGTACTTGACGGTTACAAGCGGAAGGTGCGAATGGCTCGGCAGTGTGCGAGATGGATGGTTCAAGCCGGCCAGCAGAAGGCGGGATTGGGGACGGCTAACCGTATATATTGTACCATATTTCATAATGTGATAATCTATTTCACGGAAATATGATGTTATAAAAAGGTTGTGTTGGCCATCGAACTGACTGCGAGACAATCGGAGATCGTGCGGCTTGTGGAAAGGCATGCGCCGATCACGGGCGAGCAGCTCGCCGGCATGCTGGGCGTCAGCCGGCCGACGCTTCGCTCCGACCTGGCGCTGCTCGTCATGCTCGGCCTGATCGACGCGAAGCCGAAGGTCGGCTACTTCCCGGGCCCGGCCCGGACCGCCCGGACCGCCTCGCAAGGGCTGGCCGGCTGTAAAGTGAAAGATGTCATGGCCGTTCCGGTCAGCGTCGGCGAGCACAGCTCGGTGCACGACGCTGTGGTCGCGCTGTTCACCGAGAACGTCGAGGAACTGATCGTCGTCGACCGCGAGCAGCGGTTCACGGGCATCGTAACGGCCAAAGATTTGCTGAAAGTGACGGTCGGCGGAGCCGACGCCTCGGCGTTTCCGGTCAGCCTCGTCATGACCCGGGTGCCGAACGTCGTGACCGTATCGCCGGAGGATGACGCGGCCGAAGCGCTGCGTCTGATGTTCGCCCATGAGCTTGACTGCCTTCCGGTGGTCCGCGAACGGAACGGGGTGCGCGAAGCGGCCGGCCGCGTGACGGTCCGGCACATCGCCGGCCTGCTCGCCGGAAGCCTGCAGCCGCCGGCGCCGCATGAAGGAGGCAGAAGTTGGTGACGGAACCGGAGAACGAGATGAACCCGAAGATCATTTACATTTGTTCGGACGGCGTCGGCGAGACGGCGGAGGCGGTGGCGAAAGCGACGATCCGCCAGTTTGACGGCGGCAGCGTGCGGCTGAAACGGTGCGCCCCGATCAAGGATGAGGATGAGATCGTCCGCATCACGGAGGAAGCGGCACGGACGGGCGGATTCATCGCCTTTACGCTGGTGCAGCCCGAGCTGCGCGAGATGATGCGCGAGGAAGCGGGCAGGCGCGGCGTCCGCGCGGTGGACGTGCTCGGGCCGATGATGCAGGCGTACATCGACACGTTCAACGGATCGCCGCGGAGCGAACCGGGACTGCTGCATACGCTCGACGAGGATTATTTCAAGCGGATCGAGGCGGTGGAGTTCGCGATCCGGTTCGACGACGGCAAAGATTTCCGCGGCCTGCTCCAGGCCGAAGTCATCCTGATCGGCGTGTCGCGCACGTCGAAAACGCCGCTCAGCGTCTACCTGGCGCACAAAGGCATCCGCACGGCGAACCTGCCGCTCGTGCCGGAAGTCCGGCCGCCCGCGGAACTGGTCGAGAATCCGGCCGGCGCGCTGATCGTCGGCCTCATGATGGAGCCGGAGAGGCTCGCCGGCATCCGCGGCTCACGGCTTCGCGAACTGGGCTTGCCCGGCGGCGTGTCCTACGTGTCGATTGAACGGATTCGCGAAGAACTCGCGTATGCCCGGTCGATCATGGAGGAAATCGGCTGCCCCGTCATCGACGTCACCCATCGCTCCATCGAGGAAACGGCGGCCATCATTGTGAGGATGATGCATGAAGCGCAGGAAAAACGGCAAAACCGTTAGGAGGAAGGGCATGGAAAGGGAACTCGCGCTGGAACTTGTCCGCGTGACCGAGCTTGCGGCGCTGTCCGCCGCCCCGTGGATGGGACGGGGCGACAAGAATGCGGCGGACGGCGCGGCGACGGAAGCGATGCGGCGCATGTTCGACTCCGTCGCGATCCGGGGTACGGTCGTCATCGGCGAGGGCGAGATGGATGAAGCGCCGATGCTCTATATCGGTGAGAAGCTCGGCGACGGCACCGGGCCGGAAGTCGACATCGCGGTCGATCCGCTCGAAGGCACGGAGATCGTCGCGAAAGGGCTGAACAATGCCATGTCCGTCCTGGCGGTGGCGGGCAAAGGACAGCTCCTGCACGCGCCGGACATGTACATGGAGAAACTCGCGGTCGGCCCCGCGCTCGCCGGCAAGCTCAGCCTGCGCGATCCGGCGCGCACGACGGTGGAGAAAGCGGCGCTCGCGCTGGGCAAGCCGCTGTCGGATCTCACCGTCATGATGCTGGATCGCCCGCGGCACGCCGCGCTGGTTGAGGAACTCCGGAATGCCGGCGTCCGGATCAAGTTTCTGTCCGATGGCGATGTCGCCGGGGCTATCGCTCCCTGTTTTCCCGAGACCGGGATCGACCTGTACATCGGTTCGGGCGGCGCGCCGGAAGGCGTGCTCGCCGCAGCGGCGATCAAATGTCTCGGCGGCGAGCTGCAGGGCCGGCTGATGATCGAGGATGACGCGCAATACTCACGCTGCGTCGCGATGGGACTGGACGATCCGCGCCGGATTCTCGGGATGAACGACATGGTGGGCGACGGGGATGTCATTTTTGCCGCCACGGGCGTAACGCCGGGCGAATTCCTCGGCGGCGTCCGGTATCTCGAAGGCGGCCGCGCCGAGACGCATTCGATGGTGATGCGCGGGAAGACGCAGACGATCCGCTTCATCCGGTCGCTGCACATGCTCAAGAACAAGCCGCTGCTCAGATGAACGGGATGCCGGGCATCCTTAAGCAAACGACCGCAGCATGGAGGTGGGAATACGGCATGGAACGGACATTCGTCATGGTGAAGCCGGACGGTTTCAGAAGAGGACTCGTCGGCGAAATCGTCAGCCGGCTCGAACGGAAAGGGCTGACGCTACGGGAAGCGCGGGTGCTCACCCTGACGCGGAAGCTTGCGGAGGAGCACTATCGGGAGCATCGGGACAAAAAGTTTTTCGGCGAACTGGTCGACTTCATCACGTCCGGCCCCGTATTCGCAAGCGTGTGGGAAGGGCCCGATTCCGTCGCGATCGCGCGGCGCGTCATCGGCAGCACGAACCCGGCCGAGGCCGCGCCCGGCACGATCCGCGGCGACTTCGGTCTCACCGTGGACAGCAACATCGTGCACGGTTCGGATTCGCCGGCCAGCGCGGAGCGGGAGATCGGCCTGTTCTTCGGATGAAAAGATTCAAGCAGCTGCGGCAGCCGCAAGGCTGCCGCTTTGTTTTCAGATTCGCCGATGGTTGGAGCTTTTGCGCGTCATAAGTGTCGGTTCCAGCTGGATGCTGACAATGTCGGGAGAAAGTTTTTCTTCAATTCGGTTGATCAGCAGTTCCAGCGAGGTGGACACCATGTCTTCGATCGGCTGATGGATGCTGGAGATGCCCATGATCTTCGACAAATACGTATCGTCGAAGCCGATCACGCTGATATCTTCCGGAACTTTCAGCCCGCGTTCCTCAATCAGTTTGATGCATTCCAGGGCGACGATGTCGTTTTCGGTGAACACACAGGTGAAAGGGAACGTCTCGAACTGCCGGAAGTGCCGTTCGATACCTTGACGCACGAGAAAATTGTCGTTGGACGTCTGTTCGAGTTCAAATACCCGGACATCCGAAACGGGAAGCTGATGCTCATACAACACACTGGCGAAACCGAGATACTTCTCGTCATCGGATTTCCCGATATAGGCGAAGGAGGTATGGCCGGCTTTGATGAAACTTGCGGCCGCCAATTTCCCGGCTTTCATGTGATCGATGGCCACGCTGTCCAGCGAGCTTACCGTCTGCGTGATGGACACGACGGGGATGGGCAGCTTGCTGAGCCGTTCCAGATTGTAGCTTCCGGTGGGAACGATGACGCATCCGTCGATTTGCCTGGTGAGGAAGTTCTGGATGTTCTCCCACTCCAGGATCGGGTTGTGCTTGGAATTGTGCAGAATGATGTTGTAGCCCAGCTTCCGCGCCTTGTCCTCCAGATGGTCGACCAGCTCGACGAAATAGGGATTGTACATTTCGGACACGCTGACCCCGATCAGCTTCGACTGATTGCGCTTCAACGTTTGGGCGGTCTGATTCGGCACGTATCCGACCTCTTCAATCACCTTCAAAACCCTCGCCGCCAGTTCCTCATTAACGTCGGGGTTTCCGTTGATGACGCGCGAGACCGTCGCCTGCGACACATTGGCCAGACGGGCGATCTCCTTCATCGTGATTCTTTTCTTCACGTCGGCCTCCAGGACCCTGTATTGTTCCGTTCCGAATGGTTAAAACTATCATAGCATATTAACTCAACTTTCGCAGCATGAAATAGGCAGATAAGCCTTGATGTAATTGGGCAGAGCAGCAATCCACTCCTTGAGTTGACGCTGAATAAATACCGAAAGCTTTTTGCCTGCTTTTGCAGCGACTTCACGGATCAAATCGACCAATTGCTGTAACGCTGCGACCCAGTCCACCGCACCGACTTCGTCACAAAGCAAATAAAACAGGCCGCCGAGCGAACGCGCGTCTGTGCTTTGCCGATGCTGCCAGGCCAACAGGATATAGCGCGAAAACACAATGGTCGTGTGGCTTACGAGCATATCATACGACCGGCCCTGGAACTCGTTTTGCAGACGCAGCAGCGACTTGGCGCACTTGAAGAAAACCTCGATGTCCCATCGCATCCGATAGATCCGGATGATGTCCTGGGCCGTCAGACCAAGGTCAGTCGAAAGCAGGGCAAGCCATTCGTTTTTCCTGGAACGATGGCGGACAAACACGACCACCACCGGGATTCCCGGGGCGAGCGAGGTTCGGATGAGACGAAGGATGTTGCGGTTCTTCCCTTCGACACGCGGGGAAGCGGCATACAGTTCCTTCAGGCTGAGCCGCTTCCCGTTCACGAGATAGCGCTTGTTATCGTTCTTGACCATGCCGATCACGTGCAGTCCGCGACGGATGATTGCCTGAATGAGCGGCGCATGTGTAAACCAACTGTCCATCAGGGCGTACGATGCCGAAACGCCGGCCTCAAGCGCACGATCCAGCATGGCCGCGATGACCTGCGGAGCCGTACAAAACGCTTCTAGCCGCCGCTTGTAGCCATGGCTTCGCTTGCCGATCCCGTCCACCATGCCGTTGATGCCGGACTTCGCCGAACTCAGCAGCGCAAAGTCCATCGGGACAAACGAATGGCCGTCCGACCAGCCCATCGAAGCCTTTGTAGAAAGCACCGGTCGCATGATCCTTGAAGCGCGCCAGCATCTCGACGGCCTTGCTCCGGTTGCGCGCGTACATGGAATCGTCGAAAATCAAGGCGGTCTCCCGGTTTGACGAGGTCAGCGGTTCGATTCTTGCGATCGTTTCGCTGCTGAGCGACAGCAAAAACCGCCGCCATGCGTAGCCGCCGTGATTCAAGAAACGATACACCGCATCTTTGCCGGGGAACGTCTCGCCTTTGTTGCTTTCCAGCAGACGAAACCCGTTCTTCTGATGGAACATCAGGACAAAGACAAGGCGAAACAACCAGGCGCAGGTAAATCCGAATTTCTTCCTGAACCCCGCGGCATTCAAGTGTTTGAGAACTTTCAGTTCCTGAAAAGCAGGTTTGATCTCTTGAGGGAGTTGATCGAATGGCGTCGTTTGATTTATCATGTAGGAAACACCTTTTCTGTTCGGTTTTGGGATCTTGGCAATTCCAATTATACCAAACAGAGAGGTGTTTTTCATTTCGTCAAGCCTGGAACCAAACGAGCTAAAACCCCATCATCCCAAGGAATTAGCGCCATTTTCTCTCTGCGAAAGTTGAGATATTAATTTCATTCTATCATAAGAATACGATTTCCGAAGATAAAAATCAATTTAATCAGCAAATTATGTCAGTGTCAAGCTAGCGTGGGCAGTCATTTAAGATGCTTGGAACGCGAACCCCAAAGGAAACCTCTTCCTTGTAAGCGCTTTGCTTCGTTCTTTCATCAAATAAAAGTGATTTGTCAGAATTTTTTGCCATTATCCGCGAAGAGCTTTGAGTGCCATACCCGTTGTGCTGCTTTGCTTCGGTCCTTGCAGCATGCGAATCATTCCAGCGATACAACCCTTGACTGGTTGCGTCACGTTCTTGAGCAATTGCCGCATGTTTATTGGCTGTTGTGACGTTGCTTGCATACTCGCATGTCCTTCAACCGTTCTTACAACCATGCCGGCTTCTTTAATCCTCATCATTGTCCACAGCATCGCCCTGACGCCTCGCTCACTCCAACTGTACCCGCCACGCTTCGTCCGCTTGGCGAATATGCGCATCTGCGATTCCGCGCTTCCCATCGGGCGCATACCGCTTGTGTCGATCCCCTTCACCTGGAGTGTTTTTCGGTAGTCGTCCAAATGCTTCTCGTGCCGCTTCAGATAGCTTTTATACCGCTTCCAATCCTTCCGGTTCTCTTCCGCTATCTCTTGCTCCGCTACGCTTTCTAAGGCCGCTATAAGCGCGGCTGCGTCCTGTTTGGCCAGCGACCGTCTCACGGTCTCCCACACCTTCGGTAAATGTCCGACAAAACGTTTCAAATCACGCGCCACATGAAAGCGGTCCAGCATGTACAGGCATTGGTGAAAGTAGGATGTACATTCCCCGATCCACCCCGCGCCGTCTCCGTTCACCACAAGCCACGTGTTCTCGTCGATTTCGTAACGCTCCACCAGAAAGTCCCCGAACCCTTCCCAGAAGTCGCCGCCGCTCGTATGCAGGTAATGCTGTTTATTCTTCAGCCGCACTCGCTTGCCGCTCTTCTCCCAGCCTTCGTGTACGACAGCGATTGCGTTCTCCATCCCACGCTTCTTGCTCCGCTGCAGCTTCGTGTATAGCCCATCCACTTCCACGAACAATACTCGCGCTGGGCGTCGCTTCACCTCAGACATCGGCTGTTCCGCACGCTCAATCAGTTTTTCCCTGATCGCTTGGTGGCTCAGCACATTGTATCCCAGGAGCTGCTCCAGCCGCTTAGCGCTGTCCCGGTACGACGGTCCTTGGCTGGCGAATGCGATGGCTGTCTCTTCCAAATGCGGACTGACTTTCCCGCGCCCTTCGAATTGCAACAGCTGATCCAGCAGATACACGTGTTTGCCGCTTCTACGGTCACAGTACAATCTCCGCTTAAAGCGCACATTCCCGAACACTGTGTTGACGCTTGTTTCACGCTCGTCCTTTACTCGATAACGCTCTCGGTCCCGTTGCTCCAAGATCTGCTGATCCAGCGCCTCCAGCACCTGCTTCATCGCACGAGCGAATTCCTCCTGCATTTTCCGAAATATCCATTGCTCAATCTCTTTCATTGTCGGCATTGTTGTGGTAATGTTGCTCACAGGAGCTTCCTCCTTCTTGGTGTGTTGTGGACAAACATCACTTTACCAAGGGAGAAGCTCTTTTTCTATGTCCGCTTTTTCCAATTCCTACACCCACGAAGATTTTACACTAACGCAAATTATTTTATTGTTGACAGCGATTACAGCGTCTTATATGATTACTTTCAGAATACGTATTCTCAATTTATTCTGGTTTTTTCTCACTAATTCTCACGGAGGGGCGTATGAAAAAGAAACTCGTGTTGCTCGTCGGTCTGATTGCCTTGGTGCTGCTTGCGGGATGCAGCGGCGGGGGGAACGGCAAGAAGGACACCATCGTAGTCTGGACGCAAGCGTCCGCGGACACGCCGGAGGGGAAAATGTTTGCCGATCGCGTGGCGAAATACAATGAACTGCATCCGGACAAACCGAAGGTCGAGATTCAGAACATTACGCGGGCCGGTGCCGGCTCCGGTTACATCGACAAATTGAACGCCGCCATTACCGCCGGCGACATGCCCGACATCTTCACGCTGGACGGTCCGGACGTGGCCGCCTACGCGGACGCGGGGGTCATCGGCGAAGTGGGCTCCTATCTGAGCGAAGGATTTGCCGAAGGATTTACCGCTTCGATCCTGGAGCAAGGCACGGTTGACGGCAAGCTGTATGCGCTCGGCTATTCGGATTCGGCCGTCGTCGTGATGTACAACGAAGACATGATCAATGCCCTGCCGGATGACATCAAAGCCAAAATTCCGGCTCCCGATGAAGACTGGACCTGGGATGAGCTGCTGGAACTGGCCCGCGACATCGATCAATACGCCTCGGAGAGCAACGATCCGGCCTTTGAAAAGTACGCGGTTGCCTTGAGCACGCTGCTGACGGATGTGGCAAGCGGCGTGTATGAGACCGGCACGTATTATTTCACGCCGCTCGTCTGGTCGAACGGTTCGAACATTGTGGCCGACGACGGCTTGACGGTTGACGGGGTGCTGAACGGCCCCGAGACGCTGGAAGCGATGACGAAATATGCCCGGCTGTTCGCGGGGGATCGTCCGCTGGCCAGCGCGGCGGAGCCCGAGAAGGCCTTCCATTCCGGACAGGCTGCCATGGCTGTCGCAGGCTTCTGGTACGTCAACGAGCTCACGGGCAATTACCCCGATCTGAAATTCAGATCGCTCCGCTATCCGAAAATGAACGGGGAATTTGACGGTCTCTATACGCCGTCGGGCAGCTGGGCCTTCGTCAGAAGCGCGAACATCCCCGAGGAGCGCATTCCGCAGGTCGTCGAAGTGATGGAATGGCTGACCAATGATGAAGCTTCGCGGGAATATTTCACGAAGAACGGCTCCATTCCGACCCGGATCAACGCCATCGATGTGATCGACACCAATACGGACAACCCGTATTTCAACGAAGCATGGAAAGTGATGCAATATCAGGTCCAGCATACGAACAAGGCGCGTCCGGTTTCCGTGGGGTATCCGTACCTGTCCGAGACATTCGCGAAGGACGTCCTGCTCAAAATCGCCCAAAACAAGACAACCGATGAAGCAACCATCCAGACCTACCTGAACGACGCGGTCAAGAAGATCGATCAGGAATTTGCGAAGTACAAAAAAGGATAACCCGGAATTGGCGAGGTTCCATCCTCGCCACTATCTTTGACGGGGGTGAAAAGGGCAAATGTTCAAGCAGTACAAATGGCAGGAAGTCGTCACGGCCTATGCGTTCCTTCTCATGGCGCTGCTTCTGGCCGTGTTGTTCATCGTGCTGCCGATCGGCAAGGCGATCAACTACAGCTTTACGGACTATTACCTGCTGAAGCCGCATGAGCGGCAATTCATCGGATTCGACAATTACCAGCGGATCTTCACCGACGACCTGTTTCGCAAGACCTTCCTCAACACGGTCAAGTTCGTCGTGTTCGTGGTGCCGATTCAGTTGACGATGGCGCTGGTGCTGGCGCTCATCGTGAACAGGAAAGTCAAGGGCGTCGGGTTTTTTCGCACCGCGTATTTCTCCCCGGCCGTGCTGTCGCTTGTCGTCATCTCCATTTTGTGGACGGTGCTGCTGAATCCCGATTCGGGGCTGATCAACGAGGTGCTGACGGCGTTGGGGCTGTCTCCCCAGCCTTTCCTGACCAGCAGCTCGCAAGCGATGTACACCATCGTCATGATTTCGGCGTGGTCGGGCTGCGGCTATCAGATGATGATTTTCCTTGCGGGGCTCTCGAACATTGATTCCAGTCAATATGAGGCGGCGGAACTGGACGGCTGCGGCTCGCTGCGCAAGTTCCGGTACATCACGCTGCCGGGCCTGAAGCCGATTACGATGTTCCTCGTCATCACCACGACCATCCAGGCGTTCAAGCTCATCGTGCAGCCCATGGTCATGACGGGAGGCGGCCCGGATTATTCCACGATGACGATTCTGCAGTACATCTACGAATACGGCTATCGCCACCGCAACATCGGGTATGCGAGTGCGATCACGGTGGTATTCACTGTTTTCCTCATCGTCGTTTCCGTCCTCATCAAGAAGCTCTTTCGGGAGGAAAAAGCGTGAAGGTCATCAGGAAAACGGCTTTTTATATCGTCGCCTCTCTCATCGCGCTTCAATTTCTCGTTCCCATGGTGTGGATGATCCTGTCGTCTTTCAAAATCGACAGCGTCATCTACCGGGACATCTCGACCATCTATGCCGTGGTTCCGAGATTCGGGGATCTGACTCTGAAATCCTATCAGGAACTGTTGTCCATGTACAATGTGTTCCGGAATGTGCTCAACAGCCTGATATACGCGTCCGTTACGGCGCTGGCGGGCCTGACCGTCAATTCGCTGGCGGGCTACGCGCTGGCCAGGTTTCATTTTCCGTTCAAGAACGCCATATTGTTGTTTATCATCGCGCTCATGATTGTGCCCGTCGAGGCCATTATTCTGCCGCTCTATCTGGTCGTGCATGAACTCGGGATGATCAATACGCTTGCCGGCTACCTGATCCCGTTCTTCGTCAATGTCATGAACATCTTCCTGTTCAGACAGCACTTCCTGTCCTTCCCGGAGGAGCTCATCGAGGCGGCCAAGGTGGACGGCCTGACGGAATTCGGGAGCTACTGGAGAATCGTCGTTCCGGCCAGCCTCCCCATGTTTGTGTCCGTCGGGATTTTGACCTTCATCGGTTCCTGGAACGACTTTCTGTGGCCGGTCATGGCGATCACAAAATCGGATCTCATGCCCGTGCAGGTGGCGCTCAACGCGATTTTCAGCGACACGTACAACATTTTCACAAGCCACATGATGGCGGCGCTGACCATTGTGACGATTCCCATCATCGTGTTGTACGCCCTCTTTCAGAGACATATCATCGAAGGCGCAATACGGAGCGGCATCAAGTAAGTCTTGCAGCATAGCGAAAAACAATGGGAGTGGGAGATCATGCTGTCCAAGCTCGAAGCGGCAAATCAATATATCCGGCAACACAGACATCGCGTCACCAACCGGCCGCATTTTCACTTTGCGGCGGAAATCGGCTGGATCAACGACCCGAACGGATTCATCCATCACAATGGCGAGTATCATCTGTTTTATCAATACAACCCGTACTCCACCAGGTGGAGCGACATGCACTGGGGACACGCGACCACGACGGATTTTGTCCGCTGGAACTACAAGCCGGTCGCGCTGGCCAATGACCGGCCTTATGATGCGAACGGCTGCTTTTCGGGAAGCGCCATTGAGAAAGACGGCAAGCTGCATTTGCTCTATACCGGACATGTGGTCGGGGAGGATGGGCAGGTCGTCCAGCGGCAGTGCCTTGCCGTATCGGAGGACGGCGTGCATTTCGAGAAGCACCCCGGCAATCCCGTCATCGGCGAAAAAGAGCTGCCGGAACGCTACATGTTGTGCGATTTCAGGGACCCGAAAGTGTGGAAGGAGAAAGACAGCTATTATTGCGTGCTGGCGGTGCGGAACGAGAGACGCCGCGGTGAAATCATCATGTTCGAATCGAAGGATTTGGTCAAGTGGCGGTTTCATTCCTCGATCTACCAGACAGCCGAAGAGCAGAACATGCTCCTGGAATGTCCGGACTTGTTTCATCTGGACGGGAAAGATGTGCTGATTTTCTCCGTCATGCCGTGCGATCCCGAGTATGCCGGGCAGGTGACGCATCATGTCGCCTATGCCATCGGGACGCTGGATTACGGCACGGGCAGGTTTGAGGTGGAAAGTCAGGGCATTCTGGACGAAGGCCCGAGCTTCTACGCGCCCCAGACCGCCTGCGGCCCGAACGGCGAACGCATTTTGATCGGGTGGATGCAAAGCTGGAGCCAGGGCGGGTTGCCCGAAGCATTTGCATTCAACGGCATGATGTCGATCCCGAGACGGCTCGCGGTCGAGGATCGGAAGCTGCTGCAGAAGCCGTTCCTGCCGTTCGGGGATCATTTTGCGCTGCAGGCTTGCGGAGAAGTGGGCTTGTCTTCCGGTCGGGAGCAGGTCGTGCTGGAGGGCCACTCGGGCCATATCCTGCTGGAGCTGAGCAAATCGGAGCTGGACGAACTGAAGGGGAATGTCCTGGCATTCCATCTGCAGAGGAAGGACGATCAGGCGATCACAGTGGAACTGGACGCCGCGGCGGAGCAGATCTCCGTTCGCTCCGGTTATGCGGACGGCCGGGATTATCGGTTGGATGTCCGGGTGGACGAGGGGTTGGTGCTCGAGCTTTTTGTGGACTTGTACTCTCTGGAAGTGTTTATCAACCGCGGCGAAAAGGTGTTCACCGTAACCTCCTACGCTGCCAAAGGGTCCTTATCGACCGTCTCCGCCGCGCAACCTGTCAGATTGGGGAAGCTGGAAAGCCGTGTGTTTTGCCATGGCGGGTCAGGCGGAAGTGTCCGTCCGTTGTGACCGTAACCGCATAGAAGCGGATTGCATATTGCGGCGGCCTGCGGGTTGCCGTACATTTTTTGGCGCTTGTACATCGTTGTCCATGCAGGCTCGGCCGCGGTTGCATACGTTATGATACGCGCGGCCAAAGCTGCGCCTGAAGGGAGGAGGCGCGAAGAGCATGGCAGTAAAGAAGGATCAGGTACGGAAGCTGATCGGCCGGGAGATTTACGCGCTCAAGAAAGACGGCTCGATCGTCTCCGGCAAGCTGGTCGGCATCCGCGGCAACCGGCTGATGCTGGAACAGCCGCGCGGCAAGGCGCAAGTGAAAGGCCTTCTGCCGCTCGTGCTGTTCGATCTGCTGGCGATCGGGTCGTCGCCGTATGAATTCGGCGGGTTCGGCGGACCGTTCTACGGTCCCAGCTTCGGACCGTTTTACGGACCTTACGGCGGCGGGTTCTTCTGGTAACGACCGGCTTCATCGCTTCATCCAGGGCAGACGCGGGATGCGTCTGCCTATTTTGTCTTGTTGCCCAATAGTGTTAAGGGACGGGTGCATAGGATAACGCAGTCCGATCGGAAGGAGGTGCTTGCGGATGGGTTACCCTGGCGGTTACGGCGGCTTCGGCGGTCACGGTCTGTTCACGAGCACGGGTGTGATTCTCGTTCTTTTCATCTTGCTGGTCATCGTGCTTCGCGGCTGGCTCGTGTAATGACCGAATAAGCCGAATTTGACGGTCTGGCAATGGCGTCAGGAGGAAGCGCCGTCCGTGCGGAGCGACAGCATCCGGTGGCTGCACGGGCGGCGCTTTTATTGCCGGGGGTTGATGAAAATTATTACATAATATATATTTAATGCTATGCACGGCGATCATACGTTCGTATTGAAAGGCGGATTCGCATTGAGGCTGCGGGACCTGAATGGCAGAAGGAATTGCAAAAGGAGGTTGTTCAAATGGGTGCGTTTCGCGGTTTTACCGAACAGACGCTCCAATTTTTGCGCGACGTGCGGGAGCAGAACTCCAAGGAGTGGTTTGAACAGAACCGTCCGGTTTACGAGCGGGAGCTGCTGGAGCCGATGCGCGACCTGGCGGCCGACCTGAGCGGCACGATGCTGACCATCGATCCGCAGCTGGAGACGCGGCCCGCCGTGGGCAAGACGATCTCGCGCATCCATCGCGACACGCGCTTCTCCAGGGACAAGTCGCTGTACCGCGATGCCATGTGGATTACGTTCAAACGCCGCTCGGGAGAATGGAAGGACGGTCCCGCGTACTTTTTTGAGCTGCGTCCGGACGGCTACCGGTATGGAATGGGATTCTACGCCGCTTCGAAAGACACGATGGACAAGCTCCGCGAATGGATCGACGAGGAGCCGGAACAGTTCCGCCGGACGACGGCTTTCTATGAGCGCCAGCGGACCTTCGTCATCGAAGGGGAATGCTACAAGCGAATCCTCGATGCGAGCAAGCCCGAATCCGTGCTTGAGTGGTACCAGCGCAAAAATATTTACCTTGCCTGCAACCGGGAGATTGACGAGCTGCTGTTCTCTCCGCGTCTTGCGGATGAGGTGGCCTCGGGATTCGAAATGCTCGGCGGGCTCTATCACGCGTTCTGGTACTTGAGAATGCGGGCAGCCGGCGCATGAAGCGCATGCGGTGTTAATATAAGGGAAAATGCATCGGGAGCAAGGAGTGTTCGCGGTGTCGAAGAAAGTGTTTGCAGTGTTCGTCGGAGTGCTCTTCACATTCTGCATCGCCGCCTCCGTTTCCGCGGCCGGCACGGTCAAGCTTTACGCAGAGGGACGACAGATCGAGTCGGAACATCCGCCGCAAATCAAGAAAGATCGGCTGTTCGTTCCGGTCAGCGTCGTGTCCGACGCGCTTCATGTGCCTGTTTCCTGGGACAACCGGACAAAGCAGGCTTCGTTTCAGACCGGCGGCGATTCCTTCGTGTTGACCTTGAACCAAAAAAGCTACACGAAGAATGGCGTAAAGTTCGCGTTGGATGCGGCGCCGTATCTGTACAATGGAAGGCTGTACGTGCCGCTGCGCTTTTTTTCGGAGGCGTGCGGTTATCAAGTGCAGTGGGACGCGAAAACGCAGGCCGTCCATATCAACAAAGGGACACAAAACGCCGTCGATCTGAACGAATTGCAGCGCGTTGCCCTTCCGGAAGGACTGGAGCTGATATCGCATGAATGGTGCCGCTGCCGAACGACACGGGAGAGAAGGAAAAAGCCGGACTGGAAGGCATCACCGTCAGCGTGGTTCTGAAAAACACGGGCGAGTTCGGCATCGACACGGCATCGCTCATGTATGAGATCGGCTCCTTGTCCGGAAAAAGCGAGCCGCAATTAGGCAACATTGCTGCCCATAACCCGGATCTGCCGGATACGGTTGCGCCGGGAGAATCATTGGAGTTCCGCATTTTCGCGACGGCATATGAAGACGAGGCTTTATATCTGGTTATTTCCGTCTGAAGAATGAAAGATGAGGATGTAATCGTCTGTGAAAATGTCACTTGTTAATCCTGTTTCTTGATGCATGGATGGACCGGGGGAATAGCCGTGAAGCAATCGTACGGTCTTGGTGTATTTTTGTTGGTGATCTTCGTCCTCGCGATCTTCGTGGTCCATTCGGATTCCGGCGTCCGACAATCGTTCGAATGGGCTACGACCTATGTGCTTCCGTGGTTGGTCTTCGTTGTCGCCGTCGATTACCTTTATCGAAAGAGGAAATAAGAGGGACAGATGCCCGTATTGGGCGACCGGCTTCAGCACTTACTTATCGGAAGTGCATTCTCATACTTTCCATTTTTCCATTCTGCTTTGGTCAATGATGCGGTCTTCTGTCCCATGGTGACATTATCTCAGAACAGTTATAGGGTGACATTATCACAGAACAACGACATAATAGAAGATGACAATTGACAACAGGGAAAAGACAATGTTAATATAAGTGAAAATTTAATAGATTGGACGAACGGAAGCACCGTTCGCATCAGGCTGCAAGCCTGTGCGGGCGGTGTTTTTTTGTTTGCGTACGAAAGGAGCCGCGGCATGGTACCGATCTATCTTTGCGTTGCGGCGCGGGAAGCGGAATATGTGAGCCGCCTGGCCGACTATGTCCGGCAATCGCCGTACGGCCGCGAATGGCGGGTGACCGGCTTCACGACGGAAGATGCGCTGCACCAATATGTGAAGGCGGGGTATCCCGCGGATCTGCTGCTCGTTGCGCCGGAGTTCGCGGAAGCTGCAGGCGGGCTGCGGCCCGGCGTGCCGATTGCGCTGCTGGTCAAGCGGAGCGGCGAAGCCGGCGCTGATGCCGGCCTGCCGGAAGTCATGCAATATCAACCGATGCCGAACCTGCTCCGGCAGCTTGCAGCGATTCGCGCCGAGCACGGGGTGCCGCGTTCAACGGATGCCGGGAACGGACGCGGGACGCTGGTTGCGGCGGTCTATTCGCCGTCAGGCGGAAGCGGCGTCACGTCGACGGCGCTCTGCATGGCGCATCTGGCGGCCAGGTCGGGCGTGAACGCCTTCTATCTCGACCTGGACCCGTTCGGCGGCGCGGCCCCCGGCAAGGCGGACACGGAGGGCGGGCTGCCGGAGATGCTGTACGCTCTGCAGGCAAGGCCGGCGGAAGCGGCAGGCTTGTTTGAACGGCTGCGGACGCACGATGCGCAGCTGGGCATCGACCGGTTTCCCGGCGGCTGTCCGCCGGAAGAGAAACTGGTCTTGAGCGCCGATGCTGCGGGCAAGCTGATCCGGACCGTGGCGGCTTGCCCGGACTATGGCGCGGTCTTCGTCGACCTCGGCTCCGCGCCGACCGAGGCGCATCTGGAAATTTTCATCCAATCGGCCGCGATTTTCTGGCTCGTGCCGGATCATGCGGCCGGCTTGCTCAAGGCCGAAGCGGCGCTCGGGTTTTTCCGGCGCCGCCATCCGGACCGGTTCGCGGAAGCGGAGCCGCGCATCCGCTTTGTCGCGGCCCGCGCGGGCCAGACCGGCGTGTCCCGCGCGGCGGCAGGACTGCGCTTTGCCGGCCGGCTGCCGGAGGTGCCGCAGCTGCACGGCGCGGGCCGGCCGGAAGAGGCGGCCAGGTCGCCCGTGCTGCTGGGCGCATGTCTGGGGCTCCTCGGCGCGGCGGGATGGAAACCGGAAGGGGGGATGCCGGATGATCGGGGATCACGAGGTGCGCATGCTTCGGGAACGGGTCCGAAGCAGGATCAATATGCATGAGGAGTTGAGCGATGAGCGGCTGACGAACATCATCGAATCGGTCGTCTTCGAATGGGCCAGGGACAAACCGCTCACCGCAGCGGACAAGCATCAGGCGGTCAGAAGGCTGTTCCACGCCTTCCGCGGGCTCGACCTGCTGCAGCCGCTCATGGACGACCCGACTGTGACGGAAATCATGATCAACGGGCATGAGCACATCTTCATCGAACGCAGCGGCCGCATCATGCGATATCCGGGTGCGTTCGAGAGCCGCGAACGGCTGGAAGAGCTGATCCAGACGATCGTCGGCAGCGTCAACCGCGCCGTGAACGAGACGAATCCGATCGTCGACGCGCGGCTCATGGACGGCTCGCGGGTCCATGTCGTGCTGCCGCCGGTGTCGATCCGCGGGCCGACGGTCACGATCCGCAAGTTTCCGGAGCGGCCGATGCTGATGGTCGACCTTATCGCCCGCGGGTCGCTGACGGAAGAAGCGGCGGACTGGCTGTCCCGGCTTGTCCGCGCGAAGTACAACGTGTTCGTCTGCGGCGGCACCGGGACGGGGAAGACGACGTTTCTGAACGCGCTCGCCCATTGCATACCGGCCGACGAGCGGATCGTCACGATCGAGGATTCCGCGGAACTGCAAATCTCCGGCATTCCGAACCTCGTCTCGCTCGAGACGCGCAACGCCAATCCGGAGGGCCGCGGCGAGATTCCGATCCGCGCGCTGGTGAAAGCTTCGCTCCGCATGCGGCCCGACCGGATCATCGTCGGCGAAGTGCGCGGCGGCGAAGCCCTGGACATGCTTCAGGCGATGAACACCGGTCATGACGGCTCGATGTCGACTGGGCATGGCAACAGCCCGCGCGACATGCTTTCCAGGCTGGAGTCGATGGTGCTGTCCCAGGCGGATCTGCCGCTGGCGGTCGTCCGCAATCAGATCGCGTCGGGCATTGACCTGCTCATCCATCTGACCCGGCTGGTCGACGGAAGACGGTGCGTATCGGAGATCGTGGAAATGGCCGGCATAAGAGGCGGAGAATACGAGCTGAATGTGCTCTTTACCCGCGGTCTCGGCGATGCGGAAGACCGGCGCGATGGGAAACGGAATGAAGCGGGAGAACTTCGCCGGACGGGGAACCCGCTGATCCGCGCCCGCAAGCTGCGGCTGGCCGGCATCGCCGACCCGTCCCGCGGCGCATCTCCGCCGGAAGCAGCGGAGCAGCAAGCCGGAGATGCGGCGCCGGAGGAGGCGGGTCAATATGCGTGATGCCGCCCGGGTAATGAGCGCTGCGGCAGCGCGGGAACGGAAACGATCCCATGCAGGCGGACGAAAGACCGGGGGACGGCCGGCCTCGGCCGTCAGGCTTGCGGGTTGGCGGCGGAAGGCCGTTGCGGCAGCCGGAATGGCGGCAGCCGGACTTGCCGCTGGGCTGTACTACCAGTCGCTGTGGGCAGGCCTGCTGTTCGCGCCGCTCGGCCTGTACGCGCCGTCCATGACCGAGCGGGAACTGGAGAACCGGCGACGACGCAGGCTGAGAGAGCAATTCAAAGAGGCGCTGCATTGCCTGGTCACATCGCTGTCGGCCGGACGCTCCCTCGAGAATGCGTTTTTGGCGGTGCCGGATGAGCTGAACATTCTCTATCCGGACCCGAGGACCGCGATCCGCCGTGAATTTGAGTTGATCCGGATCGGCATCGTCAACGGGGCGCGCCTGGAAGACGAGCTCCGCCGATTCGCGGATCGTGCCGGGCTCGGGGAAGCCGCGCGGCTCGCCGAAGTCATCGCCGTCGCGAAGCGCTCGGGCGGAGACATGGCGGCCATCGTCCGCAGCTCCGCCCAGCTGCTCGGGGAGAAGATGGAGGTCGAGCGGGAGATTGCGGTCATGACCGCCGGCAAGCGTTTCGAGTCCCGATTGATGATGGGGGCGCCGTTCGCTTTCGTCATGCTGCTTGCCGCCATGGCGCCGGATTACATGGCGCCGCTCTACGGCAGCGCCGCCGGGTATGCGATTCTGACCGTCGGGCTGGCGGCGCTGGCGGGATGCGCATGGCTCATCCGCAAATTCATGTCGATTGACGTGTGACGGAGGTGACGGACAATGCGGGTTTTGGCGCTGCTCATCGCCGGCTGCTGGCTGATCATGACGGCGATTCCGCTGCTCCCGGCGCTGCGGGAGGCGCGTGCTGCCGGGCGCAAGAAGCGGGATTGGAAGGACTTGCTCCTCGCCGAACCGGTCGAGCGGCTGATCCTGGAGCGGGTGAGCCGGCTGGCCGCGGTCCAATCGCTGCTTGCCGCCGTACATGCCGACCTGCAGCGGATCAGCGGACGGGCGCCCACGTTCGCGGAATCACGCCGTTATCTGTCGCGCGCGGTTGGAACGGGATTAGCGGCGGCCGGTCTGACAGCTTGCATTGCGCTTGTATCCGGCGCGACGGACGTGCTGCCGGTCGGGTTGGTGGTTGCGGTGCTCCTGCCGGTATCGAACATCCGGTCGCTCAGGCGGCAGGTCGAGGAGCAGCGCCGCACCGTGCTGCGGGAACTTCCCGAACTGCTCTCCGTGCTCATGCTGCTCGTCGGCGCCGGCGAGTCGCTGCAGAACGCGCTGCTTCGCTGCGCCAGGGAAGGGGAAGACGGACATCCGTTGTACCGGGAACTGAAGCGGGCGATGTACGCGATTCAGAACGGCGAATCGTTCCAGCTTGCGATGGACGGGTTCGCGCGGCGGGTCGGCGTCCAGGAAGCGTCCGTCCTGACGTCGGCGCTGCTGCTTCAATACCGGAAAGGCGGTTCCGATTTCGTTCACGCCCTGCGGGAACTGTCGTTCAACCTGTGGGAGAAGCGCAAAAGCATCGCAAGAACGAAAGGGGAAGAAGCGGTATCGAAGCTGTCGCTGCCGCTGGTGCTCATTTTCTTCGTGCTGATGTTGATCATCGGATCGCCGGCAATTTTGGGCTTCCAATAAATCTGTAATTTCAACGGGAGGAATGTCTGATGTTGATGTCGCTATGGAATCCGCTGCGCCGCGGTGCCGAGAAGTTGCTGCGCGACGAGGATGGAGCAGGCGTGGTCGAAATGATTATGATCATCGCCGTTGTCATCATCGTGGCGATTATTTTCAGGGATCAGTTGCTCTCCTTTGTAAAGAATTTGATGAACAAAGCGGAAACGACTTCCAATGATATGTTCAATTACAAAAAATAAACGGCCAATCCCGCTCGTTCGATCCGAATCCGGCAGCTTCACGGTCGAATCAACGGTCGTGTTCCCGGCCGTGTTCCTGGCCGTGTTGGCGCTGCTGTTCGGGGCGATGATCATCCACGAGCGGGTGCTGCTCTACCACTCGGCTTCCGCCGCGGCGGAGAGAGTTGCCTTCCGCTGGGACAACAGCCATCGCGACCCGGTCACCGGCGTTGCTCCGACCGGCAGCTATGATCCGCTGTATTGGCGGTTGACGGACGACAGAATGTTGCAGTCAATCTTCAACCTGGGCGGCGATGCGTCGGAAGATGCCGTGATCGATTTGCCGGCGAACGTCGGGAGCGAAAGGCGGCAGGACGGTCTCATTACAACCAAGCTGCTGAACGGAGCGGGCCGCGTGCCGGAGAAGTACAACGGACAGGCGGCCTACCGCCGGCAGCTGGTGTTGAAGCGGGTGGCGGTGGAACTCGAGACGTTCGATATTCCGGCGGGAGCTGCACGGCTTACCGGGATAGCGGGTATTCGCGCTTCCGCTGCTGCGCCGGTGTCCGACCCCGTCGAACTGATCCGCACGGTTGATCTCGTTCGTTATTACGCGGATCGTTTCGGCATCGGCTCGGGCGGAGCGGAGCAGCGGGCGAAAGCCGGCGGCATTCTGCGGAAGCATGCTGACAAGGGGAGAGGAAGCGGATGAAACGCCGGCGGTTCAAAGGCGCGGCGCTGTGGAACAGCCGGGACGGCTCGGTCAACGTGTTTCTGATCGGCATAACGGCCGCCTTGTTCTTGTGCATGGCGGTGCTGATCGATTTCGCCCGCATCGCCGCCTTCGAACGGCTGGCGGAGTCTGCCGTCTATTCCGGCGTCCGGTCCGCATTGTCCGCGTATGACGGCACGCTGTACGAACGATACGGCCTGTTCGCGCGAGGCGGAACGGACAGCGGAGAAATTTTCAACCGTGTCGTGACGGCGGCCATGAAGCCGGAAAATACGGACCGCGGTTTGAAGCTGCTGCGGACGGACATGACTTCCGGCGAGGTGTCGCCGGGAGATACGCTGGGCCTTCACGCGGTACTCGAGCGGCAGATCCTCGAGGAAATGAAGTACAAGGCGCCGATTGATTTCACGCTTGAATTGGCGGAACGATTCCAAGTGATCTCTCCCGGCCTCAAGGAAGCCGCGCATGCGGCGGATACGATGAAGCGGCTGCAAGAGCTGTTCGACAGCCGCCAGCGCCATCTGGAGGAAGCGCTCCGGAACCAGAAAGAAGCGGCCGCGGCTGCGGCGTCCTCGGGCATGGCAGCCCTGATTCCGTACCCGTCAGGTTCGGGGGGAGGGAATACCGCCGCCGCTGCGGCAAGCGGATACGGCAATTACGTCGCATGGGTTCGGGCGGAAGCCGAGCGCAGGGCGAGGGAAGCCGAATGGCAGAGGCAGACCGAAGAATTGCTGAGGCAGTGGCAGGCCGCATGCGGAGGCGGAGCGAGCGGCACGGACAACGGATGCGCATCGCCTCCGGTCATTCCGCCGCCCGATCTCGGACCGAGCTACGCCGCCGAGATCGCGGCGTATGAACGGTCCGCAAGGGAAACGGCGGCCGGTCTGATGCAGGCGGCTCGTACGGCTGCGGACAAGCACGCACGGGCGATCGCCGCCGCCCGGCAAGCCGTTGATGCCGCCGCGGCCGACAATGAGCGGATGGCTGACATGCTGCGGACGGCTGGGCAGAGCGGAGCCGGAAACCCGGCGGCCGCGGAAGACGGGACGGGACAGGCGGCCGGCGAAATTCGTTCCATTCTGGAGGATGCGTCCCGGCTGGTGCTTGACGCGGGCTGGTTCGAAGATTACCGCCGGGAACTGGCCGTGCAGGATGCGGCCGCGGCCGGTCTGCAGCCGCAAGCCGGCCTGTTCGAATCGGCCGCCGCGCAGGCGCTCGCAAGCCCGGATACCCGGAATGCATCGGCGCTGGAGGCCGCTGTCGACAAACTGTTCCGCGGCTACCAGGCCTATGCCTCGCAGTATTCCGGTGCGGATGGCGCAGGCTCCGGCAACGTTATCGCGGCGCGCGCTCAGGCGATCGCCGAATTGAATGCCGCGGACAATCAACGGCAGGAATTCGAGCGCCAATCCGAGACGAAACGCGGCGAGGCTGCGAAATTGCTGCTGCAGATCGCGCAGCTGCCTTACGACGAGCAAGCCGCGAAGGAGTTCGAGCGGGTGCGCAAGCGCTATGAGGCAAGCCTCGCGCTCAACGAGGCATCCTCCTCGCCCTCGGGCGGTTCGAATGCCGGCCTGAACGATGAAAGCGGCGAATATGCGAAGAACGCGGCGGGCGAAGCGGCCGGACTGTTCGGATTGCTGGAAAGCGTATCGGCGGATCTGCGGGACGAACTTTACCTGAACGAGTACGCCGCTTCGCGGTTCGAACATTTCCGCCCGCAAAATTTGTCCGGGTTGGTTTCGCAGACATCATCCGGAACGGGCGGTTCGACAGGCGGTACGAACGGCGGCAACGCAGGCGATCTTTTATTGTCCGTTTCCAATCAGGAAGTGGAGTACATTTTGTACGGCATCCACAGACCGGCGGGAAATATTGCCGCCGCCTATGGGGAGATCTTCGCCGTCCGCACCGCCATCCGCCTGATGGAAGGGCTGGTGGAGTGCCGCAAGTTCGGCCATCCGCTGGTCGTTTTTGCCGCGGCGGTGGCGTACAGTCTGGAGCATGCGCTGATGGACATGACCGAGTTGATCCATACCGGCAAAACGAAGCTGTCCAAATGGCTGAAGATCGACATTACATACCGGGACTATCTGCGCTTGTTCCTGCTCATTCACGGAGGCAAAGCGGAGAAGCTTGCCCGTGTTGCAGCGTTGATCGAGCACAGGACCGGCTACCGGCTGTCCGGGATGCCGACATCGCTGACCGGGCGCGCGGACGTGTCGGTCAATCTGTGGTTTCTGCCGGGAGTGATGAAGATGCTGGCTTCCGGCGGCATTTTACAAGGAAAGGTTGTGGGCGGCCGCTATGAGAGCACGGTGGCTGCCGGGTCGTCGTATTGAGCCGTCATCCGACACCGGGGGAAGCGTTACGGTTGAAGCTTCGCTGATCATGCCCGTCTTCCTGATGACGTTCATCCTCCTCATCGCCATCATCCGAATGGCGATGACGCAGATGGCGCTGCAAGATGCCGCGGCCCAGACCGCTCGGCTGACGGCCGCGCACATGTACCCGATTCAGCAGGTCCTCCAATCCAAGAGCGGCGCGCCGTCTTCCCGATCGGAAGGCCGATCATCCGAAAGCCGGCCCGCGTCGTCCGGGCTCGGTCTTCTGGCCGGCGAACTTGCGGGCAATCTGCCGGAACCGGCGGGTCCGCTGCTTGAAGCGGCATTGCGGGGGGACTGGAATGCGGCAGCCGACATCGCGGCGGCGCCGATCGGCGAGGCTGTCTTCGGTCCGTTGATCCGTGAATTGGCTGCGGAATCGGCGCTAGATCCCGACCGCATCCGGGTTACCAGGCTGTCACTGCCCGATTTTTCGAAAAGCGGCGAGGAGTTTTTCCGGGTCCGGCTTGCCTACGATTTTCCGTTGGCTCTGCCGTTCACAGGCTCGCATGTGACGCTCTCGGCGGACGCCGAAGAGCGCGTCTGGGTCGCCGATCCGGCTCCGGCGCCGACGCATCCGGAAGACGGGGACGGATCGGACAGGGTCGTCATCGTCTCGATCGAGCCTTCGCCGCTTCGTCCGGGCCGGAAAGCGAAGCTGACCGCGATCGGCAAGCCGAATGCGAAGCTGAATCTGGAGGTCTGGTACAAGAGCGGAAAGAGCAAGGCGAAAAATCTGGGCGAGAAGACGGCGGACGAACACGGCATCGTGACCTGGGAGTGGCACGTATCGGGCAATACGACGCCCGGCGTGTGGGAACTCGAGGTGACCTCGGAGGACGGCGCGAAAGCGCACAGCTTTTTCATTGTGCAGAAGGCCGGCAGTGCGGGGGAATGACAGCAGGCGCAGGCATGGAGATCTGACATTCGTTCAGGAAAGCTTGGGAAGAGAACCAACAGAATGGGAGGGATGCATGATGTACTTGGGCGCCGCGGGAGCGGCGATTCTGCTGACGGCCGCGTTCGTCAGCGACATCCGGACGATGCGCATTCCGAACCGGCTGAATTTCGCCGCCTTGGCCGCCGGGGGATTATTCCATATGGCGGAAAGGGTCTGGAGCAGGTTGAACGATGCGGCGCCGGATGCCCGGCCCTGGCTGCTCGCCGCGTTGGAAGCGGCAGGACAGGGGCTGCTGACCGCATGCGCGGGAGCCGGGGCGGGATTTGCGCTGATGCTGCTGCTGCACCGTCTGGGAGCCGTCGGCGGCGGCGACGTCAAACTGTTTGCTGCGCTCGGAAGCTGGATCGGCGCGCGGGAGACGATCGATTGCGCCATTTATGCCGTCCTGGCGGCCGGAGCTTACGGGTTGCTGTGCCTGATGATCGGCAGGCACAGAGCCGTGCGCTGGAATCTGCTGCGAGAAGACGAAGCGGCAGACGGCGCAGAATCTTCGCCGGAGACCGGACGGAATGCGGGCGTGCGGAAATGCCGGTTTCCGTTCATGATCGCGGTGATCCCCGGGGCGATTGCGGCATGGTTATGGTGAAGACGCCCAAGATCGTCGGGAAACGGGGATGACCGGCGGGAAAGGAGTGCGAGATGGAACGGATTCAAGTCGATTTTGCCATGCAGCGCGGCCACGAAATGATCATCCGCCGTGATCCGCCATTTGCGCGCGCGGATCTGGATGAAGTGGACCTGCAAATGCTGCAGGCCGAGCGGCCGCCCGGGCTGCTCGCCGTCGATTGGTTCGAGATGGACGGAAGCGTGACGTTCCGCTACGCGATCGACGGCCGGAAATTGCTTTCGCATTGGCTGATCACCGGCTCGTTCGGGATGAATGAATATATCAGCCTCATGCTGGGCATCGTCGAAGCGCTGGACAACTGCGGGCACTACCTGCTCCGGGAGTCGTGCTGCCTGCTGGAAGAGAAGTTTCTGTTTATCGGCGGCGATTGGCGCGATGTTGCGCTGACGTATATCCCGCTCCGCGAACCGCACGCGAAGAAGCCGATTCGGGAAGAACTGCTCGGCCTTGCGGTCAGACTCATGGGCAAAGTGGAGCGTGTGGACGGGGAAGTCGTGCAGACCATGCTCCGTCTGCTGGATGACCCGCCTGCTTCCTGGTCCAAATTGCGCGTCGGTTTGCTTCAGCTGCTGGTTTCGGAGCCGCGGGGCGCGTCCGGTTCACCGAATGCGGACAACCCGCGGGCAACCCCATATGCACATCCGGCCTCAAGCCTGATGAAACCGGAGAACAGCGCGCCGCACGTTGCGGAACGGTCGGATTGCCCGCAGGCCCCGGGGGTTGTCCATGCGCCGGATCATGCGGATAACCGGACCGGTGAAGCCATTGAATGGCACGCGACGGCGGATGACGGGGAACAGCCGGACGGACCGGCGAAGAACCGGTTCGACCTGCTCGGCAAGATCATCAGACGCGAAGAACCGGCGGATACCCCGCCACCGGAGACGTCGATGTTTGACGACCGGGAATGGCCCGGGACGACGGGCCGCATCCGCGACGCGGGAAGGGCGCGCTGGTTGTCGGCGTCCGGCGCCATACTGGCTGTCGCGCTGATCTGGCGGTACATCTATCTGCCGTCGCCGGGCACGGACCGCCTGCTGATCAGCCTGGGCGCCACGCTGCTTGCCGCGGGCGGGCTGTTCCTGCTGTGGCAGCGGCTGGCGGCCAGAAATCACGGGCCGCTTGATGACTCGCCATCCGCCGGCGCATCCGGCGGCATCGGCGATCCGGAAGCCTGGCGGCCGGATGCGGAATCCGGCGGCCGATCGGATGACGCCGGGATCCGGAACGATGCCGCCGAACTGCGGTTTCCCTGGCTGGCGGATTTTGCGCGGGACAATCATCAGGCATCGGATGCTGCGTTTGCGGTTCATGCGGCAACCGGAGGATCGGGTACGTCCGGAGGCATTGGAGCGGGAATGTTTTCCCGCTTGCCGGAAGGCATGGAAGCGGAGGGAAGCCCGGGAATGATCGGCGTCGGAACGGCGGACGAAGAAACGGGGCTGCTGGCGGATGAGACCGTCCTGCTCCATCAGGACGGGCGGGAACGTCAGGGCGGCAAGTTCTGGCTGGTGCGCGAGCATGAAGGGCAGCATCGGCGCATCCCCGTCGAGCCCGGCATTACGGTCATCGGCCGTTCGGAAACGCATGCCGGGATCGTCGACACGGCGGAAGGCGTATCGCGCGCGCATCTGGAGATCGAGTGCGACGGTACCGACGTGAAAATAAAAGATCTCGCCTCGCGCAACGGAACGCTGCTCGGCGGCGAGATCATGGTGCCGTACAAGGAATACCTGCTGCAAGACGGCGGTGCGTTTCGGCTTGCCGGACCGGACGGGCCGAAATATACGCTGCGGAAGAGCGGTTGATGCCGGGCATTTTTTACTTTCTTACAATGTGGCCGAGCAGATGCCGCACCGCTTCGTCGATGGTCGGGTAGCGGAAGGTGAAGCCCGCTTCCAGCGCCGCGGCCGGCAGCGCCCGCTGCCCTTCGAGCAGGAGTACGGCCATCTCGCCGAACAGGAGGCGCATCAGAAACGCGGGCACCGGGAACCAGTGCGGCCGACGAAGCGCCGCGGCGACCGCCCGGCCGAACCGGTCGTTCGTCACCGGTTCCGGCGCCGATCCGTTGATCGGCCCCGATACATGCTCGTTGTCGAGGCAGAACAGGATGAGCCGCGTCATGTCCTCGATATGGATCCAGGAAATCCACTGGCGGCCGCTGCCGACCCTGCCGCCGACGAACAGCCGGTACGGCAGCGCCATCAGCGGGAAAGCGCCGCCATCCGCGCCCAGGACAAGGCCGACGCGCAGCTTGACGAGCCGCCGGGCGGGAATCCGGTCCGCCGCTTCCTCCCATTCCTTCGTGACGGCGGACAGGAAGTCGGTCACCCGGCCCGGGCTCCGCTCGTCGTACGTGTCCGTCTCGGACATGCCGTAATACGAGATGCCGGACGCGTTCACGACGACCGGCTTGTCCCGCATGGCGCGCACCCATCCCGCCACGGCGTCAGCCGCGTCAATCCGCGACCGAAGCACCCGGTCTTTCGCGGCCTGCGTCCACCGTTGATTGATGGTCTCCCCCGCCAGGTTGACGATGGCGTCCGTTCCTTCCAGCAATTCAGGCCGTTCAGTCAATTCATCCCATGTCGATTCCGTCAGATTCGGGTGACGGAGCTTGAGCCGTCCCCGCTTCCGGGTCACCACCCGGACTTCGTCTCCCCGTTCAAGCAGCGCCCGAACGAGCGCACCGCCGATGAAACCGGTGCCGCCGGTAACCGCCACGCGCATGTCCGACGCCTCCCCCGAGCGATCTTCAGGATTTCAACAAATGCCGGTACGGACTGTAATCGATGCCGTGCTTGTCGAGGAACGAGATCAGGCTGCGGTAGTCGCGCCTGGGCGTCGCCTTGATGTAGCCTTCGATGCAGTGTTCCCGCGTCACTTCGGAAGCGCCGCTCTCGACGGCGATCTTGCCGATCTCCGCGGCGATGGAATGTTTCGCAATGTCCCGGAACGGTTTCGGCACCGGCGATACGAGCAGATCGAGGAATGCCTTCGACTCTTCCGTCCACAGCGGCCGGCTCTTCTCGACCCAGTAATTCTGCCAGTCGAGCTTCGACATGCCGTCCTGCTTCGGCATGATCTTGAGGAATTTGCGGAACATGAAGTAGCCGCCGATCGCCATGGAGACGACCAGGACGACCGCCCAGAATAAGATGAAATACATGAACCCGTTATGGACATTGCCCATCTTGATCCGTCACCTCTCCCGATCATTATACCGCACCGGCCGGCGATTTTCGAACAACGATTCCTTGAACGGCCGGTCCGGCTGCCGGGGATTCCAGCCGGGGCTCGGGCAAGCCTTGCGCCTCACATTGCCAACGGGGTCTCGCGCGGCTTGTCTTTCAAGCGCCGGCCGATTCTGTTAGAATAGTAGGAAATGTGCTGTCGGGAGGGGTAAAGGTGCTCAAGATCGGTTCGCATGTGTCTTTTTCGGACAAGGGGCTTGTGACGGCGACCGAGGAAGCGGTGTCGTACGGCTCCAGTTCGTTCATGATCTATACAGGCGCGCCTCAGAATACGCGGCGGAAGCCGATTGAAGATCTGTACATCGAAGAGGGCAAGGCGCTCATGAAGGAGAGCGGCATCGACGAGATCGTCGTGCATGCGCCGTATATCATCAATCTGGGCTCGTACAAGGACGACACGTTCGAGCTGGCGGTCCGTTTTCTGCAGGAGGAGATCCGCCGCACGCACGTGATCGGCGTCGATCATATCGTGCTGCACCCGGGCGCGTACACGGACAAGGACCCGGAGTACGGCATCGCCCGGATCGCGGAAGGCCTGAATGAAGTGCTGGCCGGGACGGAAGGGCTGAACGTGAAGATCGCGCTTGAAACGATGGCCGGCAAAGGGACCGAAATCGGCCGCACGTTCGAGGAGATCGCCGCCATCATCGACAAGGTGAAGGACAACGACCGGCTGTCGGTCTGCATGGACACGTGCCACATGCACGACGCCGGTTACGACATCGTGGGCGATCTCGACGGCGTGCTGCGCGAGTTCGATCGTGTCGTCGGGCTGGACCGCGTGGCCGTCGTCCACATCAACGACTCCAAAAACCCGCGCGGCGCGGCGAAAGACCGCCATGCGCCGGTCGGCGCCGGCTACCTCGGCTACGAGGCGATCAAGCGGGTCGTCCATCACGAGCTGCTCGAAGGACGGCCGTTCATCCTCGAGACGCCGTGGATCGGCAAGGACAGCAAGAAATCCCGGCCGATGTACGAAGCCGAGATCGCGCTGCTGCGCGGCGACGCGAGGGAGCGCTTCGGCGAAGACTTCTTCGATCATGTGGAGCGGCTGCACCATTTCTTCGACAAGGAAGCGATCGACGGGCGGACGTACGTGCTCTCGGTCTGGGAGACGCTGAAGAACGACGCCAAGGCGAAAAAGGCCGATCCGCGCGAGCCGATGGACCGGCTGTATGACCTGGTGATCGAGAACCGGGTGCTGCCGGAAGATCTGACGGAGGAAGCGGTGAACCACCGGCTGACCGCCTGGTTCGCCGGCAAGCAGCTTCTGAAAGAAGCGTGACCGCTTGAACGCTTTTTAAGCCCCGACCCGGCTTTCATGACCATACGAACGGAAGGAAGTACTAAGCATGCAGCAGAATGTCTACAAGCCTCAACATCCGATTGAAAGGAGCGCCAACCGGGCGCGGATGCTGATCTCGTGCCCGGACCGTCCGGGCATCGTCGCCGCGGTGTCGCAGTTCCTGTACGAGCACGGCGCGAACATCGTGTCGTCGGACCAATACACGATGAATCCGGACGGCGGCATGTTCTTCATCCGCTTCGAGTTCGACCTCCAGGACCTGGACCGGGAGCTGCCGAAGCTGCAGGAAGATTTCGTCCGCGTGGCCGACCGGTTCGAGATGAAATGGCACATCTTCCGGGCGAGCCGGAAGAAGCGGATCGCGATCTTCGTCTCGAAGGAAGACCACTGCCTGCTGGAGCTGCTCTGGCAATGGCAGGCCGGCGATCTGGACGCCGAGATCGCGATGGTGATCAGCAACCATCCGGACATGCGCCAGCTCGTCGAATCGTTCGGCATTCCGTACCACCATATCCCGGTCACCCCGGAGACGAAAGCCGAAGCCGAGCGGCTGCAGCTCGAGAAAGTGCACGAGGGCAAGGTCGATCTGATCGTGCTCGCGCGCTACATGCAGATCATTACGCCGCGGTTCATCGAGTATTTCCCGAATCGGATCATCAATATTCACCATTCGTTCCTGCCGGCGTTCGTCGGAGGGAAACCGTACCAGCAAGCCTATGACCGCGGGGTGAAAATCATCGGCGCCACGGCCCACTATGTGACGGAGGAGCTCGACGGCGGTCCGATCATCGAGCAGGACGTGCAGCGGGTGTCGCACCGCGACGACGTCGCCAGCCTGAAGCGGATCGGCCGGAACATCGAGCGGACGGTGCTCGCCCGCGCGGTGAAATGGCATCTCGAGGACCGCATCATCGTATTCCAGAACAAGACGGTCGTGTTCAACTGATGGCCGCGTGCCCGGCGCACCGCCAATGGTGAAAGTGGAAAACCGACTGGGCAAATGATACAATATTTGAAAATTGTTCTGAGAAAACGCTGCCGCCCGCACGTTTCGGGAGCGCCGCGGCACACGGAAGAGACATGGGAGGAAACGCAATGTCGGTTACGCAGAAATCCATCGATCAATTGTCGATTGACACGATCCGCACACTGGCGATCGACGCGATCGAGAAGGCGAAGTCCGGGCATCCGGGCATGCCCATGGGCGCCGCTCCGATGGGTTATCAACTGTTCGCCCGCACGATGAAGCACAACCCGTCCAATCCGTCCTGGATCAACCGCGACCGGTTCGTGCTGTCGGCCGGCCACGGTTCCATGCTGCTCTATGCGCTGCTTCATCTGTCCGGTTATAATCTTCCGCTCGAGGAAATCAAGAATTTCCGCCAATGGGGCTCGAAGACGCCGGGGCACCCGGAATACGGCCATACGCCGGGCGTCGACGCGACGACCGGTCCGCTCGGCCAGGGCATCGGCATGGCCGTCGGCATGGCGATGGCCGAAGCGCAGCTGGCGGCGACGTACAACCGCGAAGGCTATCCGGTCATTGACCATTACACCTATGCGATCTGCGGCGACGGCGACCTGATGGAAGGCGTCGCGAGCGAGGCGGCTTCGCTTGCCGGCCACCTGAAGCTGGGCAAGCTGATCGTGCTGTACGACTCGAACGACATCTCGCTGGACGGCGAGCTGAATCTGGCGTTCTCCGAGAACGTGGCGCAGCGTTTCGAAGCTTACGGCTGGCAGGTGCTGCGCGTCGAGGACGGCAACGATCTGGCGGCGCTGGCGAAGGCAATCGAGGCGGCGCAGGCCGAGAAGTCGAAACCGACGCTGATCGAAGTGAAGACGGTCATCGGCTACGGCAGCCCGAACAAGGCGGGCAAAGGCGGCCACGGCGGCCCGCACGGTTCGCCGCTCGGTCCGGATGAAGCGAAGCTGACGAAGCAATTCTACGGCTGGGACCCGGAATCGGAGTTCCATGTGCCGCAGGAAGTGCGCGACCATTTCGCGCAGGTGAAGGCGCGCGGCGAGCAGGCGAACGCGGAGTGGAACAAGCTCGTCGAAGCGTACAAGGCGGCGCATCCGGAGCTCGGCAAGCAGTTCGAGCAGGCTGCCGCCGGCGAACTGCCGGATGGCTGGGACGCCGATCTGCCGGTCTATGACGGCAGCAAGGCGGTCTCGACGCGCGTCGCTTCCGGCGAAGCGCTCAACGCGCTGGCGAAGCGCGTGCCGAATCTGGTCGGCGGTTCGGCCGACCTCGAAAGCTCGACGATGACGCACCTGAAAGGACTGCCGGTGTATAAGCCGGGCAGCTACGACGGACGCAACATTTACTTCGGCGTGCGCGAGTTCGCCATGGCGGCCGCGATGAACGGCATCGCGCTGCACGGCGGCCTGAAAGTGTACGGCGGCACCTTCTTCGTGTTCACGGACTATCTCCGTCCGGCCGTCCGACTGGCGGCATTGATGAAGCTGCCGGTCGTCTATGTCCTGACGCACGACAGCATCGCGGTCGGCGAAGACGGGCCGACCCACGAGCCGATCGAGCAGCTCGCCTCGATCCGGGTCATTCCGGATCTTACGGTCATCCGTCCGGCCGATGCGAACGAAACGGCCGCCGCATGGCGCTACGCGGTCAAGAACCGGTCGAATCCGGTGGCGCTGGTGCTGACCCGCCAGAACCTGCCGATCATCGAAGGCACGGCCGAGCTGGCGCGCACGGGCGTCGAGCGCGGCGCTTACGTCATCTGCGATGCGCCGAACGGCAAGCCGGCCGCGCAGATCATCGCGACGGGTTCCGAAGTGCAGCTCGCGGTTGCGGCGGCGAAGGCGCTGGCCGAAGAAGGGATCGGCGTCCGCGTGATCAGCATGCCGAGCTGGGATCTGTTCGACAAGCAGGACCAGGCGTACCGCGATTCCGTGCTGCTGCCGGACGTGAAGGCGCGCCTCGCGGTCGAGATGGCGCATCCGTTCGGCTGGGAGCGCTATGTCGGCGAGAAGGGTGCGGTGCTCGGCATCAGCACGTTCGGCGCTTCGGCGCCGGGCGACCGGCTCATCCGGGAGTTCGGCTTCACGGTCGAGAACGTCGTCGCCAAGGTGAAGTCGCTCCTCTGAGCCGCAAGCATCCCCGATATCGATTGAAAGTCCCGCTTTTGCGGGACTTTTTTCATGCTCGCATTTAACAATTCCTCAAATTCCATACGATTTTTTTTACACAATCCTACGATTTTCATACAAAATCTTGATTTCTGCGCCCGGCGATCCGATAAAAAAGTCGTATAACGCGCGTTCATGGCCGTCGATAACTTTGGGTAGGAGGACTTCAAGAATGGCGAAAAAATTCGACGGAACTGCAGACGAAACAGCAAAGAAAGTCATCGGCAAGGCAAAGTTACCGCAATTGCTGAAGCTCGGTTTTCTCCGGCACGTGAGCGTCCGCCACAAGCTGACGGTCATTCTGGTGTCAAGCACGATCTTCATGTTGTGCATCGGTTTGGCGGGATTCATCACCATGACGCTCATGAATGCCCAGATCGAGAGGCTGGCGTCGGACAACATCAAGACGATTGATTTGGCGAACGAAGCGGCGATCATCGGCCAAGCCATCGAGGTGGATTCCTACCGGTATCTGATGGCGACGGACGAGGATGCCCGGGAGATTGCATACGGCAGTGTAAGAGAACACGGCCAACGTTTCAGGGAAGTCATGGAAGAGCTGAAGTCGACGGAAGTCGGCAAGGCGGAGAGCGATCGGATCGAGCGGATCGAGGCGATTGATCTCCAGTATTCGAATCGCCGCACGACAGCCGAGCAACTGGCGTCGAGCGGCCAACAGGCTTCGGCGATCGCGTATTTCAACCGCGAGGCTTCCTCGCTGCTGGAACAGAAGAACCAGCTGCTGAATGAAATTACGGACATCAGCATGCAGCAAGCCGTCCAGGCGAACAGGGACATTCAGCACAGAATGAATATTGCGATCATTATTATGATCGTGATCATTTTGCTTGGTCTGCTCATCAACGGCGGGCTCATGCTGCGGGTATCGAGCCTGATCACGAAGCCGATGTCGGAGCTGCAGAAACTGATGGCCGACGCCGCCGACGGAGATTTGAGCGGCCGCATCGCGCTCGACTCGCGGGATGAGCTCGGCCGGCTGTCCGCTTCCTTCAACAAGATGATGGACGATATGAGCGACGTCATCCGCCGCATCGGCGATACGTCGGTGCAGCTTGCCGCATCTTCGCAGCAGTTGACCGCCAGCGCCGAGCAGACGGGCAAGGCGAGCGAAGTCATCGCTACGTCGATGCAGGAGGTTGCCTCCGGCATGGGCCGCCAGGCGGAGCAGGTGGCGGGCGGACTCGAAGCGACCAGGCGGATCAATGAACAGGCATCGGATGTCTCGGGCAAAACGCGGGCGGCGGCGGACAGCGCGCTTGAAACGTCGGACATTGCGCGGGACGGCAGCCGCACGATGCAGCAGGCGTCCGCGTCGATGGATGAAATCCAGCAATCCGTGGAGCAGCTCTCCGCGTCGATCCGTCTGCTTGAACAACAATCCGGGCAAATTGAGAAAATTGCGCGCGCCATCTCCGATATTGCCGGACAGACGAACCTGCTGGCGCTCAACGCATCCATCGAAGCGGCCAGAGCGGGCGAGCACGGCCGCGGCTTCTCGGTGGTCGCCTCCGAGGTGCGCAAGCTGGCGGAACAATCGCTTGAGGCCGCGAAGAGCGTACAACGTATCATCGCGGATGTGCAGGAGCATATGCAGCAAGCCGTGCAGTCGATGGATCTGACGAAAGAACGCGTGGACGAGGGACGGGCGGCCGTCGTAAGAGCGGACCAATCGTTCGGACAGATCGAAGAAGCGGTTGCCCGGCTTGCCGAGCAGATGCGGGCCGCAACGCTCGCCGCGCAGTCGATGGCGGAAGGCGCGGACCAGATCGAGAAAATGATCACGGAACTGCACACCATCAGCGACTCCACCCAATCGGAGACCGAGCAGGTGTCCGCGGCGACGGAGGAGCAGCTCGCGACGATGGAAGAAATGTCCGCTTCGTCCCAGCATCTGGCCCACCTGGCGCAGGAAATGGAGATGCTGATCGGCAAGTTCCGGCGGTAATGCCCGGCGAATGCCGGCACGCAAAGCTGACAGGCCCCGGTGAGGGGAGGAACGGCCCGCGTTCCTTGCCCGTCCGGGGCTTCATTTGTGCTGCCGCGCTCCCCGCGCGGGCTGCGGGATCGTCCGGCGATCATAAACCGTGCCTATATCACGCCGCAAAAACGGTAATGCCTCCCGGGAAGGCAGGCGTGACCGTTTTCCTTGAGTTCGGTTGTAAAATCCAGTATTCTAGTGGTTAGGTTTTGGTTGCAGGGACAGGCGGCCGATCCGGCATCGGCTGCCATTATCCAGACGGAATCGGGAGGAAAAGGAAATGTCGAAAGCCGTAACATTCGATTACTCGAAAGCGCTGCCGTTCGTCGGCCAGCATGAGATCGATTACCTGGCAGACGCCGTCAGACTGGCGCACGACCAGCTTCATAACGGGACCGGCGCGGGCAGCGATTTCCTGGGCTGGATCAATCTGCCCGTCAATTACGACAAGGAAGAATTCGCGCGGATTCAGGCGGCCGCGGCGCGCATCCGGGAAAATTCCGACGTGCTCGTCGTGATCGGCATCGGCGGATCGTATCTCGGCGCGCGGGCCGCGATCGAGATGCTGTCGCATTCCTTCTACAACATGCTGCCGGCTGACAAGCGCCAGGGGCCGCAGGTGCTGTTCGCGGGCAACAACATCAGCTCGACCTATGTCGCCCACCTGCTGCAATTGCTTGAAGGCAAGGACTGGTCGATCAACGTCATCTCGAAGTCCGGCACGACAACCGAACCGGCGATCGCTTTCCGCATTTTCCGCGAGAAACTGGAGCAGAAATACGGCAAGGAAGAAGCGCGCAAACGGATCTACGCGACGACCGACCGGGCGAAGGGCGCGCTCAAGAAGCTGGCCGACGCGGAAGGTTACGAGACGTTCGTCATTCCGGACGATGTCGGCGGCCGCTATTCCGTGCTGACGGCCGTCGGTCTCCTGCCGATCGCCGTGGCGGGCATCGACATTGAAGCGATGATGCGGGGTGCCGCGGACGCGTCGCACGAATACGCGAATCCGGACCTGCGCGAGAACGGCGCCTATCAATACGCGGCTGTCCGCAACGCGCTGTACCGCAAAGGCAAGACGACGGAAATTCTCGTCAACTACGAACCGAACCTGCACTATTTCTCCGAATGGTGGAAGCAGCTTTACGGCGAGAGCGAAGGGAAGGACAACAAGGGCATCTATCCGGCGTCGGTCGATTTCTCGACGGACCTGCACTCGATGGGCCAATTCATCCAGGAGGGCTCGCGCAACCTGTTCGAGACGGTCATCCAGGTGGCGGAAGTGCCCGAGCATATCACGATCGGCAGCGATCCGGAGGATCTGGACGGCCTGAACTTCCTCGCCGGCAAGACGATGGATTTCGTGAACAAGAAGGCGTTCGAAGGGACGCTGCTCGCCCATACGGACGGCGGCGTGCCCAATCTGGTCGTCACGATCAAGGACATGACCCCGTACACGTTCGGGTATCTCGTCTATTTCTTCGAGAAAGCATGCGGCATCAGCGGCTATCTGCTGGGCGTCAATCCGTTCGACCAGCCGGGCGTCGAGGCGTACAAGAAGAATATGTTCGTGCTGCTGGGCAAGCCGGGCTACGAGAAGGAGAAGGCAGCCCTCGAAGCGCGCCTGTAAGCGGGAGATCGACTGTGCTGGCGCGTTACCGTACGCTCCGCCGCGAAGGCGAGCGGGAGATTGTCATCAAGAAATCGCGCTTCATCGGATACGGCAAGCCGGTAACGTCGGAAGAAGAAGCGGTCGCCTTCGTTGAAGCGATCCGCAAGAAGCATTGGGACGCGACGCACAACTGCTACGCCTACGTCATCGGCGAACGGGACGAGATCCAGAAATCGTCGGACGACGGCGAACCGAGCGGCACGGCCGGCCGGCCGATTCTCGAAGTGATCAAGGCGCAGCAGCTCAAAGATACGGCGATCGTCGTCACCCGCTATTTCGGCGGCATCATGCTCGGCGCCGGCGGTTTGATCCGCGCCTATACCGAAGGCGCCGTGCAGGCGATCGAGGCGTCGGAGCCGATCGAGCGGGTGCTGCGCCGGAAGGTGTCGGTCGAAGTCGACTATACATGGTACGGCAAGATCGAGAACGAGCTGCGCAGCCGGGGCTGGCATGTCGGCGACACGGTATTCACGGACCGCGTCACCGTCGTCTGCCTGCCGGAGGATGGCGAAGCGGAGCGGTTCATCGCATGGATGACTGATCTGACGCAAGGACGGGCGACCATCACGCCCGGCGAAGCCGAATATTACGATTTCTGAGCGGAAGGCGGCCCGGCAGGGCCGCCCGAGGCATGTTTCACCCGTCCCCCGCATAGTGTTCTATGGAAGACCAAGGGGATGGGGAGGGATGCGGGATGGCGGTCAGACGATTCGCCGCGTTGACCGGACTGGTATTCCTGCTGCTCGGGTTGTACGGTTTCATCGATCCGGACGGGTTCGGTCTGTTCCATCTGGGCGCGGCGCACAACGTCATTCATCTGATTGTCGGGCTGCTCGGCCTTGCGGCGGCGTCCGGCGAAGGGTATGCGTATCGTTATTCGCAGGTCATCGGCATCTTCTATCTGCTGCTCGCGGTGCTCGGCGTGTTCACCGGCGATCTGTTCGGTCTGATGCACGTCGGCCTTGCGGATAACGCGCTGCATTTCGTCGTCGGCGCAATCGCGCTGTACTTCGGCTTTGTCATCTCGGAATCGGCGCAAGAGGCAAGATCCTACCGCTGATCCAGGATGAAAAAAGGCTGTTTCCGACGGACCGGGCACTTCCGGTGCCCGCGGCGGAAACAGCCTTTTTCTGCCCCATGTGATACTCAAGCCTCTACCAGCAGCAGAATGATGGATGACAGGCCGAGGCAGAGGCTCAGCAAGCCGAGCAGCGCCAGCGCCTGCCGATTGTTGTATCCGGCCCGCAGCAGCCGATAATGGACCTGGCTGGCATCCGCCTGATAGATCGGCTTGCCCTGGATGAGCCGCTTGAATACGACGAACAGGTTGTCGAAGATCGGCACGCCGAGCGCAAGAATCGGAATGAACAGCGACAGCAGCGTCGCCTGCTTGAACACGCCGTCGAGCGCGATGACGGACAGCACGAAGCCGAGGAAAGTCGCGCCGGCGTCGCCCATGAAAATTTTGGCCGGGGGCTTGTTGTATTTCAGATAAGCAATGGCCGCGGCGAGCAGGATGATTGCCATCATCGCCGAATGGCTCTGCCCCTTCACGAGGGCGACGATGAACAGCGTGCCGGCGGAAATGGCGGACAGCGTGCCGGCCAGCCCGTCCATGCCGTCCGAGAAATTGATGACGGTCGTCACGCCGAAGATCCACAGAATCGTCAGCACGCACTGCAGCCATCCGGGCAGCAGCACATAGTCGTCGATCAGCGGATTGTAGAAGCCGGAAAATTCGATGCCCGACAGATAGACGAGCACGGCGGCCGCTATCTGGACAAGCGCTTTCGGCAGCGAGGGGAAATCGCGGCCCTGGGTTTTGTACCAGTCGTCGATGGTGCCGATGACAAGCAGCAACGCGCCGCCGGCGAGCACGGCCATGGTCTCGTAGCCGTTCCACTCGGCCAGCATAAGATAGGCGGTGGCGAAGCCGAGATAAATGGCGTAGCTGGCGGTGAGCGGAATCGGCTCGCGGTGCAGCTTCCGCTCGACCCCTTCCCGCGGTTTGTCCACGAAGTCGAGCCGGAACGCAAGCCGCCCGAGCGGCGGAATCAGCAGATAGACGACGGCGAATGAGACCAGAAATGCGAGTATGTATAGCACTGTGCCCAATCATCTCCGGTAAAAAAAATAATCCCGACAGTATAGACGACTGTCGGGATGGAAAAGTTTCGCTATTTTGCGTCAATATCCGATGTGCCTTGCCAGCCGGCTCATTTCCAGCCATTGCGATGCCAGCATGGCGTAGATGGCCACGTCCGCGTAGCGGTCGCCCAGCCGTTTCGCCTGGCGCGCGATCCCTTCGAGCTTGAAACCGAGGCGCTCCGGCACGGCCCTGCCGCGGGCGTTGTCCACGGCCGTGCGGATCTCCAGCCGGTTCAACTCGGCCTTCTCGAATGCCCATCCGGTGAGCACCTCGCAGGCTCGCGTCATGCGGCCGCGTCCGCCGGCGGCCGGGGCGAGCCAAAATCCGAGTCGTCCGCAGCGGTCCGCCGAATCGAGATGCGAAAGCTCCACGACGCCCATCAGTTTGCCGTCCGTGAACAGTCCGAATCCTGCGGCTTCGTCGTCCTTCCATTGCGTGTCCAGACGCCGGATGAACGTCAGGGAATCGAGGGGCGACCGGACGCCTGCCGGCCAGGCGAACCATTGCGACAGCCATTCCCTGTGGACCTCGATGAGCCGAAACAATTCGTCCGCATGCTCCGCGGACAGCTGCACCAATTCCGTCTGTTCGTCGACCGTGAATCTGGCCATGGGAAGCACCTCCGCGTGGAATTGTGGAAGCGTTTTCTCTCCGGCGTAAAAAGTATGGCGGCACATCTTCCGCTTCGCTTCCATTATACTACGGATGCGCTGCGAAGACATCGCCGCCGGCAAGGAAAATTCAGGATTTCATCGGTTCAAGATGAAGGTATCGATGACGTGCTTGACGCCGTCTTCATTGTTCGTCTTCGTGACGAAGCCGGCGATCGCTTTCAGCGATTCGATCGCATTGCCCATGGCGACGCCGAGGCCGGCGGCTTCGATCATCTCGCGGTCGTTCCAGGAATCGCCGACGGCGATGGTCTGCTCCATGGTGCAGCCGACATGGCGGGCGAGCGCGGCAAGCGCATGCCCCTTCGTCGCTTCCGGATGGAGGAATTCGAGATAGTTCGGTTTGGATTTCGTGATATGGACGCGGCCTTTGTAAACCGGTCTCAGCTCGTCCGCGATCCGGTCGAGCTCGTCCGGATCGCCGATGATCAGCATTTTCGATTGCGGCCTGTCGATCAGATTGTCGAGATCGGGTTCCACGCGATAGGGCACGTCGGAACGTTCGGCATATTCCCGAACCTTGTCGTTGTCTTCGGCCGCGTAGAGTTCGTCTTCCGTGTAAAGCTGCAAGTGCAGGCCGTTCCGCCGGCAGTAGTCCAGAATTTCCCGCGCGGCGTCCGCCGGCACGTTCCGCTCGTACAGCACATTGCCGTCGAACGGCGTTTTGACGAGCGCTCCCTGGTAGGTGATGATCGGCACGTTCAACCCGATCTGCTCGGCAATCCGGCTGGCCGAGGCGAACATCCGGCCCGTGGCCAGCGTCACCGTGACGCCCCGTTTCACGGCTTCGGCGAGCGCGGCCCGCGTCGCGTCCGTGATGCGCCCGTCGTCGGTCAGCAGCGTGTCGTCGATGTCAATGGCGATCAGTCGGTACATGGTTTCTCCCGCTCCTTTGTTTCGGGCTGTCGGCACAACTTGCCGGCCCCGTATCTGTCAGACCGATTGTAGCGCAATGCCGGCTTGCGCGGCAACATGCGGATGCCGCAAGCCTCGGCCGGATGGAGCTTGCGCCGCCCGGTTTTGCCGCTTCAAAACGTTCTGTCCCGCCGCCGCGCCGCATATGCTGGATCATGTCCAACCCGGGATTCGCTTGAAGCCATGTCCGGAATGCGGTATCGTGGAGTATGCGACTGGAGTGAACGGAGCGATGCGAAAGATGGAGACGGATTCGAAGATGAAGCGGCGGGGAGCGGGGCTGCTCGTTGTCCTGGCGGTCCTGCTGGTCACGGTCGCCGCGGGTTTTCTGGCCGGGAGATGGTGGATGATGGAGCGGTATCCGATGCTGAAGGATCCCGCTTTTGCCAATCTGGACTATACCTACCGGGAAATCATGAGCGATTACTTGTACGGCGCCGATTCTTCCGAGCTGATTCACGGAGCGGCGAAGGGGATGGCGGCGTCGCTGCGGGACCCCTACTCGGCCTATTATGCCGGGGAAGAGGGCAAGGAGTATGTGCAGCGGTACGACGACCACATCGTCGGGATCGGCGTCGAGATCCGCGAGGAAGACGGCGAGTTCGTCGTCACGTCGGCCTACAAGGGCGCGCCGGCGGATGAGGCCGGCATCCGCAAGGACGATGTCATCGTCGCCGTGGATGGCGTGTCCATGAAGGGCAAGTCGATGCAGGAGCTCGTGAGCCGGACGCGCGGCGAAGTCGGCACGAAGGTGACGATCACCATCAGGCGCGACGGCCTGACGGAGCCGTTCGACGTGACGCTCGTGCGGGAGGAGATTCCGGTTACGACGGTCTATGCGGAGATGCTGGAGGACGGCATCGGCAAAGTGCAGATTACGCGGTTCGCGGAAGGCACCGGCAAGGAGTTCGGGAAGGCGGTCGACGAGCTGCTCGCGCAAGGCATGAGAGGGCTCCTGCTCGATCTCCGCTCCAATCCGGGCGGACTGCTCAGTTCGACCCTTGAGGTGGCCAGCCGGCTCATTCCGAAGGACAAGGTCATCCTCGAAGTGGTGTACAAGGACGAGAAGCGGCGGATTACCTACACCTCGACGCAGAGCAAAGCGTGGGATAAGCCGATCACCGTGCTCATCGACGAGAGCTCGGCCAGCTCGGCCGAGGTGCTGGCCGCGGCGCTGCGCGATTCGGCCGGAGCGAAGCTCGTCGGCATGAAGACGTTCGGCAAGGGCGTCGTGCAGATGTTCCGCCCCCTCAAGGACGGATCGGTGCTGAAGCTGACGGAGTCGGAATGGGTGACGCCGAGCGGCGGCAGAATCAACAATGTCGGGATCGAGCCGCATGTCGCGGTCGAATTGCCGGATTACGCTTCGCTGCCGGCGCTGCCGACGGACGAAGTGCTCAAGGTAGGTTCGCTCGGCCAGGACGTGCGGACGGCGGAACGGATGCTGGAAGCGGTCGGCTACGATCCGGGCGAGCCCGAAGGGATCTACGACGAGCGGACGGCCGCGGCGGTCGAGCGGTTCCAGCGCGACGAGCGGCTGACGCCGACGGGCACGATCAGCGGCCGCACGGCGTTCAAGCTGATGGACCGGCTGCGGACGAAGCTGAAGGAAGAAGACCCGCAGCTCAAGGAAGCGGTGCGCACGCTGCGCGGGATGATCGAGGGCAAGTAATTTCTGCAGCCCATCCGCCGGCCGGGGCGCGGATCAATCCCCGATCAAATCCGCTTCCTTCACCCAGCGCGTGCCTTGCGGCGTCACGACCATGATCCAGTCGTTCCACCGCTCCAGCGCCGTCGCCGACGGCACATCGAGCGGCTGCGGGGCCGGCGCCGCATCGAGCGGCGACAAATACTGCGCCATGTCCGGCGCCAGCCGCACCGGGATGCCGCCGAGCGGCTCGAACGTGCCGGACGGCGAGCGGCCGGCCCAGGCCCAGCGCGGGCCGGCTTCCGTCGCGATCTCCGCCCAGCCGCCTTTCGTGCGGAGCAGCTTGTAGCGCCCCGGATAGAGCGTCCCGAGCTTCGCCGACCGATGGTCCGGCCAGCGGTGCGCCGGCTGCGCGGCCGTCAGCCGGATCTCGCCGGACGCGTAGGCGGCGGTCTGGCGCGCCAGCCACAAGTTGTACGCTTCCCCGGCGAGCATCCAGCCCGTATCGCGATGCCGCGGCCAGATCCGCTCCCATTCGGAGAGCGGCACGTTCGTCTCGCCGGCCGGGCGGCCGAGTTCGGCCGTAAGCCCCGGACGGCCGAACGACTGGATGAACCAGTCCGTGTATCCGCCGCCGGAAGGGTTGGCGGCGGGCTGGACGAGCCGGTAGCCCGTCATCCCGGCATACCGGGTCGCGATGGCGCGGTCGCGGGCGACATGCTCCGGTTTCGTATGGAAATGCCAGTAGACGATCTCGCCGGACGAATGATACGCGACGGCGATCTCCGGATTCGTCTCCTTCGTCGCTTCCGCCATCGCCTGCGCTTCCTTCGCCGCAAGCGGTTCCTTGCCTCTGTAATTCATGTAATACGGCCCGGATCCCGGCTGGTTGATATTCTCCCAATCCGCCGGGTACTGCCGGTTCAGGTCGATCCCCTTCGCATTCGCTTTCCACCTTTTGAAGTTGCTGCTTCCGCCGTTCATGGCAATGAGATCCGCGCGGGCCTCTTCCGGAAAAGCCGACAGCCCGAACTGCTGCAGGGTGACGCCGTCGGGATTGACCATCGGCACGAACCGGAACGTGACGCGGTGCAGCAAGTCGCGGACCGGCGCGCCGTTCCACGTTTCGTTCCGTACATACGCCTGCGCGTAATGATCCAGCATGGACATGATCAGAATGGTGGTGATCCATTCGCGGGCATGGTGGGAGCCGTTCAGCATGACGTACGCGTCGCCGAGACCGAGATCGGCCGCCCAGATATCGCGTCCGTATTCGCTCTCGCCGATGGCATGCAGACGGATCAGTCCGGGATAGGTCTCCTCCAGCTGCTTCAGATCGCGCACCATGATGTCATACGAATACACTTGCTTCGGATTGACGACGCCGGCGGCCGGCCGCGATGCCGAGGCCGATGCAGGTTCCGCAGCCGCTGCCGGCAAAGCCGAAATCAACACGACAGACAATAAGACAAGTCCCCAATAACGCAGCAATGCCGAAGAACCCCGTTTCGTCGAAAGTTGAAGTCAGAAGAGCGCGGCGCGCTCTCCGGATTGACCTCAATTCGACGTCAAACGGCGAAATCCTTCGGCATCATGCCATTTCGTGCCGGCAATATTACACACTGCAGCGATAAAGTTACTGCGCTGTCAGGATCTCCGGTCCGTCCGCCGTGATGGCGACGACATGCTCGTACTGGGCCGCCCGTTTGCCGTCCAGCGTGCGCGCGGTCCAGCCGTCCTCGTCGATCGTCATGAAATAGGTGCCCTCCGTAAGCATCGGCTCGATGGTGAACACCATGCCTTCTTTCAGGCGCAGCCCCTTGCCCGGTTTGCCCACGTGCATGTAGCCCGGCTCTTCATGCAGGCTGCGGCCGATGCCGTGGGCCAGCAGATCGCGCACGACGCCGTAGCCGTTCCGCTCGGCATGCGTCTGGATGGCGTGGGCGATGTCGCCGAGCCGGTTGCCGACCTTCGCCTGCGCAATGCCGAGCTCCAGGCATTCGCGCGTCACCCGCATGAGCCGCTCGGCTTCGGGCGAGACGCGGCCGACGGCGTAAGTCCACGCCGAATCGCCCAGCCAGCCGTCCAGCTCCGCGACCGTGTCGATTGTGACAATGTCGCCTTCCTTCAGCGGCTCATCGTTCGGAAAACCGTGCGCGATCACGTCGTTGACAGAGGCGCACGTGGCGTAAGGGTATCCCTTGTAGCCGATCTGGTAAGGTCTTGCGCCATGCTCCGCCATGATCGATTCGACGAGCCTGTCGATCTCCATCGTCGTCACGCCGGGCTTGATCATGCGCGCGATTTGGCGATGGCATTCGGCCACCACCTGTCCCGCCCGGCGCATCGCCTCGATATCGCGTCTGCTTTTCAGTTCGATCATCGTCGTTCTTCCTTTCTCTGCTTGACGTGGGATCGGTCTTGCATTGCTGTCTCGTCCGGTATCGCCGATTGACGATCGCCTTTTCATGAACACTCTATCACAAATGGCCGTCCGATGTGCATTCTTTCACCGAGCAAGTTCAAAACTTGACCGGTCCGCAAGAAGTTATGATCGGGGTATCGATCTTGCATTCTTGTTATGTCAGCCCATCCCCCCCGGCGCTACAATGGAATCAGAACCGCCAAGATGCGGCTTGCATCAACGACTTGCGGTACGAATACTGAAAAGGGGGATGTCGCTCATGGCCTTTTGGGGATCGTACCGAATCCAGAAGCAGCATGCCGGCACCCGGACGAAAAGCGGGGACGCGGCAGGCGGGAAGGCGGTCAGCGATATTTGGAACCGGCATGTGGCGGAATCGGACGGCAGCAGGCTGCTCCGTCCCGAGGATATCGGCGTGCTGGCCGCCATGGGATACCGCGCCGTGCAATTCGAACTGCTGTGGCCCGCAGTCTTGCAGATCGACGGAACGCCGAATGAAGACGGCATCAAACGCTGCCTCGGGCTGATCGAAACGATCCGTCAATACGGCATGACGCCGATCATCGCCGCCTGCCGCTGGGAGCGGCCGCTGTGGGTGCGGCTCGATGGCGGCTGGGTGAATGTGAAATCGGAAGAACGTTACCAGACCTATATCGACAACCTGCACAGCCACTTCGGAAAAGCCGCGGTCATCCGGAACCGGCCGCATGAACCGTGGGACGCGGCTGCCAGGGAGCTGAAGTGGCTGCGCGCATTCGGCCGGAATCCGGTCGAGGCGATGGCAAGCCGGTACCGGATCGATAGCGCCGGCGGCAGCCTTGCCTATCCGTCCTGATCCCCTTGAACGCCAAACGGCTTCGCATTTGATGCGAAGCCGGTTTCTTGTTGCGTGCTTCACGGCCCGCCTGCTTCATGCTCCGGCAACTCGGGCAGCAACGCATCCAGATCCCGGAGCGGCACGGCGAGTCCGACCTGTTTCTTTCCGCCCTGATCCATGATTTCACCCGCGGCGTAGATGACGGCGATGGCGCGGCCATGCTCGTTGATGACCGGGCTGCCGCTGCTCCCCTTGTGCACCGGCGCGTCGATCGCCATAACCGGTTGGCTTCGGCCCTGAATCGGCAGCATGCCCAGCACTTTGCCTTCGCTTGCGATCTGCTTGAGATCCAGCGGATTGCCGATCACATAGACGTGCGCGCCCGGCTCCCACTCGTGTTCCCGCTCGATTTCAATCGCCGACAGCCGCTTTCCCCCGCTGTCCACCTGCAGGACGGCAAGATCCAAATCCGGGTCAAATCGGACGACGTCCGCCGCAAATCTTGCGTTTTCCCCGGGAAATTCAACGATGAAATAAGCGGCGTCTTCGATCACGTGATAGTTGGTGACAATGTACCCGTCCGAAACATGGAACCCTGATCCTTTGCCTTTGTCCGTGGCGACCAGGACAACGGCTTTCTTGTAGTGCCGGACTTCCTCGCGGCCGGACAGTTCCCTGGATTTGAACAGAAGCGGCAGCGTCTGCATGTTGTAGATTTGGGGCCAAAACGCCAGGATGTTGCCGATCAAGGCGGCAACGAGCAGCCCGATGACGGCGTTCCTGAACCATTTGCGCCTTGCGGGCGGCTCATCATCCATGTCCGCATCAAGATCATCATCGGGATCATCATTGTGATCCGTGTACGGCTCATCCGTCCCGTGAATCGGCTCTTTCCCGCCGCCCGGCTCGCGGGTCCCGTTGAGCTGCTCATGATCGGAGCCCTGCCCCGGCTCAGGCTCATGCAGCGGTTGATTTCCGTTGTCGTTGTTGCCCTTAAGCAAGCCGGTTCCTCCTCAATCCCCGAACCTTATTCCGCCCGATCCCGGTATTCCTGCGGCGTGAGACCGGAATATTCCTTGAACAATTTGATGAAATAATGCGCGTTGGAATAGCCGAGCATGGTGGTGATCTCATAGATTTTCAGGCGGGTGTTGCGCAGCAGATGCGTGGCCTGTTCCATCTTTCTGCGATAGATGGCATCGCTGATGTTTTGCCCCGTCTCCTGTTTGTACACTTTGGACAAATAGACGGGGTGCAGCGACACGTGATGCGCGATCGATTGCAGCGTCGCCGATTCCAGGTTGGCGTCAATGTATTCGTGCACTTGCCGGACGAGCTGTCTGCGCGTATCGTTCATCTCGGCTTCCAGTTCGCTCCGGATGCGGGTTACCAATTGCGCGGCCCATTCTTTCAGCTTCGCCGCATCCGGCGGCGGCTCCCGGTCGGCCAGGTCGGCGCCCGCCAGATCGGACAGCATCTTGCCGTTCTTGTGCGCGATATAGAAGCACGCGGCGAGCAGCTGGCTGTGAATCTCGCGGAGATGCTCCGCGGTGTCGATGCGTTTTGCGGCCAGTTCCGCGAACACCGCTTCGAGCTTCTCCATCGCGTTCTCCCACTGGCCGGATTCGAACAGCTGGATGAAGGACGGAGGCTCGTACAACCGGGTCAAGGCGGCGACGTCCGCGGGAGCGTCATCGCGGTCCATCGTCATGAAGAAGCCGTGCTCGCTTCCGATATAACGGCGAAGCAGGCCGAGCGACGACTGGTACAGCCCGGGAAGGTCGTCCGGCAGGATGCCCGTCCGGCTGATGACGACCGAGACGCGTCCGCGCAAATATTGCTCGACGCTGCGCTGCAGCTCTTCCGCCAGCAAGGTGATCCTGGCGTAAGATTCGCCGTCCGGATCTCCGTCCGGTCCGCCCGCCGGCCTCACCGCATACACGAGATGGCCGAGCTCGTCCTTGCAGTTCCACAGCGCGAATTCATCGGCGTACAGCTCGCGGGCGATGTTGTCGATCGCGTATTCGAACAGGAATATGTCGTCCGCGGAGAACGAATGGAACCCCTCCAGCCGCATCGTCATCAGCACGACCCGGCAGCCCGTCTCGAACGGAAGCTGGAACTTCGCAAGCTGCGAAACGAGCCGGTCGGGGGATATTTTTTTGCCCTGGATCAGGTCGCGGAGCAGGTTGTTGCGGAGAAGCGGCAGATGTTCCTCGAAAATGCTGACCGCCCGCTCGTACGACGCGATTTCCTGCCACTCCCGGCGGATCGTCCGGATGACATGCTCCAGCTTCTGCATGAACGCCTCGTCGCTGATCGGCTTGGTCAGATATTCCGACACGCCGATCTCCAGCGCCTGCTGCGCATAGCCGAACTCCGCGTAACCGGACAGCAGGATCACCTTCGTCTGCTTCCATTTCTTCCGGATTGCGGCGGACAGTTCCAGGCCGGACATGCCGGGCATCGTGATGTCCGTCACCACGATGTCGATCGGCCTCCGGGCCAGGATGTCGAGCGCCTCCGCTCCGGAGTACGCCTTGAACACCGCCTCGATGCCCAGCCTGTCCCAGTCGATCGTCATGGCCAGATCGTCCACCGCGTACGGTTCGTCATCGACAAGCAGGATCATCATGCCGTGGGCACCTCCTGTTCACGGAATTCGCAACGCAGGGTGACCGTCGTTCCCTCTCCCGCCTTCGAATCCATCTCGAGCACCGCGCCCGGGCCGAATTTCTGGAGGAAGCGCTGCTGCACGTTCCAGACGCCGCAGCCCGATTCGTCCGACTTCGGCCCCCGGAGCTGGCCACGCAGCTTCGCAAGCGCTTCGGGCGTCATGCCTACGCCGTCGTCTTCGACCGTCAGCACGAATCCGTCCGCCAGCCGCCGGCCGGTAATCCGGATCGTGCCCCGCCCGGGCTTCGGCTCGATGCCGTGCATGACGGCGTTCTCGACGAGCGGCTGCAGAAGCAGCCTCGGAATGTGCAGGTCCATCAACTCTTCGGAAACATCCGTCATATAATCGATG